>MUCP01000011.1 GCA_002816875.1 SAR202 cluster bacterium Io17-Chloro-G2
AAGGGGAGGGATCGCATAGTGGCCGAGTGCGGGCGCCTGCTAAGCGCTTAACCCGCGAAAGCGGGTTCATGGGTTCAAATCCCATTCCCTCCGCCATCGATTCACCCCGGCCGTAAGGCCTCCCATTCATCAGGATTACTCTATGACATTAATAGAAGCGTCTACCTCCGGGTTTCCATCGGTCGCCGGGTCTACCGGTCCGGCCAGTTTCTATTTGTGGACCATCGGGTGCCAGATGAATCTGGCCGACTCCCAGCGTTTGGAATCGGCGTTGGTTCAGTTGGGCCTTCATTCGGTTGAATCACCCAAAGATGCCGATGTCCTGGTGTTCAATTCCTGCGTGGTGCGCCAGCAAGCCGAAGATAAGGTGGTGGGAAGCCTCACCGCCCTGGCCCCCCTGAAAAAGGAAAACCCGGCGCAGGTGGTGGCGTTGATGGGCTGCATGGTGGGCCCCAAGACCGATGACCTGCAACGGCGGTTTCCCCACGTCGACGTGTTCATGCGTCCCCAAGAATACGCCCCGTTGCTGGATTTGCTGGGCGAGCGCCTGGGTCTGGATTGGGAGGGATGCGTCGGGAACCTCACTTCTGACCTCACAGTCAACAACCCCGGCGTCACCTGCTACGTGCCCATAATTCACGGGTGCGACCTGATGTGCTCTTTCTGCATCATTCCCTACCGGAGGGGCAGGCAGGTCAGCCGCCCGTTGGGCGAGGTGGTGCATGAGGTGGAACTTCTGGCGGCCCGGGGTGTCAAAGAAGTTACGCTGTTGGGCCAGACGGTGGACGCATACGGCCTGGACCTACCCGAAAAGCCGGACCTGGCCGATCTAATGACCAGGCTCAACGATACAAAGGGGTTGGAGCGTATTCGTTTCTTGACCTCCCATCCCTCTTTCATGAGCCAGCGAATCATTGACGCGGTGGCCGAACTGCCCAAAGTGTGCGAACATATCAACCTTCCCGTACAGTCGGGCGATAACGGGGTCCTCAGCCGTATGAGGCGCCCCTATTCCCAGGCCGATTACCGCCGATTGGTGGAGCGGATTCGGAAAACCGTCCCGGCAGCGTCATTGAGCACGGATATGATCGTTGGCTTCCCCGGCGAGACGGACGCCGAGTATCAGAACTCATTGGACCTGGTTTCAGACCTGCGATTCGATAAGGTGCATTGCGCAGTGTATTCCTCCCGCCCAGGCACAATGGCCGATAGGAACATGGAGGACGATGTCCCCCACGATGTAAAGACAAAGCGCCGGGAGCGAATGGACTCCGTGCAGGAAAAAGTCCTTAGAGAAGTCAATGCCGGTCTGGTTGGCCAAGAAGTGGAAGTCCTTGTGGAGGGACGCCAAAAGGGGAAGTGGCAGGGAAGGACTCGCACCAATAAACTGGTGTTCTTCGAGGATGAAGCAGACAGGCTGGGTGAGCTGGCAGGAGTGGAGATCACCCAAGCCAGCCCTTGGTCGCTGCAAGGAAAGCTTCGGGGGAGCGCCGCAGGTCCATCAAAGGGTATAATAACCTGAAGGGCTGAATATCCCGGTATCGTTTAACAAAAGGGGTTAACCACTGCCATGGTTCGTCCAGCCACCATCCCCATAACGGAAATAGAGCACGCGGCCTTTTGCAAGCCGGAAGATGAGCTTCCCGCCAAATCCCTGGCGGAAGAAATGTCCGTCAACGTGCGTTGGCAGAGCATCCCTACCGAATACTTGCACTTGAGCGTTGAGGAGCTTGACCGGCGGATCCACCAGGCCCGCCAGCGCCTGGGCAGTTCGGTCACGGTCCTTGGCCATCATTACCAGCGGGAAGAGGTCATCAAGTACGCCGACTTTCAGGGAGACTCCTTCCTGTTGTCTCAGGAAGCAGCCACCAACACCGACGCCAACTATATCGTGTTCTGCGGCGTCCACTTCATGGCCGAGACGGCCTGCATCCTCTGCGCTCCCAATCAGAAGGTGATCCTGCCCAATATCACAGCCGGCTGCTCCATGGCCGACATGGCCCCAATGGAGGATGTCGACGATGCTTGGGACGACCTCCAGGAAGTTCTGGGAGACCAGGGGGGCATAGTCCCCATCACCTATATGAACTCCATCGCCGGTATAAAGGCCCTTTGTGGCCGCAACGGCGGAGCGGTTTGCACGTCCTCAAATGCCAAGGCGGTAGTGGAGTGGGGGTTCCAAAACTCGCAACGAATCCTGTTTTTGCCCGACCAGCATCTGGGCCGCAACACGGGTATCAAACTGGGGCTGTCACCTAGCGACATGGTGGTTTGGAATCCCTTCAAGCCCCTGGGCGGCAACACCGTTCAGCAACTTCTCGACGCAAAAATGGTCCTGTGGCAGGGACATTGTTCGGTACACACCAGGTTCACCGTTAACCAGATCCAAGCGGCCAGGGAGCGATATCCCGATGTCACGGTATTGGTCCATCCCGAGTGCACCATGGAAACGGTCCAGGCCGCCGACATGAACGGCTCCACCGAGGTGATTCGCAAGGCCATCAACGAAGCCGCTCCGGGCAGCGTGTGGGCGGTGGGCACCGAGATAAGCTTGGTGAACCGGTTGGCTCTCAACAACCCGGACAAGACCGTGTTCTGCCTGGACCCGGTGATCTGCCCCTGCTCCACCATGTACCGGATCCACCCCGCATACCTGCTTTGGGTGCTGGACGGTCTGGCCGAGGGACAGGTGATCAACCAGATCACAGTGCCAGAACAGGTCCGCCAGGATTCCCAAATTGCCCTTAACCGGATGTTGGCCCTGCGATAGACCAGAGCCGGAAGATTCAAATGACTCAAGAGCCCCGCCAAACGTAATAGAGGCGGGGCTTTTGCTTTTGGCGGGCTTTCGGTTCAACAGCCCCTTGCGAGGGCTTTGCCTCAAAAGTCCCAATATCATGTCACCCCGAGCGCAACGAGGGGTCTAAAGTCGTGAGCTTAGGCGCGTCAACTGGGGCGCCAAATCCACGAATTTAGATTCTTCGGTCGATACGCTCCTCAGAATGACAGTTTTGGGGCAAGGTTCCTTGCGAGGGTACGGGGCCAGTCTCGCCTTGGGCTGCGGTCTGGAGTACAATGGGCAACCTCTAACGCAGGAATTGAACCTAAGGACCGTACCCCCGGTGGAAAAGACCGATTACGATTACATCATCATCGGCAGCGGCATTGCCGGGTTGAACACGGCATTGCTGGCGCAGGAACACGGCTCGGTCCTGATCCTGACCAAGGGCCGCATTGAAGACTGCAATACCCTCTACGCCCAGGGAGGCATCGCCGCCGCCCTGGGGCCCGGAGACTCGGCGGTGCTGCACATGCAGGACACCCTGACGGCCGGGGCGGGTCTTTGCGACCCCGAAGCCGTCTCCGTGTTGACCCGGGAAGGACCCCAGAGGGTGGCCAATCTGATCCAGTGGGGCGTTCCATTTGACACCATACACGGACAGATCGCCCTTGGCCGCGAGGGCGCCCACAGCATGCCCCGGATACTTCATGCCGGAGGCGACGCCACCGGCCAGCACATAGAGACCACCCTGGCCCAGCGGGTGGCCCAATCTAGCATCACGGTCTTGGAATTCAGCCTGGCCACCAAAATACTGGTGGAAGAAGGCAGGGCCTACGGCGTGGAGGCCCGGGATACGGCCTCGAGCCGAACACTGAAATTCACCGGCCGGTACATAATCGTGGCCACCGGCGGTGGCGGAAGGCTTTACCGTTTCACCACCAATCCGGAGGTTGCCACGGGAGACGGTGTAGCCCTGGCGTTCAACGCCGGGGCCGCCGTGATGGACCTGGAATTCTACCAATTCCACCCTACGGCCTTCAGCATGGAGGGCTCTCCATCGTTCCTGCTGTCGGAGGCTATGCGGGGCGAGGGCGCGGTCTTGCGCGACAACCAGGGCCGGGCCTTCATGTCGGATTATCATCCGCTGGCCGACCTGGCGCCCAGGGACGTGGTGTCCCGCGCCATCGCCGCCGAGATGGAAAGTTCCGGAGGCGGCCCGGTACGGTTGGATATTTCCCACCTGCCGGCGGACACGGTTCAAGCCCGGTTTCCCACCATATACAGCTTTTGCATGGAGCATGGAGTAGATATCACCAAGGAGCCGGCGCCGGTGGCCCCGGCGGCCCACTACATGATGGGCGGCATCAAGACCGACGTTTGGGGCCGGACCAGCCTGGGCGGTCTATACGGCTGCGGTGAGGTCGCCTGTGCCGCCGTCCACGGCGCCAACCGGCTGGCCAGCAATTCTTTGCTGGACACGTTGGTTTTCGCCCAACGGGTGGTGGCCAGCACCTTGGGAGATGCTCCGGAACCCGCCACCCCCGGCCCCAGCCCGGACGGCCCGGCCTACGTCGCCGCCACCCTGACGCAACGGCAACTTGTCTGCGCCAGCGCGCCGGCGTTGAGCCTGGAATCGCTTCAAGACCTGATGTGGCGAAAC
Organism: SAR202 cluster bacterium Io17-Chloro-G2; assembly: GCA_002816875.1. Taxonomy (GTDB): domain Bacteria; phylum Chloroflexota; class Dehalococcoidia; order Lucifugimonadales; family UBA3495; genus Io17-Chloro-G2. The sequence goes on from MUCP01000011.1 coordinate 4,443, forward strand.
GTGGGCATCAACCGCAACGGCCAGCGCCTGCTGCTTTCAGCCCGCATTCTCCAATTGTGGCAGCGCACCATGCCAAAACCGGAGGACTTGCCGTCCTTCGAGCTGGCCAACATGGTGCTGTTGGCAAGGTTGATGGTGGAGGCAGCGTTGCTCCGTCAGGAAAGCCGGGGGTCCCACTTCAGAGAGGATTTTCCCCAGCCGTCGGAGCAGTGGGAAAAGCACGTGGTGCTGACCAAGATATCGACCAGTCAGGAGGACGCAACGTGATCGAGCTACCCCCGGAAGTGCACCATCTCATCGAGTCAGCCCTCACCGAAGACCAGACGTTCAACGACCCCACCACCCAAGCCCTGGTTCCTCCCGAGATTCGGGGACGCGGAATCTTACGGGCCAAGGCGGACGGCATCTTGGCTGGCCTGGACGTCGGCTTGGCGGTCTTTAAAAGGGTGGATAATGAATTGGTGGCCAGAGCCTTGCTGGAAGATGGCTCACCTGTGTCCCCGGGCACGGAATTAGCCGTCGTCGAAGGATCGGCCGGCAGCATCCTCAAAGCGGAAAGGGTGGCCCTGAATTTTTTGCAAAGGATGAGCGGCATCGCCAGCGACACCAACCAGTACGTGCTGGAGGTGCGGTCTGTTGCCGGCTCCAAGTCACGCATCGTGGACACCCGCAAAACGGCGCCGGGACACCGCTATCTGGACAAGTACGCGGTGCGTATGGGTGGCGGCTCCAACCACCGGTTGAACCTGGCTGATGGAATCTTGATCAAGGACAATCACATTCAGGCGTTGCGCTCCCGGGAGATGGGCCTGAAGGATGTCATCCAACTGGCTCTATCCAGAGCGTCCCACACCATAAAGGTGGAGGTGGAGGTGGAAACCCTGGATGAGGTCCGGGAAGCCCTGGACGCAGGCGCCCACATCATCATGCTGGATAATATGCCGGTGGACATGATGCAACAGGCCATGGATATCATAGATGGGAAAGCCCTGGTTGAAGCGTCAGGGGGCATCGATCATGACACAGTCCGGGCGGTGGCTGGCACCGGAGTAGATCTTATCTCAGTCGGCGCGCTGACCCATTCGACCAACGCCCTGGACATCAGCTTGGATCTGGAGTTTAGTTAGATGCTGGCAACCGAACTATTGCTCACGGCGCTGGACCGAAACTGGGACATGATCGATGACGCTATGGATGGGATGGATGACGCCATGCTGGCGCGAATCCCCGCCAGTCAATGCAACTCCATCGCCTGGATCCTCTGGCATCTCAACCGGGTGATGGATGGGTTTGTGACCACCCGGCTAAGGAATCAGCCCCAGATGTGGGTGGAGGGCGGATGGGCTCAGAGGTTCGGCATGGCGCCGGACCCGGAAGACCGGGGAGTGGGTTGGACCGCCGAGCAAGTTGCCGCGTGGAAACCGCCGGCCCGGGAAGTGCTGCTGGGGTATTACCAGGCTGTTAGGTCGGAGGCCCGGGGGTTTCTAGCCGGGCTCACCGAGCAAGATTTCGAGAAACGGGTGGTGTTTCCCGCTGGAGCCGAACCCCGCACTGCCGCTTCGGCGTTGGGCCAGATGACTTGGGACATCGTGGCCCACGGTGGCCAGATCGCCTATCTCAGAGGTTTCTACAAAGGCATAGGCTGGCACCGCTAGCGGCGGGGCTTTTGCCGGTCGCTGCTGTCAAGCATCAGGGTCACCGGGCCGTCGTTTTCCAGCCTCACCAACATGTGTTCTTGAAAACGCCCTGTGGCGACTTTTAGTCCGGCCAAGCGGAACCGTTCCGCTGCGTATTCATACAAACGCCGGGCCTCGTCTGGGGCTGCGGCCTGGGTAAAGCTGGGGCGGCGTCCTTTACGGGTTTCAGCGTACAGGGTGAATTGGCTCACCAGCAGCAACTCCGCTCCCACGTCCAAGGCGGAAAGATCAAAACGCCCGTCCTTGCCGGAGAATATCCTCAGGTTAACCAGCTTTTCCACCAGGTATTGGGCGTCGGGTTCTTGATCGTCTGCTGCCACTCCCAGAAATACGACCATCCCAGGCCCCGGCCCAATGCTGCCCACCTCTTGGCCTTCGGCCACGACGGATGCCTGAGTCACCCGTTGAATCAATGCACGCACTGAAGACTCCCTTGAGACGGGTAAGAAGCCAAAAAATATTTCCCCACAAGATCAAGTGGAGGCCGAACGGACTATACCCATTTCAGTCCATAAGAAATCCCCGCTGCGGTCTTTCCGGGCTGTCGGGCCCAAAACTACACCACGCGCGGGGTTTTTAATGGTTCCAGGTTATTTGGTGAATAGGACTAGCTGGAAGAGCCGCTGCTCCCGGAATCCGCAGATGAACTCGATGAGCCGGACGAACCGCTGTCCGAGGCGCTGACCTTTTCTTTACTGTCGGACGTTGAACTGCTGCTTGATTCTTTGTTGTCCCCCGTGGTCTTGGAGTCCTTAGAATCCTTGGTTTCCTTGCTGCCGTTCTCCGATGGGGGTTTGGGCCGGCCGTAGTCTGTGGTATAGAATCCGCTTCCTTTGTATATCACCGGCACAGCGTGGTACACGCGCTGGCCCTTGCCAGAGCACAGGGGACACACCCCAGACCCGGCTTCGCTGAACGTCTGCACCAACTCAAACTCCTGTTCACAATTGGTGCATTTGTAGTCGTATCGTGGCACTTGCGCCCTCCTGGCGATACATGTTGGTAGGTCAAAAAGCCAGCCTTCTAAAAATAGGCCAACTAAGCCAATCTACCAGCAACGTATCTGACTGTCAATGCGGATGACGTTCCTCCCATGGGCGATTCGCGGCTATATCATCTAGTTTCCCAATGGTATCGGCAACCGGACGCCTGGTCTCGAATCCCGCCGAGTGGTAACCTGGGCTGGCTAGGGAGCATGTCTTTTACAGCCCGGTATCAGTTGTCCGGCGCGGGTTGGCCGGGACCGGCCGGCGGTGGAACCCGTCGGGCCCATTCACCGTCGGGCCCATTCACCGTCGGGCCCAGTAAATCTAATGATCAGGAGGCGGCATGGCTGAGGTAGTGGTTTTAGGAGCGGGGACGCCCACGCCAACGGCCACCAGGTTTGGCAGTTCCTACGTCCTCAGGGTGGGTGGAGAGCATCTGATGTTCGATTGCGGCCCGGCCACCACCTATAAATTGGTCAAGGCGGGCATTTTCCCCACCGAGGTCGATCACCTGTTTTTCACCCATCACCACTTCGACCACGACATAGACTATCCGTGCTTCCTCCTATGCCGGTGGGACCAGAGCATTGGCCGGGAGAACCGGTTGCAGGTGTTTGGGCCGGACCTGACCGAACGGATCACCGAGGGGATACTCGGTGACAACGGCGTTTTCTCCCACGATTGGAAGGCCAGGGTGAACCATCCGCTGAGCCAGCGGGTATTCGTCAACCGTGGCGGCACTCTGCCACGCACGCCGCCTTCGGTTTTAGCCAAAGACGTGGGGCCCGGACTGGTGCATAGCGGCGCCGATTGGCAGGTGACCGCGGCCCCGGCGGAGCACGTGCAGCCATGGTTGGACTCTCTGTGCTACCGGGTGGACAGCAGCGAAGGCAGCCTGGTATTCACCGGTGACACCCGGCCGTGCCAGAGCGTGTTGGAGCTGGCCAAGGGGGCCGACATGATGCTGTGTATGTGTTGGGACGACCAGGAGGTGATGGAAGAGAACGGCGAGTCAGACGGCCAATGCGGGACCGAAGGCGCAGCCCGGCTGGCCCAAGAAGCCGGCGTTAAAAAGTTGGTGCTGGTCCACGTGGGCCCCCACCTTTCCAGCCACGGCCCCATGGAGAAGGGCATTGGCGATGTAAGGCGGATTTACGACGGGCAGATAATATTTTCCGAAGAGTTGATGCGTATCCCACTTTGACGACGGCTAAGCTCCCGGAGAAAATCAAAAGGCGGCTTCCACCAAACAATGGAAGTCGCCTTTTTCGTGACGGGGGTTAACGAATATGTCTAGGCATCAGCCGCGGCTTTTAGCGGCGTTGCTGGCGGCGGCGGCGGCGAGCGGCCCGTTGAGCAGCCAACCTTTCCTTCTGGGCCTTGGAGCGGAAGAATCGGCGGTCCTTCAGTTCTCGCAGAATGCCTGAGTGTTGGACCGATGCCCGGAAGCGGTTGACCAAGCTCTCGGGGTTTTCCCCTTCCCGTGGAGTCACGTATGCCATCTGGTTTTCCTTTGCTCTGTCTGCTTCGCGTTGTTCAGATCAAAGCTAATTTAACACATGGCAATGGTCCGTTCAAGGCAAGCCGGTCTTGTGCTTTAGCGTAGAATCGGCAAACTCCCCTTCTATTGGACCGGTCAATGAATCCGGCGTGTGAGATAGCGATTGCCAAGGGCCGTTGCCTATCATTCTGGCACGCCGCCCGGTAACACCGGAATATTGGCAATTAGGGGCGCCCGGATTGATTGAACATAATATTAAAAAAAGATAAAATTGTTGACATAATTTACTATTTTGATATTTGCTGCCCAGTCCGGCGCCGGAATCAGGCCAGCCAAGAAATGAAACCCTGAACCGGCTATCCGGCAGTTGGCGTTAACAGCGCTGTGGGTACCTCGGGCGACGGCAGCGGGGAAGGGAGGGGATGATGCGCAGTCCGTTGACGTTAGCCGGGGTGGGCCTGATGGCGGCGCTCTTGGCGATATCGCTGGTAACCCTCTTTTCTCCGGCAGTGGTACGCGCCGAGGACGACCACGGCGATTACCGGTCCTTGGCAACCCACATCGCGATCGGCACCGGTGAGATTTCCGGAAACATCGACGAAACTTCCCTTTTCTTCGACGTCGACTACTTTTCTTTCGACGCCAAACGCGGTGTCCAATACGACTTTGTCCTGGGTTTGACCGGCATCACCGACGCCAACCTGACGGTGATCGATTCAGCAGACCGGGGAGCGGGCGTCGCCGAGGGGCAAACCATGACTTGGGACGGCGACCAGAAGGATGTCAAGTGGGTCGCCCGCACGAACGATACCTATTTTCTAGAAGTGTATGGGGCGCAAGGCGCTCCAGATGGGCCCGTTTTCTTGGGCTCTTACACCCTCAAGGCCACCTCGGATACCAGCCTGGTGGACCGGCATGAGGAATACATCACCGGGGCTACCCCCATTGCCATAGGCAACGAGTATCAAGGCGCCGTCAGCCCCTGGCCCAGCCAGCCCAAGTACGCTGGAAGCATTCAGGCCGACTACGACCGCGATTATTTTTCCTTCCGGGCCAACCGCGGAGTCAGATACATAGTCAACGCCAATTTGGGCACGGTCCAGGGAGTGGAGATTGCTGTCAGCAACGAGACCGGCATCATAGAGGCTTCCAACAACGGCCTTGGGTCGGCTTTAGAATGGATTGCCCCGGCCACCGCAATCTATTATGCCGTGATTTCTGGCTCAGCACTGGTAAGAGAGCCGGTGGGCACCTACACCCTGGAAGTGGCGGCCGATCTCTCTTTGGAAGACAGGCACAGCGGCAACCGCCAGGGTGCTACTCCCGTTAGTTTTGGCACCCAGCATCAGGGCGCCATCAGCCCGGCGGACGACAATGACTACTTTTCATTCCAGGCTGTCCGCGGAGTGCGATACTCTTTTGAAGTGGGCTCGGGAGAGGCGGTCACGGGTGCGGCTGAAGGTGTAGATATCCTGGTTTCCGACCCCGCCGGTAAGGCTGAGGCTACCAACGGAGGCGTTGGCGCCATCCTTGACTGGGTGGCCCCATCCACGGCCATTTACTTTGTGGTGGTGTCGGGTTCTCCGCTGGTAAGAGAGCCAGTGGGCACCTATACCCTGGAAGTGGCGGCCGATATGACCTTGGAGGACCGTCACAGCGAGTCTAGAGAAGGGGCGACACAAATCAGTTTTGGCAACGCCCATAACGGATCGGTCTCGCCGAAGGACGACGTGGATTATTTCTTCTTCCAGGCCATCCGCGGAGTCGAATACATGTTCCAAGCAGACATGGGCACCTCCAACGGGGTATCCCTCTCAGTGTTGAATCCCACGGACGGTGTTGCCGACACCACGGCCGGTCTTGGAGATACTCTAAGGTGGATTGCTCCCGCAACCGATACATACTACGCCACGGTGACCGGCTCTAACCGGGTGAACGACCCCGTTGGAACATACTCCCTGGAGGTCACCGCCGACGCGTCGCTGGAAGACCAGCACAGCGACGGCCGGGAGGGCGCCACCGCAATAAGGCTGGGTAGCGCCCACAACGGAGCGATAAGCCCTGAGCAAGACCAGGATTATTTCTTCTTTAGGGCTGTAAGGGGCGTTCAATACGATGTTCAGGTCAAGACGGGCGATATGGCCGGAATCAACATAATCGTGGCCCAACCCGTGGAGGGCGTCGAATTGGCCAACTCTGGTTCGGGCAGCGCCCTTTCCTGGATCGCGCCCGGCGACGACACCTATTTCATTGCCTTATCCGCCTCTCCGCAAGCCACAAACCCGATCGGAACATATTCGTTAGAGGTCACCGCCGACGTGTCGCTGGAAGACCAGCACAGCGACGGCCGGGAAGGAGCCACTCCCATAAGGCTGGGCAGCGCTCACGATGGGGCGATCAGCCCAGAGCAGGATGAGGATTACTTCTTCTTTCGGGCGGTGAGGGGCGTTGAATACGAAATTCAGGTCAATCCTGGCTCGATGGCCGGGATTGGCATCGTGGTGGCCCACCCGGTGGACGGCATCGAATTGTCCAACTCAGGTGTCGGCAACACACTTTCCTGGATCGCGCCCAGTGACGACACCTATTTTGTCGCCTTATCAGCCTCTCCTCAGATCATGGATCCCATCGGCACCTACTCGTTGCAGGTCAACGCCAACACCGGCTTGAAGGACCAGCATAGTGAATCCCGGGAGGGGGCCACACCCCTGGGATTTGGAACCGTCTACAACGGCGCTATCAGCCCCCAAGACGACTTTGACTTCTTTTCCTTCCCGGCAAAACGGGGGATCAAATACAACATAGACGCCGGGATCGGCGCAACGTTGAGCATCTCCGTGGGCAATCCGGTAGATGGATCTGTCCTATCCAACGAGGGCGGCGGCCCCCAATTGGAATGGATCGCCACCGAAGACGGGACCTTCTTCGTGATTCTGTCCGGCTCAACCCGCGTCATAAACTCCGTTGGCAGTTATTCCTTGACGGTAAAGGCCGACACCGCCCTTGAAGACCGGCACAGCAGCCGGGCGAATTCCGCCACTGCCATCAGCTTTGGCAATTCAGTATCCGGCGCCATCAGCCCAGCGGATGACCGGGACATGTTCTCCTTTCCCGCCGTAAGGGGTGTGAAGTACACCTTTGACCTCACCTACGGATCGACCGAGGCGGTAAGCCTTTCCGTTGAGCCACTGGACGGTGGGGAACCGCCGGTGACGGCAAACTATGGGACAGAGACTGATGTTTCCTGGGTCGCGTCGGCCTCAGGCGTCTATATCGTCACCGTTTCTTCTTCTCCCCATGCCAGCGATCCGGTGGGGACCTATTTCCTTAGAGTAGACGCCGAATCGGGACTGAAGGACCGGCACAGCGATTTCCTGACCGGCGCCACAGAGATCGCCTTTGGCAATAACATCGGGGGCGCGATCAGCCCATTGGATGACCAAGATAACTTCACTTTCTCAGCGGAAAAGGGCCTGACCTATATAGTTGAGGTGAGGACAGAGAATGAAGAGCCCTTGAGGTTCGTCGTCACTAACGCGAAATCAGGATTCACCGACTCCAACTATGGGACGAGCTCGCTGCTGGCAGTCACGGCGCCGGTGACGGACACTTTTAACATAACGGTTTCGGCCGTCAAGTCCGCCGATGCCACCGTTGGGAATTACCAGATCATCGTCACCCCCGACAATCTAGCGCCAACCATCAACCCTCCGCAGAACGGCCAGACATTTACCATGGTGCGGGCGGCTTCTGAGATGACCCTGGGCGCCGGCGTCAGGGTGGCGCCTGCCAACGGGACCGTGAGTGTGCCCATCGTCGTGCAGAATGCTGAGGATGTGCTTGGGGTCACTTTCAGCCTGGCTTATGATCCCGAAGTCGTGGAAGTGATCGGAGTTACCAAGGGCGCGGTTTTCTCACCCGCCACATTTAGATATCATGCCGATGATCCGGGGGTGATCCGCTTTGGCTTTGCTTCCAACGAGCCCCTGGCCGGCGGCGGGTCGGCCGCCGTGGTGGAATTCAAGGCGGTGGGTGAAACCGGAAGCTCCACCCAGCTGACTCTTTCCAGGAGTTTGGTAAGTGATTCCTTCAGCCGGTCAGTCACCATCTCGCTGGCGGACGGCATGTTAACCATAGGCCAACGCATACTTGGCGACGCCGACGGGGACGGAAGCGTCACCGCCGTGGATGGGCTGATTGCCTTGAGAATGGCCGCGCAAACAATGGCTGTGGACCTGGCCTTGGACCTGGACGGCGACGGTACGGTCACCGCTGAGGATGCACGCCAGGTCCTTGCCCTGGCCAGACCGGAGAAGGGGATCTAACATGAGAGTCCTTCGAGAATGGCGACACTGGATGGATCTAGGTCTGATTGCGCTGGCGGCCAGTTATAAGTGGCTCTTGGGCGCCCTGGCGGCCGCCGCCGTGATCGTTGGCGGTCTTTATGCTGCGGGAGTGTTTACTGGAGGGGATGACCCAGCCGGTAGCCAAGCCGTTGTTATAATCGCCCCCACGGTCGTTCCCACATCGCCGCCGCCCACGGCGATGCCCTTGCCAACCCAGACACCGATGCCCACACCCACGCCCGCGCCCACGCCTGTTCCCACGTTGGCGCCCAGGGCCACGGCCACACCGGAACCGGTGATGGAAGTCGCGCCCCCCGCGCCGCAGACTGTGCAGGTGCCCATCAATCTGAAGGGGGCCTACCAGGTGGGCAGCTTGGAGTTGGTCCTTACCTACGAGCCGTCGGTGCTAGAGGTCACAGGAGTGGCCAACGGCGATTTGGCGGGAGATGCGATCATCGAATCCCTGGTGTCGACCCCTGGCAAAGTTTGGATCGCCATGATCTCTGCCGACGGGGTGACCGGGGACGGACCGATGGCGATGGTCTCTTTCCGGTTGATGAAGGGGAGCACGGCCAACAGCCCGTTGCTTTTAGAAAACGTGTCCGGCTACAATGCGGCAACTTTGATCGACCTGATTTCCAGCTCATCCCCGGGGTTGTTAGTAATGAACGACGGTTCTTACACTTCCCCGGTAGTGGCCTTCGAATAGCGTTCACGGCACTATTGAGACAAAGCGCAATGGCAGAAGGCCCCGGCAACCACCGGGGCCTTAGCATTGGCTCAGACTGGAAGCGGCCAATGGCCTCATCGGAGCATGAAGGTTGTTGGCGGATTGCCCATGATCGATCACTGGGGCGATTCGCCGATACTATAATGCGAACGGCGTAGTTCCACGCCGCGCCGGCAGGTCCACCCCTTAGGGTCCGGGCTTAAATGCCTTTGGATGCTGTCTTCCGTATTTGGCTACCTGGGGGTCTAGAGAAGATATCCCATTGACGCCGGCGGGATGTAGCCAATTCTGCTCCGGAGGATCATGAGCCATCAAACGCTTGTAGAACGGTTTCGCAGAGCGCGAGGCGATCAGGCTTTAGCGGTGCTTGAAGGGATCCACCCATTGAAACATGCCATCCGGTTTGGCGCTGAGTTGATCGAAGTTGTTGCGTCGAACACCGAGGAGTTATCCAGATTAGGCGCGGAGCTTGCGCCGGACATCGCCTACCCGCTCGATAAGTTGGTTAGCGCGATTTCGGCGGAGGTCTTCGAGCAGCTCGCGCCAATAGCGCCTCCCACCGGTGTCATAGCGATCGCGAAGCGCCCCACGGCATCCCCCGCCGAAGTTCTGAATGACCCGTCACCCGCTCCAGTGGTCTTACTTGAGAACCCCAGAAATCTGCTGAATATAGGCGCGGCGGTCCGGGTGTCAGCGGCTGCGGGGGCCGCGGGACTAGTGACCACCGGCCTTCAAGACCCTTGGAACCCGGCGGCGTTGATAGCCAGCGCCGGGTTGCATTTTGCAATCCCTGTCACTCGAACGGCCGCGATTCCCGATTGCGGCCGCCGTGTCGTGGTGGTCGACCCCAGGGGCGAACCATTGCGGCCGGGTTCGATACCGGCCCATGCGATTCTCGCCTTTGGATCAGAACGTGGAGGTATCAGTCAAGAATTGATCGCAGCTGCCGAACACCGGGTCTCTATTCCAATGAATGCGGGGGTCTCAAGTCTCAACCTAGCCACCGCAGTCGCAGTGGTCCTCTATACCTGGAGATTTGACCGGAAGTAAAGGGATCGCCGCTGGCACGGACCCTCTGGTTGGTGGACCCGCAAAATCACGGGTCTATGGTTCAGGGGTAGCCGAAATGGTTCCTTTTGCCGCGTTCCGTGAAGTCCACTCCCATTACAAAAGCTTAACAATAAGCACTAGGCTGAACAAAAAGCCTCCAGGGCGCCTGGACGCTTTTTTATGCCTAAAGACTGGAGCGGCTGATGGGAATCGGACCCACGTATCTGCCTTGGGAGGGCAGTGCTCTACCACTGAGCTACAGCCGCCTGGGAGAAATTCTGGGCCGGTCTCCAGAAAGAGACCGCCTGACTGATGATAATTTGGCGTCTCCCGCATTGTCAACGAACCGCCCGGCGGTGATGATTCTACTCTTTGGGCTTTAGCAACCAGTCTTGGGCCAGCACGTCACCCGTCAGCCATCGTTCATGGGCCTCTTGCCTGCCTGGGGGCACCTCTACACCCAAGCCGTCAGCCAAGCGGGTCATGAAGTTAAACATGCAGGTGATTAACACCACCGATAGGATCTGCTCATCGTTGAGACCCAACCCCCGCAGTTGTTCGACATCGGTCTTCTGCATGGATGTGGGTTCCCGGGTGAGTTTTGAGGCGAAGTCCAACATGCCCCTAGTCTCAGGGTCCAGGTCAGCTTTGGTGTAATCGTGCATTACGTGGCTGGCAAGCTCCGGGTCGTCGGAATGCTGACGGAGGAACCCTCCGTGGGCCATGGTTCAATACCGGCACTTGTTGGTGACCGAAACCGCAGTGGCTATGGCTTCTTCTTGGATCCTGGTAAGGGCTGAGGAGCCAAAGGAGACCGCCTGGTTCAAGTTTTGAACTGCCTCCATGGCTTGGGGATTTATTGACATGACTTTTATGACGTTGCCAAGTTTGACGTCCGCCTCTTGGATCCAAGACATGTAGAATCCTCCACCAGTATCAGGGTTCCAAGCGAAGCAAGCCGGCGTGGTCCCCTTGTATGAGGCCATTATATACCTGTGATGGGTCTAGCTTGGGACTGGTTAAACGGCCACGTCGAGGAAAGGGGACATGGCCCGATCAGGAGCGAACGCACTCCCGTAGCCTCAGTCGCAGCTTGGCTACCCCGCTAAACTGCAGCCGTGACACGTGTATGCGGGAGATGCCCAGCCGCCGGGCTATGGCGCTTTGAGACAGTCCGGAGTAAAGCTTCAAATACAATACGATCTGTTCCCTGGTATCCATGTCGGCTAGCGGCACTTTTAGGTCCGTTTCATCTGCTAAGGACCCCACGCTTGGATGTTGTTCGCCATCCCAGTCCGGGATGTGAGTGTACTGTTTGCGTTGGTCCGCAGCCGGTTCATCCTTCAGAGATACGGTCTGCTGGAAAGAATCCACCTCAATGGTTTGGAAGACCTCTTCCTCGGAAAGGCCCGCGGCTTCGCTGATTTCGGCCACTGTGGGTGACCGGCCGACTTCTTGGGTTAGAGTCTCCACGGTCTGGTCCAACAGCAGCTTGGAGAGTTGGAGCTTGCGGGGAACCATGGCGTCCCAGCCGTTGTGGCGGAAATAGGCCTTTATTTCCCCCAAGATGACTGGGATGGCGAATGCGGTGAACTTGTTGCGGCATTGCGAGTCGTAACGGTCTACGGCCTTCATCAAACCCATGGCGCCGGCTCGAATAAGGTCGTCCATGGGCTCGCCTTGATTCTGGAACCTGGTGCACAACCGGTTTGCCAGCGGCAAATGTTGCGCCACCAACTGGTCGCGGAATGTCATTTCCCTGGTTTCCAACCATAACTGCAGAAGTATATCTGCTCCCAGAGGATCGATTTCCGTTTTCATGTCCCGCCTTCGCAACAACTGGATGGAGGGTCAATCAATTCGCCTGGCAATGCCGAAAAAATCCCGGGTTTGGGTTACTATCACCTCTCCAGGCACGTTTAGTCATGAAATAATAGATTCGCTCTAAACATTACATTACATAACGATAATTTGATGCCTAATCAACTTCAATAGTAGGAAAACTCCGCCATCATCTCATAACATAACATATACATCCATCAGTGTTTGTGAATAGATTGTGAACAATTGCTGTGACTCTTGAAGTCAATTTGACCTATCGGCCTACTGGGATTAGGGTATGGCGCCTGAAACAAATCCTGGGAATATGGATTTGGCGCGCCCAGCAGGTGGACACTGGGCCACTGCGCAGATCGAGGCGGCTCTTTGATGCAGATGATTCCGGCGCCGGACGAACATGGGCTTTGCGAACAACCGGGCGGCAACAATGTCGAATCGTCCGTTGGCTATTCAGCTGCTCTTCACCTCACCCCCACAGGGTTAAATCATTTTGCTGAAATGTTGTCAGATGGAAATTGATTCGTTAAGATTCGCCCATTGCACATATGGGCAAGCGGCGGACATCAAACGGTCCCCTTCCAGGACGCTTTTGGTCGGCCCCTTACGGGTTTGTGCAAGGCGGGGGCGATTCAGCGCTGGACGCCGGTAATGGTCAGGATATGTGCTGCAAAAACGGATTTCGCATTAAGGTCGACGGCCCGCCGGGTTGAGTATCCAACCTCGTGATCGAAAGAGAGGATGAGTGGCCGGGAAATGCAAGCCGGCGGTAGTTTTCGCGAAGTGTGGTCGTGCCGCGGTTTTCAGGCGCAGAATGTTCGGCGCCGCCGAGGATATAGGGTCAATGCACGGCTCAAGTGAAAATGATGACTAGGGAATTGAGGGGAGCGATTTAGCCTAGGGCTACTGCGCGGATAATGCAGGAGCAACTCAAAGCGGCCAAGGTTTAAGAATCGGCAATTGCTGTTTAATAACACACCGAGTTAAAAAAATCACCGGGGAAATGCTAACGGTCGAGGTGTGTTTGGTCTTTTGACGATTCTACCGCGGTGAATTGGGTGGTGATATGGTTGGGTTTGGTGGTTTATCCGTGTTGTCGGAATTGGCAGGAGGGAGTTTGAGCGACGTCATTGAATTGAGGGTCCCGCCCAAGTTGGAGCACCAGTCGGTGGCCCGGGCGGCCATCGGGGTGATCGCCGGCGGGTTGTCTTTCAATTATGACGAGATCATCCAACTTCGGGTGGCCGTGTCCGAAGCCTTTGAGATCATGCTCAGGCGTGTTGAAAGAACAAGTCCTGAGTCTGCCCCTACGGAAGTGATCATTAGGTTCAAAACAGATACAGATAGCATAGAGGTCCTCATTCCAGGATGGCCGTCGATCGCCGGCTATGTAGCTAGCGAGGAAGAGGCTGAAAGCCAGGCCCTTTTGGAAAGCCTGATGGACGAAATAATGCTTGACGGCGGCAATGAAGGTGAGCCCGTGGTTCGTATGCTAAAGCGCAAAGAGGCCCTCGACGACTAAGGGTTGGACTCTGCTGGACGCTGGGTAAGGGTATGCTCCACCGCAACATTGTTGGGGAGGAGGGGATATGACGGCAAAGTTTAGCGCTCTGGAAGCCGAAAAACTTCTGGAGTTGTGGCAGGAAACCAGGGAAACGTCCATACGGGACCAGTTGGTGGCGCAACATTTGCCGCTGGTGAACCGGCTGTGCCGCCGGTTTCAGTACCTGGGCGAACCTTTGGATGACCTGATCCAGGTGGGCACCATCGGGCTGATCAAAGCCATCAACAAGTACGACCCTGAACGGGGAAATAAGCTAGCCGCCTTTGCCATACCCGTGGTGGTGGGAGAGATCAAGAATTATTTCCGCGACCACGGCTGGGCGGTGAAACTACCCCGCAAGCTCCAACGTCAAAAGCTGCTGGTTGACCGTTCAATGGAGGCACTCACCCAACAACTGGGCCGCTCACCTACCGTGCCCGAAATCTGCGATGCCGTCGGGATTACCGAGGGAGAGGTCTTCCAGACCTTCGAGGTGGAGCGGTACGGCAGGCCATTGTCGCTGGATGCCGAGCACAACGGGGACGATGGCCAGGTGGCCACCACCATCTTGGACCGCCTCGGTGAGGAAGATCCGGACCTGGAATTCTTGGCGCAACGCATGGACCTGAAGATGGCCCTGGGAGATGTGGACCCGAGAGAGCAAAAGATACTCTATTTGAAATTCTATTCGGGCCTTTCCCAAAGCGCTATTGCACGCCAGATGGGCATCTCCCAAATGCATGTTTCACGTTTGCAGCGCAGCGCCCTGGCCAAGCTCAAGCAGAGTTTGTTGATTCCAGCCGTCGATTAGCGGCGTTCCCAAGGGGGTGTTCGCCCGGGTTCTCTAGCTCCTTCGGAGTTGCGGTTATACTCGAATTCAAGCCGGCCGCGCTGGGATGAAACCTGCTAGATGTTAAGCAGCGGCTCGGTCCGGTCCGGCGGCAAGTCGGAATCAAAGGCGTTGATCATAAAGGCAAGCAGCGCGTAGTTACCCATCAGCATGGTCAACTCCACCAGTCCCTGGCGTCCGAATTGTTCCAGGGCAGCCTGAAATCCTCCCCTGCTCACGTGGTGCGTCTGGAAAAATTCCCGTCCGTAATTTATCGCCGCCGCTTCGTCCGGGTCCAAATCGGGAAGTTCGACCTCGTCTCTTAATGATTCCACTATATCTGGGTCCACGCCCGCTTCTTTGGCCGATGCGGCGTGGGCGTTCCAAATGTGCTGGCAGTCTATTTCCCGTGCGGTGACCAGCATGGCCAATTCCTGGATCTTCTTGGGCAGAGACGAATCGTTGCGCAGGTAATTATTTAGCGCGGTGGCCAATTTGTGGGCCTGGGGCACATGAATCATTACCGACCCAGGGCCATATTGGGGCACCGAGCCCAGGTTCTGCAACAATTCATCAAAAGCTTCCTTCTGACCTTCGGGCACCGATTCCCTGTTTGCGGCCGGTAATCTGGCCATAAAAATCATCCTCCGGAAATATATATTTGGGCCTCGGCCAACCGTACTAGCAGCGGATTTCCTTGTCAAACTGCATGGTCCAGTTGCCGGTTAGGGCGGTTGGTTGGTCAACAAGGAGGCGCTGGACAAGGGGAGGCTCTGGTCATGGTTGATCTTCGGGCAATAACAAAGATTGAAAGCTGGGGCCGGTGGGGGGAGCCGAACCCCTGACCTGCGGTTTACCGATCCGCCATAATCCGGCCGGCAGGTTGATTCAGCTATGTTTTGGTACGCAGGTTGGCGCTACATTTGTGCCGTGATGCCAGTTGGGGCCACGGTGAGTAAGAAGAACATATGTGCAATTGGGCATCCTAGTCGCCATCACCCGGCGATGAATCATGGCAAAATAACCTAGGCAACTGAGATGGCTAGGCGTCAACGGGGTAGCCCAAAACGGCGCTTGACGCGTGGCCCGGCGCCCTAGGAATCACGCCGGTGCATTAACCTTCGCTGGAAGACCCTGCGTCCATCCGCGGCCCGTCGAGATTGGACAGGTCCAAGACGCCGCCGGAGTCGGAGCGCAACGTGTCCTGGCTGGGATTGGATGCCTTTCGCCGCACCTGGGCAAGCTCCTGTAGATATTTCCCCAGCACCTCCAGACGTTGAGAGATTTTTTCCTGAATCACATCACTGGAGACCCGCTCCATCAACATTTCTTTGAATAGTTGCGAATGCTCTCTGCAAGCGATAGCAGTCTGCACGGCTCCCCTCAGTTCATTCAGGGTGAAGGGTTTCTTGACCAAGGCGCTGACCCCGGCCCTATAACAGGCCTCGGCGGAATCGTTGTCCACGTATCCGGTGAGCACAACCACCGAGATCGGGTCGGAAGGTTTTAGCTGGAGGTTGGACAGGAACTCCAAGCCGTCCATCACCGGCATTTTCAGGTCAAGGATCACCACCCGCGGAGTGGCTTCCTTCAGGACCTCCAAAGCATCGGCCCCGTTTTCGGCAAATAACAGATCGTAGCCTTCCAGGCGAAGGCCGACGTTTATTGCTCCCCGCACCGCGAAATCGTCGTCAATTACTAGAACACTAGGATTAGACATTAGCGCCTCCCCCTACTGCCGGTAGCCTGTTTGCATGAACTTTACATAATTGATCGCTGTGGGGCATCACCCTTGGGGGTGATTAATGGGTTAAAAATGGGCTAGCCCTTGACCCTTTTGATACTGGACCACAGACCCGCGAGAACCATCAATCCCACGTAGAGCGCCGGGGTGGAGGAACTTACAAGCTGGGAGAGCGCCTAAGGAGAGCTAGATCCAGGTACATTATCAGCCGCGGAAGCTCTGGTCTCAGAAGGCATGAACCAGCACAGGTTTTGCAATTACGGTATGGAGAAATAGTATGCTAGCCGGTAACTCTAAAGCAATCCGTCGAGACGAACGGCCCTGGGGTTGGGACGCGTTCCATACGCGATCCAACAGGCCTGGCAGCCATGTCACGCTGATTGCCCAGGGTTACCAAAGCCGATTTTAGATTTTAGGCTTATGAAAGGTTTCATGAGCCCAAGAAGTGGAGCGAGTGAGGGGGCGAACCGTTGACCTGCGGTTCACGAATCCGCCACTGGTTCACTGGGCTACACCGGCTTGTAAACAACTTGTACTATCAAGATGGTTCTCCAACGGTGCAACGAACCGGAACGTCCGCTAACTCTGCCGGGCATGTTGATAGAAGCGGCCCGTGAGTAATCGCCTCGACGGTAATAAAACCATCTCCAATTGAACTACCTGCTGCCTGTGAGCCATCAAGCCCTAGAATGTCAGTTCCCACCAAGGTATCCGCAATCAAAAGTTGCATGGAGTCCAAGGCTGGTACTGGACGGCGAACAACTGATCGGCACGCAGTAACGCCCCCGGAGTACGCTCATCCACCAAGCCTGCTTGTGAAAGCGTACTGAAACTTACGGCTCCCATGTATGCAGAGGCTAGACTGGAAACACTAAGCGTCAGATCCGGGGATGAACTCGAGGCACGGCAGGTGGCGCCCTCGAAAGACCCTTCTAATTCGAACCGTCCGTCGTTCCAGGGGCATAGTTGGTCCTTTACCTCCAGCACCAAGCGATCGCTTGCGTTATAACGCCGGAGTTCCAGGGAGGCGCTTACATCTATCAAGCGCACCCACAAACCATCACGCGACGATCTCTGGAGGCGGCGCGGGTCCGCCAACATCCACGGTAATGAGTCATCCACGGGACGTTTAAGCGCCTCCGTGGAGCTGATGCGATCCACATCAAAGCAAAATCGCCACAATGCGGCGCTCGCCTCTTTAGTCGCCGCCATCAATTCGTTCACGGCAAGAGTTGTCCCTGTTATGCGGTAGGTTACATATCCGTCTACATTCCCGTCTTCCTGATAGGCGGCGTAGAACAGACCTCCCGGGCCGCCTTGGCTGTGCTCAGGGGCTTGGGAATCCCGCTCCCATTGGTGAAGCGGCCTCTGGAACACGCCCGGGCGATCAATGGTGCTCCGCCGGAAAACCTCGGGAAGCTCTTTGGTGATGTCTACTGGGTCTACAAATGCGATTCGGCCACCGCTCTCATACGGCCGGGCATATCCGTTGTGCTGGCGTTCGATCACCCATCGCTCGTGCAATGACCCAATGCCATATCCGAACCTGCCATAAATTATGCTTTCGGTGGCAAACAAGGCAGCCAGCGGCTCTCCACGCTGGTGGATATCTTTGATCTGGTGGTGCATCATCCGGGTCATCAGCCCCTGCCGTGTATGGGTGGGCTCTACGGCCACGTTGGCCACTCCAGCCGTGACCGCCGAACCGCCGGGTATGGACATCTCAACCCTGTGAGAGTGGGCGCCACCGACAATGGTTCCTTGGTCGAATATCGCTATAGAGCGGTCCAGATCGAAATGTGGCCTGAGCGCCTCTGGGTCATCGTTCAACCGGTTGCCATGAGCCCGGGATTCGGCACGAAGCCACTGAACAAACTCGTCGGTGGTTACGGTCCTCAATTCCAGCATCGGGTCTACTCTCCCTGTTGATGTATCACTCCCACCGAACATGTGGATTATAAGACATGTTCGGGGTGCGTAAATGCTACCGTTTCAGACGGGATCGCCGGCGACTTTATTTTCTTACCGGCTGGCCGGCCTTGGACATAGGTGAGAAGCGAAGGCCCCTGAGAGATTTCAGGGGCCTGATTAACGCCTAGAAAGTGGAGCCGGTGAGGGGAGTCGAACCCTTGACCTGCGGTTTACGAAACCG
>MUCP01000012.1 GCA_002816875.1 SAR202 cluster bacterium Io17-Chloro-G2
ATGTATATGGGGACCCGCTCGCCGTTCAACCGGTTGACGGCGTAAGAACCCAAGAAGACGCCTGTTTTTTCCGTATCGGTGGAAAGACGGTCGATCTCCGACGTGCGCCGCGCCTGCTCTATGTAGTCTTCCACCGCGGGCCGGTGCTCATCGGTGGTCAACTGTTCAACCAATGGATGCTCCGGCGCCAAAACGATGAATGTCACCCCGAAAATGGTGTCGATACGAGTCGTGAAAGTGCGTATCTCTTTCTCGTCCAGGCCGGATGGGCTGATGTCGAAGCTGATCTCCACGCCCTCGCTGCGGCCGATCCAGTTCTGCTGCATGGTCAAGATCTTGTTGGGCCAGTCTTTCAGACCGTCAAAGTCCAGCAACCGGTCGGCGTATTGGGTAATACGGAAAAACCACTGCTCCAAGTCCCGGCGGGTTATGACGGTGTCGCAGCGCTCGCAAGCGCCGTTGACCACCTGTTCATGTGCCAACACCGTCTGGCACGAGGGGCACCAAACCACCGGCGCTTTACCGTGGTAGGCCAATCCTTGTTGGTAGAATTTCAAGAATAACCACTGGTTCCAGCGGTAGTATTCCGGCAGGCAGCAAACGATCTCCCGGCTCCAATCGTAGATCGCGCCAATGGACCGGAGCTGATGGCGCATGTTGGCGATGTTGTCCATGGTCCAGGTGCGGGGATGTATCCCACGGCTGATGGCGGCATTCTCCGCCGGCAGGCCGAAGGCGTCGAAACCGATGGGATGCAGAACGTTATATCCTTGCATCCGGCGAAAACGGGCGTGGCAGTCGGCCGGGGCCATGGCGTACCAGTGGCCGATGTGAAGGTCGCCCGAGGGATACGGGTACATGGTCATCTCGTACCACTTGGGCCGTGAGTCATCGACGTCAACCAAGTGGAGACCGTCCTTATCCCAACGCTCCTGCCATTTCCGGTCGATTTCGGCAGCGTCGTAACGTAGCTCCACCTGCCGGTAGCTGATCGTCATATTTGGTCACCTCTAGGTAGCTGAAACTGGGGAATATCTTAGCATAAGAAGCCCCGATATCTTCGGCTGTTGAACTTAGATGGTTTGCCCTTTAATCGATTCTGAATCGGGCGGCGTTTTAGTGGTCTAAAACGCCGCCGGCACCGCGTTGACATGGCGGGTTGAAAAACCTAGAATCCGTTGACTTAGCTGACTCGGCGAAGCAATGCCGAAGTTTTGGACCCCTGAGTTTTGGGCCCAGGTATCTCCTGAACCGCCGGCGCCTAGTCCCGCTTGGTCCATGTAAATCTTGGCTCAAATGTCGAAGCCCAACCTTCCTCCCCGCCTTTCCAGGCCGATTTGAACGCTTTTTCACCTCCCAGACGTGTTGCCACATCCTCAGCAGGTGTCCTTTTGCCCGGGTCCGATCCCCGTGCCATCCTCAGTTTCACCCAGGAAGGCCATCCGTGGCGTTAATGCCGCCCCGTCCGCGGAGGGACTCAGTGATCCGCCAGCCGCGGATGAGAGAGTTGCGGCCCAGCATAGAGCAGCCTCCGCCGATGAGAGTCCCCCGCCGGCTCTTTGGTTCACCGCTGATGCTTTTGATCGGATTTATACTCCTGATCCTGATGGGCGGGCTCGTCCTGGCCTTGCCCGTATCCAGCCACAGCGGTGAATATACCTCTCTGGACACCTCTTTTTTCACGGCGGTCTCAGCCCTGACAGTAACCGGCCACACGGTGGTGAGCACCGGGACCTACTGGAGTGGATTCGGGCAAGCGTTGATATTCACGCTGATGCTGGTGGGCGGGTTGGGCTTCATGGTGGTCAGCACATTCCTGCTCTTGCTCATCGGCCATCGGTCCACATTACAGGAGCGGATGCTGACCCAAGGGCTGATGCAAGACACCGTGGGCGTGGAGCAGTTCCAGGGGCTGCGCCGCATCGGCCGCCGGGTGGTGATCCTGGTGTTCTCCCTCTATGCCCTGGGGACGTCGGCGATCTTCTGGCAGGTCCGCGGTCATCCAGAGCTGGACCTGAGCATGGGTGAAGCGCTATGGAATTCTATGTTTCTTTCAGTGTCGTCGTTCAACAACGCTGGACTGAACATCCTGCCTGAACTTCCCGATGGAAGCAGCCTGGCCAGGTTCGCCGATTCCCCCTTATTGCTCATGGGCACCGCGGCGCTGATGATCCTGGGCGGGTTGGGCTGGACGGTGCTGGTTGACATCTACAGGAACCGCCGGTTCGTCCGCCTTAGCTTGGACACCAAGCTGGTGGTTGTCACCAGTCTTTCCCTGTGGGCTTTGGGCGCCGCCGTCCTGCTGATCGCCGAGTGGGGCAACCCGGAAACCCTTGGCCAATTGGGCTGGTTCGACAAGGGTGTGGGAGCGCTGTTTGAGTCGGTCAGCGGGCGCACGGCAGGTTTTTCCACGATGGACTTTGGCCAGGTGCAAGACGTGACCAAGGTGACCTATTCAGGTCTCATGTTCATCGGCGGGGCCGCGGGCTCGGTGGCAGGTGGGATCAAGGTCGTGACATTCGCCATCATCGTTGCCGCCGTGGTCTCATCGTTGCGGCAGCGCGCCCAGGCAGAAGCCTTTGGCCGTGAGATCCCCCAACCTCAATTGTACCGGGCGTTGGCGGTAGCCGTCTTGGGTCTGGGATTCATTGCCGTCGCGGTTCCTGTATTGACCATAACTGACCCGGATGTCCCATTCTTGAACTTGGTGTTTGACACCGTTTCCGCATTGGGCACCACGGGCGCATCAACGGGGGTTACACCCGGATTAAGCCTGGCAGGCAAATGCATGTTCATGATAGCCATGTTTGTGGGCCGGCTGGGACCGGTGACCTTGGCCTTGACCTTGGCTCCCAGGGAAGAGGCTTCGGTATACCGTTTTGCCAGGGAAAGGGTTAAAATAGGATAGGCTAAAATAGGTTGACGGGGGAACGGTGAAGAAACAGGTTTGTGTCATCGGGCTAGGCAGGTTTGGCGGTACCGTGGCCCAGGAACTGTATCAATCCGGCCACGACGTGCTGGCGATCGACCTGAATGAGTCCAAGATCCAGGATATGCTGGGCCACGTGACCTACGCGGTGCGGGCCGACGCTTCCAGCGAGTCTGTGCTGCGGGAATTAGACGTGGCCGATTTTGACGTCGCCGTGGTGGCGCTGGGCAGTGACAACGTGCAGGCAAGCATCCTGATCACCGTTTTGATCAAGGACCTGGGGATTCCGTACATCATCGCCCGGGCGGCCAACGAACTCCACGGGGAGACCCTGGAACGCGTCGGCGCCGACAAGGTGGTATATCCGGAGATGGAAAGCGCCCGTAGGGCGGCCCACGTTGGGTTCGAAACCGGGATCGTGGATTACATGGCCATCGTACCCAACTTCGGGATCAGCAAGGTGCAACCGCCGGAACAGATGCTCAACCGTACCCTGGAACAAGTGGGCCTTAGCGGGACTGGCGAAAACGACGGCGTGGCGGTTTTGGCCATACGCCGCGCCCGCAGCTACATCCTGCATCCGGCCAGGGACGAAGAGATCAAACCGGGGGATGTGTTGGTGGTGGCCGGCACCAATGAGCAGGTAGGCCGGATATATACCATGGCCCGGGAACTGCCGCCCCTAGTTGCCGCCCAGCCAGGCTAGCCTCAATTTCACTCCTACCTGTTAAACGTCAATTTGGTAGTATCCCGGCGCTGCCGCAGTTGAAGTGAGACTTCTCCCTGGCTATAATCTCCCCGGATCAGTCATCATAGATCATTCACTGGGCAGGCCGGGTGCGCAAGCCCGGCGTAACGTTGGAGGCTAGCCTCTAGGTATGCGACTGGACGCCACGCGAATCCTGGTGCCGGTGAACGGAGACCCGGCTACCGAACGGACTTTTCGTTGGACCTGCCGTATGGCCCGGCAGGAAAAGTCGGAAATTCACGCTATTTATGTGATGGAAGTCCCATTGGACCTGTCATTGGAATCCGACCTGACCAGCGCCATCGCCAAAGGTGAGCAGATCCTCCAAACCATCGAAGCGATAGGCGCGGAAGAAAAATTCCGGGATGTGCAGGCAAAACTGCTCAGGGCACGCCATGCCGGGCCCGCCCTAGTCCAAGAGACCGAGGACCGGCACATGGACCTTGTCGTTTTAGGGGTGCCCTACCGAAGACGCTTCGGGGTCTGCCGGATCGGATCTACAGCCTCGTACATCTTCAACAATGTTTCATGCCGGGTATTATTCTTTAGGGACCGGGCAGGGACTCCTTATCTTGACTAATTCCGGGACTAATTCCGGGAGAGCTAAAGCCGGGTGCGTCGTTGGGACGAGGTATGCGCCATGCGGATCTTGATCCTGGGATGTGGACCGCTGACCACTTTGCTGCTGGCATCACCCGATTCGGCTGATCACCAGTTCACCATTCTAAGCGGCGACATGGATTGTCTTGATGACCTGGCCGACGAGCCACGGGTAATTACCCTTTTGACCCCGGAGCCCCTGATGCAAGACTACCTGCAGTTGGGGGGTATAGATAACGCGGACGCGTTCTTGGCACTATCGGAAGACGAGTACGAGAACATCCTTACTTCTCAGATCGCCAAGCACATTTTCAACGTTGGAAAGGTGGTCTGCAGGCTGGAAAATCCCCAATTACAACAGTTTTACACAGAACTGGAGCTGGAAGTGGTCAATCCGACGCTGGACCTGCTCCAAGACCTGAACCGGGCCCTCCAAGGTTAGATTCCACGATCCGCGAGAACTCCGCGAGAACTCAATGTATATCCTGGTAATCGGATGCAGCGAAGTCGGATACCACCTAACCAAGGCCTTGCTGGCCTCTGGCCACGAAGTCGTGGTGGTGGAAAAAAGCCCGGCGCGGTGCGATCTGCTAACCGAGGAACTGGGCAGCGTTGCATTGCAAGGCGACGGCACCGACCAAATCACGCTGAAGCTAGCCGGCGCCAACCGGGCCGACGTGGTGATTGCCGCCACCGATAGGGATGAGATCAATCTGGTAGCCTGTCAGATGGCCAAACACGTATTTCAGACCGGCCGGACCATGGCTCTGATCAAAGACCCTAAGAACGAACCCATCTTTCAGATATTGGGGGTCGACGTGGTGGTCAACTCCACTCACCTGGTGTTGGAAAGCCTGGAAGAACGAATTCCTGGCCGGCCATTGTTGCGGTTGATGAACCTACGCTCCTCATCCATGGAGTTGGTAAGCATCACCATTCCGGAAGACGCCGGAGTGGTGGGCCGGCGGCTGGGAGAGGTGGAACTTCCGCCCCGAAGTTTCATTTCCCTGGTGGTGAAATCCAGCGGTGTCGAACGTCCCTCTGGGGACCTGCTGCTGGATGCCGAGGATGAGATAATCGCGGTTACCCCCAGCGGAGGAGAGCAAACCCTATACGATATCTTGACCGGAATCTAGTCATGGCCGGACGAATCGCATTTCTGGGACCTACCGGCACCTACACCGAAGAAGCAGCCCTGTTGTATAACCCCCAAGCCGAGTTGCAACCTTTCCCATCGATACCAGCCGTGGGCTCTGCGGTATCATCTGGTATAACCGAAGAAGGCGTCGTCCCCATTGAAAACAGCTTGGAGGGATCAGTCACCTTCACCCTTGACCTTCTCATCAGCCAACCGGGCCTCTCGGTGTGCAACGAAGTGGTGGTGCCGATCGAACACTATATGTTTGCCATGCCAAGCGTAAAACCCGCCAACGTTAAGGTGATCTATTCCCATCCCCAAGCATTAGGCCAATGCAAGGAATACCTGGAACGCTGTTTCCCAGAGGCGCGCCAAATGGCGTCGTTGAGCACCGTGGAAGCCGTATCGGACATGAGGCTGAGCAACATGCCGGCCGCTTGCATATCGCCACGTAGGGCGGGAGACCTAAACCCGGACGTTGAAATCATCGGCCGGGGTATCCAGGACAACGTGAACAACGTTACTCGGTTTGTTGTACTGGCGTCCCAGGACCATCAACCGACCGGGCGGGACAAAACCTCGGTCTGTTTCTCCTTCCAGAAAACGGATTCCTCTGGCCTATTGCACCAGGCTTTGGGGGAGTTTGCCCAGAGGGAGATAAATCTTATGAAAATAGAGTCCCGCCCAACCAAAGAAAATTTGGGAGAATACATCTTTCTTGTGGACTGCGCCGGCCATCGGCAGGACGCTCAAGTTGCCGCCGCATTAGACAGCCTCTCGGCCCGGTGCAGAATGCTAAGGGTGTTTGGCTCGTATCCCGTGTGGGCCCCGAATGTTTGAGTCCAAACAGCTCCTTTTAGCCGGCACGAACTCATCCTTAGCCCGAAAATACCGGGCAGACAAAAGCTGGCCCCTCCTTAGAGGTCACCGCCGAAGGCACTTCCGCACCACACCATCACACTCCCTCGGCACGTGAACCACTTTTGGAAAGGCCAGCAGGTAAAGGCTTTCTTATGTGTTGGGGTTAGCCTTCCTTAGGCCCCCCGGGACCGCCGCGAACCGCGGCCCCGAGAGTTGATCCACTGGGATTTCTTTTGTCCCAGCTATAGGCTTACTTCTTCTGCATGAGAAGCTCCGTTAAGGCTCTCCACCTCATCGCCCTTCTTCATCCGGTTGCGAATGATGGTGAAATAATCGCCAGCCTTATTTTTGATGGCGGAGCCCCTCGATGCCACCAATTCCCGGGTTTCCTTTCCCGTTTTTGGGGCAACCAACAGGCCTAATGCGGTGCCGGCTAAAGCGCCGGCGATAATTCCGGTTACGATCTGGTTACGAGTCGTCATTTTGTTCATTCCTCCGATCTTTAGATAGGTACTCTTGAACCCACCCCAACACGTTCTTCCCTGATTCCAAAATAGTGGGAATATTCCTCAACGGTCTTGCTACGCTGTCAAGAAGAATCTCAGATATCGCTTCCACATTCCGAGCGGTCCTCTGTACCGACCGGGAGAGGCGGTAGAAGGAGAGCCCTCCCATGAGAAGCACTATCACCGCAACGCCAGTCAGGACAATGATTGACAGGTCTCGAATCGCTGCGATTGTCTCGATGCTTATCATTTGACCTTAATTTAAGATTATGTTTATTAATCACTAAGAAAGTAACAGTTATGTTAATACTCTGTCAATAACTTTGGCCACCGTTTTCAAACGATTAATGGACTGCAAGGCAACCAGCTAACCCAAAGCAGGCTCAACTGATTGTCGTTGGTTGGAGTGGGACTGCAACTTGGCAGGTTATAGTCGCCTCTTGGCCTAAATATAAAATTATCAATAATAAATGGATAAGCCAGGGGAACCGCGAGGCTCTGCCGGTAAAGATAACGGGTTGATGGGAGCCGGGCGGCGCGGAGGTGACCTTCACAGGATTCGCTAAACCGGTTCACTCCCAGGCGGTGCGATAGATGACCACTGCGTGGTTGGAAAAAACCTCCCGCAACAATCCCTGTTCGACCATTAGCGAGAATTTGTGGATGCCCGGCTCGCTGTAGTAAATCCTTTCCAGTTTCCCAACCACCACATAGGAAACGTCATAGCGGCGCAAAAGTTCTTCTGCCCGGGAGGTCACGGTGGTGTTATATATCTCGGCCACGTCGGAAGCTCGCCTGGGTATCTCTCCCCTATAGGCGAACCGTTGCTGAGTTTGATGCCAAGGCCAACCCAAAACCGTGGGCAATCCGGTATAGGTAGCGATGCGGGCGCTCCAACGATATTGCTCATTGTGGGCTTCCAAGACCACCGGTGACCCTTGCACATGGTCCTGGAGCCACCGGATAGCTTCCAGATCGGGAGCCAGCTCCAATTTCTCGTCTTGTTCGACGTGCACCGCACTCTCCATGTATGCCATGCCATCCAACGTTAATCGAGTGTCGTTGAACCGGTCCCCCAACCGGGCTTTGGTCCCCATGACCGTGTAAATAAGGCTGCAAGCTATAAGCGATACGAGGACCGCCTTCCACCCAGTTTTAAGCCAGGTCCACCGCACCCCATCCAAAGTCATGTCTACTGCGGCCGAGCTTTGGGCCAGAGACCTTTCCGCGAATAGCCGCCAGACCATGTAAGCCGATGCAATGCTAAACAGGACCCATATCTCTAGATAGTATTTGAACAGCGTATTCATTCGCCCGATATCCCCCTCGATCCGGACGAAATCCACTCCGATGCTGATTGCCAACCCCATGGCTAAGAGCGCCAGGGCAGCCGCATCAAATTTCCGTTCATCATGTGCCGACGTGACCGACATCCAAAATGCCAAGGCAGTCACCGTCAAGATCACCGCCAGCATCGCGGCGGTCCAGTAACCCGCAACCGCTAGCAAGCCAACCCCCAGCAGGCCCAAACCCAACAGCCACTTTAGTGTCCGGCCGGACAAACCCTGGTCTACTTCCGGCCAGAACATTCCCCGCAATGGACCGGCGGTCTTGAATATCAAAAAGCCGGCGGCGGCAAACAGGAACAGGCCATGGATCGCCAAATACCGGTCTATGGGCGTGCGCCACTTGGACACATCCAGCCCGGTGTTGAACGCTTCGTATGACTGGTGAAACGGCCAGAACGCCGCCAGGCTGAGCGCCACCACACCAACAGACAGCAGAGCCGTCAGAAGCACCTTTGCGTTGGTTGGGCCCAGGCGGAAATATACGGCCAGGGCCGTCAGGGCCAATACCAGAATCAGGTAAGCCGGATAATCCCAACTGTTCACCACCCAAAGCGCCCCCAACGCCAGCCCCAGCGCGATGGACGCGGCAGCGGTCCATGTCCTTCCCCCGTGGGTCGCATTGCTCATCCCCACTACCAGATTCAGACCCAGACCGATGACCAAGATAGTAAATGGAATCGCCATCATGTGCGCGTGTAGATCGGCAAAAAGAAAGGTGAAGAAGGGAAACTCAGTGATGTGTGGAGACATATCCGGCGAACCGGCGATCTTTTCCGGCACCCAAAACGCCACCGCCGGTGGGTCGAAATTTTCCTTATAAGGAATCATACGGCTGCTTCGCCAGAAGTCGAACGCCGGGAACCCGGCGCCCCAATCAAACGCCTTGCGCCAAGCACCCTGGGCAACTTGGGCGATTCCGTCCAAGTTGCCCATCACCGCGACAAACATCCCGCCCAACAACCCCGCAGCCACGGGGCTCGCCAGTCCTGGACGCCACCTCCGGCGGCCCTGGTAGCCGGTAAAATCAGATTCGTATTCCCGGGAGCTCCGGACACCCTCGGCCAAGTTATAAACCAGCGAGTATCCGCCCGTCAGCGTCAGGGCGAAGAACAACGGGACCGCGAGATTGAACGCCGTGGTGGGGATTATCCCAGTGACCTTGACCACCACTGCCGGGATAAAATAACCCCAGTAGTAGTAGTTCAGGTAGCCACCGGCAAACCAGGGGTCGAATGGCGGCATGGTACTGGACCGTATCACCGCATTGAAGTAAGCCAACTCCATAGGCTTTTCGCCACCACGCCACGGATGCCACAGGTCTGGATTTTCCGCCCTCAGGGCGGTGAATGCCAGGAAAGCCACCAGGAAAAGCACCTCTCCGGTAAGTAACAGCCGCCATTTCTGGGATACGAATTCTCTTATCTCATTCCACCGGACCACCAACGTCAGCGACGAGATCAACACCAGCCCCTGGAACCCTATGAATATGGCCGTTCGGGAAAAGCTGATCCATCCCAAGCTGACCGGAAGCCAGGCCAAATAGGCAACCGTCAATAGCCCCAGGATGCGAGCCAAAACGATTCCCCGGTCTGGCAGCGGACGGAAGATAAATATCGCCAGGGGCAGAGTGACCAGGTAAACCAGTTCCACCACCGCCAGCCAGGCCAGCACCGGCAGACGATTGGTCCAACTGGAACGGTCGATGATCCCAGACCATGTCCCGCCGCTGCGTTGCAATTCCTTTTCAGCTTGGGACAGCATCAATCCCCTTGGCGCGGCGGCGTCTTGGGTGGGAGGGGACCGGAGCAGACCGTCCAATATCCGGCCTTTGGAGAACCCCTCCACGTTGCGAAACAAAAGCACTTGGGGATGATCGTATCCGGTCACGTTATCGTCGGCATATCCCAGGTTGAGACTGAAACCAACTTGTCCCTTCGAATCTTCCTGAGGCAACGCCGGTTCGGCCCGGGCAAGGCCGGCATCCGCCAGGGGGTCGTCGCGGAATTCCACGCCAAGCAAAGAGGGATAAGACGTGAATCTCTTCTCCAACCGGTAGCCCAATTCACCGGCAAACAACCTTTGGTGATAATTGGTGCTAAATGGGAACCGCTGCGGGTCGCGGGAAACGCTGGTGTAAGGGCGGTTGCTGTAAAACACCAGATAGTTAGATTCCGACAGCTTCTGAGCCAGGGTTTGCATCTTCGCCGGTGTCTCGCCTTCGTATAACGGATATTGCCACACCAGATAACTGTAAAGATCGGGCACGAACTCGTCCCAATGGTTATCGCTGACTATGGCTGAGCCCCGGGGAACATTTTGGTTGATCCAGTCCGATGCCGCCACCGCCGGATGCTGCTGGGTGTAAACCCCCTGAAAGGCCAGGCTGTAGAATGCCGTGGCAGCCACGACCGCAAGGACAAATACCATGGGCGCCCAAATCAAGAAGGCGGATAGGCCTCGCCGGCCCATCCTCAAGTCCAATCTCAATGGAGACATGGCGGCCGGCCTGCCAAGCTCCGCCAGCCAAACCGGTTTGCCCGCCGCCCAACGTCCCGTTTCCACCATCCAGAGGAGCATCCGGGACCCCAGCAAGATCATGAAAGGCATCAACGGGAAAACGTAGCGCAAGAACCGGACCTCGAAGCTCTCCAAAAACACCAGGCTGCCCAGCAGCCAGGTCAAGATAAGCAGGTCCGCCCGTCTGGTTTTCCGGGGCCACAGCGAAAGGACCGCCGTAAATGGAATCGCCAACCAGGCGACAACGCCTAGGGGCAATCCCAAACCGAAGACCGCGCTCTGTTTGAACTGGTAGATGAATGGCTCAGTGCCGACGTATTGCACCGTAAACGGCCATAGCCCGGCGTGACGCGCCATGTTACCCTGAGCCGCCACATCTCCGGCGAAAGATTGGAAATCCAACAGTGAATAGGGAGAGCTAACTAAAAAGACTGCAGCTGCCAACACCGCCGCCAAGGACCCGTGCCCGATGACCCGGCCGGCCGCAAGCCAGCGGTCGGATTGGGAGTACACTGAATCGCCTGGGGAATCTTCCTCCGGCGCGGAACCCGGCGCCCAGATGTCCCACAGCCGGTAGCCATAGGCCAATGCCAGGGGCAGCACCAGGGGCAATCCGCTAACCTTGGGGGCCATGGTCAATCCCACGGCCAGGCCCAGAAGAGCGGAATCCACCAGACGTTTCCGCTCCACCATCCGCAGCATCGCCCAGAAACTGACCAAGGTGAACAGGACCGATAAGGTCTCGGGACGGAAGAAGTGGCTGTTCTGAACGTGGATCACCGCCATGGCGGTGAAGGCGGCGGCCAGCAACCCCACCGCGCCGCCGTATAACCTCCGGCCCAACACAAAAACCATCAGCACCGAACCAACGTCGGCCAGCGCGGAGATGGTCCGCCCGGCGTAGCGCATGTCCAGGGCCGGGATGTCCGTGAACAGCTCCACGATGGAGCGTATCAAGACCATCAGGTAGACCAGCATGCTGCCCAGGGGAAACCAGTGGGGGTTTAACGGGCTCTTTTCCGGGTCCAGAAATACGCCGGGGCTGGGTATTCCGGGGACAGTCTGGGGTTCCGCGTTCAGATATCCGCAGGTGGCGTAACCGGGGTCTGAGCTCAACGCCTCGTACATGCATCCGGCGCGCATGTAAATATCCCGCTCATCGGGGTGAAAACCGTAACCGGCGTCCCAGTTAAGGCCATGCAGCCGCAGCGCCAGGGCCAAGATGACAATCAGGGACAGGGCGATGAAGGTCCATGAAATACGCCGCTGCCGGATTAGCATTGCCGGGAGGGAAAGCTGGTGCATCAAATACGAGTCCAGCGGAGGAGATGAATCGGAATAGCCCAACCAGCAGCCTGGACTAGTCCGGCCGGGCTGGAAATCATGGGTTAAGTTGGCCGGCGATAGGAATCTCTGGCACGGTTACAGATGACCCGATCTTGGCCATAGGTGTAACGTTACGCCGGACCATGGGCCTCCGTCATTGGGGTCCCAAGCGCCGGCATTGGTTACCAAATCTACGCACCAGCCGGGGAGATCAGATGCCTTTTTCGCTCATCATGGCGCACAGGTCGGCGGTGCGGCAGGAGTAACCCCACTCGTTGTCGTACCATCCCATGATCTTCACCATCCGGTCCTGCATCACGATGGTGGATAGGGAATCGAAGATGCAGCTATGGGAGTTGCCGCGGCAGTCAGAACTGACCAACGGCTCGTCGGTATATTCCAATATCCCCTTCAACCCACCTTGGGCCGCCTTCGAGAAAGCCTCGTTGACTTCGTCCACCGTTACGTCCTTGGAAACGTTGGCCACGAAGTCGGTGATGGAGCCGGTAGCAGTGGGGACCCGGAAAGCGACTCCGTGGAGCTTGCCGTTCAACTCAGGCAGCACCAACCCCACGGCCCGGGCAGCGCCGGTATTGGTTGGGATGATGTTCATGGCCGCAGCGCGGGCCCGGCGCAGATCTGAGTGCCGCTGGTCCAAAATCGATTGGTCGTTGGTGTACGAGTGGATGGTGGACATCAAGCCGTGTTCGATGCCGAAGGAGTCGTGAAGCACTTTCACCATAGGAGCGAAGCAGTTGGTGGTGCAGGAGGCGTTGGAGATGATGGCGTGCTTATCCGCATCATACAGATGGTCGTTGACGCCTAGCACGATGGTCAGGTCTTCACCGGTGGCCGGCGCTGAGATCACAACCTTTTTAGCGCCACCGGCCAGGTGACCCCTGGCCTTTTCGGCGTCGGTAAAGATCCCGGTGGACTCTATCACCAGATCGACGCCCATCTCCGCCCAGGGGATCTGCGCCGGGTCCCGCTCGGAGAAGACTTTTATGCTGTGCCCGTCCACCACCAGGTCGCCGTTGTTGGCCTCAACGGTGCCCTCGTAGGGACCGTAGCTGGTGTCGTATTTATAAAGGTGGGCGTTGGTCTTGGCATCGGTCAGGTCGTTGACCGCCGCCACCTCAAGTTTATCGGGATGAAGGGAATTGGTAGCCCGAAGCACCAGCCGCCCTATTCTGCCAAAACCGTTGATTCCCACTCGGGTAACCATTCTCTACCTCCACAGCTACAACGAATATTTTTCTAGACATAGACGTATGCCGATGGTTCTTGGTATCCGGCCCATAATATAACGGACACCGGCGGTGGTCACAAGGGGTTTTTCCCGGAATCGTTCTTGGGATCGTTCTTGGCCCATGTCAACCGCCCCTAAAACGGTCCACTGACCATTCAGGCTAGCTTGATATGGGCGTAGGCATCCAGTCCGGCGTATGCGGCACGGTCACCCAACTGGGATTCGATACGCAACAGCCGGTTATACTTGGCCACCCTTTCAGACCTGGCCGGCGCGCCCGTCTTGATCTGGCGCACATCCCAGCCCACCGCCAGATCGGCGATGGTGGTGTCTTCGGTCTCCCCCGACCGGTGGCTCATGACCGTCCCCCATCCGGCGTTGCGGGCCATCTTGAACGCGTTATGGGTTTCGGTCAACGTGCCGATCTGATTGGGTTTTAGCAAGACCGCCGTACCCGCTTTGGTGTCGATACCGCGCTTGATCCGTTCCAGGTTGGTCACGAAAACATCGTCGCCCACTAGTTGAACGCCATCGCCGACACGGCTGACCAGTTCCTGCCATCCTTCCCAATCGTCTTCGTCCAGCCCGTCCTCGATGCTGATTATGGGATACTGCCGCCGCCACACATCGTAAAGATCGATGAGCTCGCCAGCCGTCAAGGTGGTTCCCTCCCTGGCCAAGACATATTTGCGCTGGCCCCGGTCAAAGAGTTCGGAAGCCGCCACATCCAGATTTATATATACGTCGCTCCCAGGCCGGTATCCAGCCGATTCAATCGCCTTCACTACCAATTCCAAGGCATCCTGGTTGGAGGGCAGGCTGGGGGCGAAGCCGCCTTCATCCCCCACGTTCAGGTTGTGGCCGCCGTCCCTAAGCAAACCCCGCAAAGCATGGTATATCTCCACCCCACACCTGAGGGCTTCTGAAAACGATGGCAATCCCGCCGGAGCCACCATGACCTCCTGAACATCGGTGGAGTCGGACGCGTGCCGGCCGCCGTTCAAGATATTGAACATCGGCACCGGGAGCGACACCCGGCCACCCCGGGACAGGCGTTGCCACAGCCTTTCCTCGGTGGGATGGGCGTCGTTGGCCGACATGGCTCCAGCTTTGGCCACCGCCATGGAAACGGCCAGTATGGCGTTGGCCCCCAGGTTCCCCTTATTCGGCGTGCCGTCCAACTCTATCAGGTGTCCATCGATTTCGGCTTGGTCCAACGGAGACCGGCCGGCCAGCGCGGGGCCGATGACACGGTTCACGTTACCAACCGCCTTAGATACTCCCGCGCCGCCATACCGGCTGGAATCGCCATCCCGCAATTCAACCGCCTCATGGGTCCCGGTGCTGGCCCCCGAGGGAGCGGCGGCACGGGCAGTAATGCCGTTTGCAAGAACGACCTCCGCCTCGACGGTGGGATTGCCTCTAGAATCCAGGGTCTCCCGGCCTGTGACGGCGGCGATTTTCAGTCCGCCCGAGGATTGGGACATTTTGTATCGTCCTTGATGGTGGGAACTTTAGGATCCCGGTCCGGCAGCGGGCGCA
Source organism: SAR202 cluster bacterium Io17-Chloro-G2 (assembly GCA_002816875.1). Taxonomy (GTDB): domain Bacteria; phylum Chloroflexota; class Dehalococcoidia; order Lucifugimonadales; family UBA3495; genus Io17-Chloro-G2. The sequence goes on from MUCP01000012.1 coordinate 14,766, forward strand.
TAAAAACGCCCTTGGCCTGCCCGTGGCCTCACGGAGATGTGCGGTCTACATCAAGCGTTCAGATTGGACCCGTCCGGGACTGGTGCATCGGGGCTTAGCCTCCCAGGTGGCGGGCGTTGGCTGCGGCCATTGCTTTGTCCACCGCGTCCACCGGGCCGGACGCCGGTATTATCGCGTCATCCACCGGCTGTCCGTCCCCGTTCCGGGACAGATTCCAAGTCTTTAAGCCTATTACAGGTATGCCATCGCCCAGGGCATGCCCAATCTCCGACAGAGTGCCGTACGCGCCGCCGATGGCGATGACCGCCTGTCCAGTCTTGACCACGATGACGTTACGCGAGTACCGCATCCCGGTGACAATGGAAATATCGACGTATTTGTTCGCCTCTTGGGAGGACAGGCCAGGCAGTATCCCGATGGTCATACCGCCTTCTGCTTTGGCTCCCCGGCACACGGCTTCCATGATGCCGGTAAGACCCCCGCAAACAACCTGGACGCCCCGTTTGGCCAGTTCCCGGCCCACCTGCTCGGCCAATTCCACGTGTTCGGTGGTCGCGGGTCTACTGCTTCCAATCACCGCGATTATCATTGTTCCGGCCCGCCTCTCATGCCCTTGCCCAATCAGGGATCCCGCGCCTAGCAGCGCTTCATGATTATACCAAAGGCCAGGTAGAAATCCCCAACCTTTTCATACCGGCTGGGTACAGCGGTTGCGGCGTCATGCGCCGGGCAGGATCGCCTGGCTGGCCGCCTCGATCAGGTCCAACAACGGAGCAGGGTATACACCGGCCAACACCACCGCCAGCATGCTTATTGCCAGCACGCCGAGCATCAAGAAGGACGGCGAAAGGTTCTGTTCAGGCTCATAAACAATTCCGTCTTCCCTTTCTGACCCGGCGGCCACATATTCCGGAACCGGTTCGATGTACATTTGCCGGATCACCTTGAGGTAGTAATAGATTGAGATCAGGCTGGCGAATATCGCTAAACCCGCAAGCCAGAGAAATCCTCCGGTGGCTACGGCGACGAATAGATAGAACTTGATGGCGAACCCGGCGAAGATGGGCAATCCGCCCAGTGAGAAGAACCCTATGGCGATGCAGGCGGCCAGAAAGGGCTGCCGGTCGGCCAAGCCGGCCAGGTCAACTATCTCCTCTCTCCCGGTGAGGTTGAAGAATGCGATGATCGCGGCGAACACCAAAAGGTTTGTGATTGAGTACCCCACCAGGTAAAGCATGACACCGTTGGAAGCCAGGACCGAAGACGGCGCAAGTGCGGCGATCCCCGCCAGCAGGAACCCGACGTGGCCGATGGAAGAGTAGGCCATAAGACGTTTGAGATTCGTCTGGGCCAAGGCCACCAGGTTGCCCACCAGCATAGTGACCGCGGCCAGCACCGCGAATATGATCTGCCACTGGCTCCACAGGTCTTCGGCGGGAACGAACCCTTCGGCCACCAAACGTAATATCAACGCAAAGGCAGCCGCCTTGGAACCGATGGCCAGGTAGGCTGTAACCGGCAACGGTGCGCCTTCGTACACGTCGGGCGCCCACATATGAAATGGCACGGCCGACACTTTAAAACCCAGTCCCACTACCAGCAACGCCAGGCCGGCCCACAGGGCGGGAGACACATCCCCAGCCGAGCCAAGGGCCAAACTGATATCGGCGAACCGGGTAACACCCACGCTGGAATAGATCATGCTCACGCCATACAAGAGGATGGCCGACGAGAAAGCGCCGATGAGGATGTATTTCAGACCCGCTTCGTTGGATTTGGGCTCGCCCTTCGCGTAGGCGGCCATCACGTAGAGGCAAAAGCTCAAAAGCTCCAGGGCTATGTAGGCGGTAAGCAACTCACGGGATTGGGCCATGACGTTCATGCCCAATATCGAAAGCAACAATAGCCCGTAAAACTCGCCGGGATTATCCAACCTCCGGTCCACGTATTCCATTGAGGTGAAGATGATCAAGATCCCCAGGCCCAGAAAGAACACCTTGAAGAACAGGGAGAAGGCGTCAACGGCCAGGAGACCGCCGTAAAGCGTCTCCTGGCGTCCCCAAAGCATGTATAGGGACAGGGCGATGATCCCGGCTAATCCCGCCGCCGAAAGCCAGGGCGTGACCTGTTTCTTGCCATCGGGCAGGAACAGGTCGATCGCCAGAATGCCCAGGGCCAATCCGGCCAGGGCGAACTCCGGAGACAAAAGGCCGATATTTTGGGTCAATTCAGGCATTTCAACTTGGTAACTATCCCAAAAGGTGGTTCGACGGGCTCACCACGAACGGAGAGGATTCTTCTTACCCGTTCGTTCTGAGCTCCGACCGGAGGCCGCGAGTGGCGACAGAGTCGGACCTGTCGAAGGATGGTCCATCTTAGAGAGACGGTCTTGCGATATATTTTCACTACCAGTCGCCGCCCAGCCATAAATTCCTTCATTTATATCCCCGGCAGGGAGGCCACGCCCACGTTGATGACGCGCATCATAGGCTCGGGCCACACTCCCACGCCGATCAATATGACTACGAAAACACCGCCCACGGCTTTTTCCACCGGGCTGGCGTCGGTGAGGTGCTCCCACCGGGGGTCCATCTCGCCAAGGAACGTGCGGGCCAATAACCTCAAGATATATACCGCCGTCAACGCCGCCCCCACCACCGCCAGAATGGCCAGCGGCAGATAGGTGCGGAACGCCCCCGTGAATACCATGAATTCGGCGATGAAACCGCTGAGGCCTGGAAGCCCCAACGACGCCAAACCCGCGATGGCAAAGAAGAAGCTATTCACACGCATCCGGCCGAACAATCCATTCAAAACGTAGATGTCCCGGATGTGCGCCCGGTCGTACACCGCTCCCACCAAGAGGAACATAAGGGCCGTCATGATCCCATGGGAGAACATCTGCAGCACCGCGCCGCCGACGCCGATGGGATCGAGGGTGGCAATGCCCATGAGCACGTACCCCATGTGGCTCACGCTGGAATAACCCACAACGTATTTGAGGTCCGTCTGGGACATTGCCGATACGGCGCCGTATAGCACGTTGACCGTGCCCAGGGTGATCAACAGGGGCATCCAGTTCTCTGCGCCCTCGGGCAGGAGCACCATGCCCACCCGGATGATGCCGTAAGCGCCCAGCTTCATCAGTACGCCGGCATGCAGCATACTCACCCCCGTGGGCGCCGCTACGTGCCCGTCGGGCGACCAGGTGTGGAACGGCCATAGGCCCGCCAAAACACCAAATCCAACCATGAAGAGGGGGAAAACCCAAGTCTGGAACTCCTCGCTGATACTGCCGCTGGCGGCCAGGTTCCCCAAATCCTCCAACGAGAAAGTGGGCGTACCCAGGGTGGCCGATTTCACGTACAAAGCCAGGATACCGATCCAGACCAGAATGCTTCCCGCGATCAGATACAGGAACAGTTTCATCGCGCTGTATTCTTTGGTCCGCAGGAAGGAGCCAAAGTCGGTGCTGCTGCCCCATACGCCGATCAGCAGATACATGGGAAGCACCGCCAGCTCGTAGAAGAAGAACAGGAAGAACAGGTCCCGTACCACGAAAACGCCGAAAACCCCCGCTCCCAGGGCTTGCAACAACACGAAAAAATCCCGGGTCCGGGTGCGGATGGTCTGGGAGATCAAGACCGCGCCCAAAAGCACCAAGCCGTTGAGCAAGATGAGCGGAGCGGAAATCCCGTCCACCGCCAGGGATAGATCGATATTTATCGGGGCTTCGAGCCACTGGAACGATCGGGCCAGTTGAAAGCCGCCCGCGCCATAGTCGTAGCTGACAAAGATGTACAGGGACAACAGCAGGCAAACAACTGAAACGCCAATGGCGAAATACCAAGCGTCTCCCGGCCTATCCTTGGGCAAGAACATGGTCAACACAGCCCCCAGCAAGGGAACCATGATGATCAAGAACAACGCCGTCTGTTCCAAGCTGCTCATCTACCGGTTATTTCCACCTGGATCGCCATCGGCGTTCCATTCCACGTTTAAACCGACCTCAACCACCACAACACGGCCAGCCCAACTGTGCCCAATACCATCGCCAGCGCGTAGCTGTATAAATGACCAGTTACGTGCAGGCGCAGTACGAACCCCACGCGCCGCACCGTGTCGGCCGGTCCGTTGACCCCCACGTCGTTGACCACCGCCCGGTCGAATAGGGCCACGAATCCGGAAACGGTTAGCACCAACCGGTCCACGGCCCATTGGTAGACCTCGTCGAAGTAATACTTGTTTTCCACCACCACGGCCAACCACGGCGCCTTTTGCCGCAGAATATCCGGCGATATCCTTTCCCTCAGGTAGCAGAGGCTGGCCAGCCAGAACGCGCCCAAGGCCAAGACCGTGGAGAGGACCCCGATCCACAAGTTAAAGTGAAAATCCTCCGCCTCGTGGAAATAAATCAAGCCGCCAAACCCTGGAAACGCGCCGGGCCAGTTGAAATTGATCAGGCCAAATCCGGCGGCCAATACGGCGAGCATCATCATGGGCGCGGTCATCAACCAGGGAGATTCGTGGGCGTGATCCAGCCCCTGGCGCAACTGGCCGAAAAACACCACGAACATGGCCCGGGCCATATAGAAGGCGCTCATGAACGCCACGACAAAAGCGGTGGCGATGAATACCGGATTGCGGTTTTGGCTGACCGCGTTGAGTATCTCGTCCTTGCTCCAAAACCCGGCAAGGAGGGGTATGCCCCCCAGAGACAGTGCGCCCACGGAAAATACTATGGCCGTGATGGGCATCACCTTGATCAATCCGCCCATCTGACGAATGTCCTGGGCCTCGGTGCTATGCATGACGCTGCCGGCCCCCAGGAACAATAGGGCCTTAGCGAACCCGTGGGCCAGAAGGTGAAAGATCGCCGCCGTGTAACCGAATGCCCCCAGGGAGAGCATCATCAATCCCAGGTGGCTGATAGTGGAATAGGCCAATATTCGCTTCAGGTCTACGGACACCAGGGCGATGGAGGCTGACATCAGCGCAGTGACCAGACCAACCACCGCCACCACCAACAGGGCATCGCCGTCGTAGGCCTGGAAGATAGGGAACGCCCGGGCCACCAGATAGACGCCGGCCACCACCATGGTGGCGGCGTGGATCAGCGCGCTTACCGGCGTCGGTCCTTCCATCGCGTCGGGCAACCAAACGTGGAAGGGAAATTGGGCTGACTTTCCCATGGCCCCCAACAGCAGGAGCAACGCGGCCGTGGTGGTTACCCCCTCGCTCATCGCCCCGGTGGTGGCGGCATTGAACGCCTCGGACATGCTGAAACTGCCCACTTCGCTCCAGAGCAGCAATATGCCCACCAAAAGCCCCACGTCGCCGATGCGGGTGACAATGAACGCCTTCTTTGCCGCCTCTTTGGCCGCCGGCCGTTCGTGCCAGAAGCCTATGAGCAGGTAGGAGCAAATCCCGACCAATTCCCAGGCCATGTACAACAACAGGAAGTTATCGGCCAAAACCAGGGTCAGCATGGACCCGGCGAACATGGCGTGGACTGCGTAGTACCAGCCCAGGCGGGGGTCGCCCTTCATGTAGCCCAGGGAATATACCTGGACCATCAATGCTACGAAAGTGACCAGTCCCAACATCGCCAAAGTCAGCGGGTCGATCAGCGTACCCCAGGTCAGGGTCACGCTTTGATCCAAACTGGCCAGCCCGGCGTGGAACCACTCTTGCTGGTAATCACAGACCAGTGATCCGGTGTCAGCGCTCGTCTCGCAATGGGAAGAATCGGGACTTGCCCCCAAGAACCCGCTTAACACCGCCCAGAAGATCACGAAACCCGCGGCGATGGCCAGGATTGCCAGGAACGAGCCTTTGCCCGGCAGCTTGGGGCCCAAGATCACGATCAAAGGCGCGGCGATAAAGCTCAAAACCGGTATCAGCCAGGCCCATTCCATGCTAAACCCGCTCCTCCACTGGCTGAGAGCAGACCACTGATAGCTGGCCGCTATCTACCATTTCATCAGGTCGATCTCGTCCACGTTCACGGTGGACCGGTTGCGGTGGATGCGAAGGATGATAGCCAGACCCAGACCGACCTCGGCAGCGGCGACGGTGATCACGAATATGGCGATGATCTGACCGTCGAACTGGGCAAAATTAGCCAACCCTTCCAGGTGAGAGGAGGCGGCGATGAGGTTGATGTTAACCGCGTTCAGCATCAACTCTATGGACATGACTATAAGCACGGCGCTGCGCCGCGCCAAAACGCCGTAGAGGCCGATGGCGAAGAGGCCGGCGCTTACCAATTGGAAATAGGCCAAGGGAACCAAGGTTACCGCTCCTCCTCGTTGCTTCGTGCGATGATGATTGCGCCTATCAGGGCAACCAAAAGCACCAGGGAAGCCACCTCAAAGGGAATGGCCCACCGGGTGAACAAGGAATTCCCCAGGCCGGCAAAAGCCGGACTGTGGAGCTGGGTCTCTTCAACCGGGCGGGTCAAGAACGCCGCTGAAAGCACCCCCAGCAGACCTAGGGCCGCAATGCCTGCCAGAGGCCACTGGCGGTTGTCGCTGATGCGCGGGTAGTCGGCCGACCGGGTGAGCATGATGGCGAAGAGCAAGACTATGATGATGGCCCCGCCGTAGATCAGGACCTGGACCAACGCCAGAAATTCGGCGAGCAAAATCAGGTACAGTCCCGCCACCGCCACCAACGATACCAGGAGGAACAGGGCGGCGTGGACCACGTTGCGGGTCAGGACCACACCCAGGCCTCCGCCCAAGGTTAGGAACGACAGTAGAATGAAAAGAAACCAGGACATGCCCAGCTCACAGGTTATTTGATTGGTTCTGGTTGGCCGCCGCCTCTAGCTTGGCCACCGTTTCCGGCAAATAATGAGCCACCTAGATCGGCGGCTCAAAAATCCGTTTGCGGCGTCCCAACTGGCCATCCGGTGGGGTCAGCCATCGGCAGAATCTGCCGCAGCGGCAGGCTCTTCGTTGGCAGGCCCATCCTGAGCAACCTCTTCTTGGCCAGCTTCCTTGGCGGCCCGCTGTTTGGCCAAAACCGTCGGCGGCACCCATTCAGTCTCCTGTTGGAATTTCTTGCCTATATCCAGCAGGGCCGGCAGGTCCACCCGGTCGCCGTTGCGCTGGTAGGTGCTCATCTCGTGCTCGTGGCTCATCACAATGGCGTCGAAATTACACACCTCGACGCAAATCCCGCATAGTATACACCGGTTGAGGTTGATCTCGAAGCTCTCGACGATCTTACGCCTTGAGCTGCGCCCTTCCTGATGGGCGGGATTGTCGATCATTGTGGCCGACATGCATTGGGTCGGACATTGGCGTATGCAAACCATGCAGCTGGTGCAGAACGGTTCCTCCACCTCGCCGTCCCAGGTCAACGCCGGAAAACCCATGAACCGGTCTTGAACCGGCGTGGGCCTCTTGTTCCTTTTCCACAGGGTCCCGGTTGACGGGTATTCGCGGGTCACCGGATCCCTCAGCCCGTTGACCGTAGAGACGAAAGTCACCCACAATCCTTTGAGGCTATTCAGCATTGGCCGCCGCGCCTCTAGCAGGATCGTTGGCTTTCGCCTGGAGGGCCCTTTCTTGAGCCTGGGCGTGCTGCCGTGCCCGTACATCCGCCACCAGGTTGGCCGGGCCGACCATCCGCCGGTAGATCACGTAAGCCACCACCACCAGCCCGGCCGACGACATCAGAGTCAACGACCAGGGAGGCCATAGGTAAAATTGGTAGACGGCGGTGATCACTATGGTCAGGAACGACATAGGCACCATTACCTTCCAGGCGAAGCCCATCAGTTGGTCGATGCGGAGCCGGGGAAAGGTGCCTCGAATCCAGAAAACCACCAGGATCACGGCGTAGACCTTCACCAGGAACCAGATGACTACCCAGTTGCCCGATAGCAGCGGGCCCGACCATCCGCCCAAAAACAGCAACACCGTCAAGGCAGCGATAGCGAAGGTGTTGATGTATTCGGCCAGAAAGAACACCGACCAGTGAGCGCCGCTGTACTCCACAAAGGGGCCGCCCACGATCTCCGATTCAGCGAAATATATGTCAAAGGGCGTGCGCCCAACCTCTGCAAGGCCGGCGATAAAAAATATCAGCAGGCCCAACGGCTGCACCAGGGCGTAAGGATAGGGGTCCTGCTGGTCCACTATGTCTCTCAGATTAAGGGTTTGGGCCAGCATGGCCACGGCGATGACCACCATGATGATGGGTATCTCATAGCTGATGAGTTGCGCGGCCGCCCTCAATCCGCCCAGGGTGCCGTATTTATTGGCCGAACCCCAGCCCGCCAAGACCAACCCCAATATGCCCACCACGGCAATGGCCGTTATGTAAAACAGGCCCAGGTCCAGGTTCTGCAACACAGCGTCATGGGATGCCGGTATGGTTACCCAAATCATGAAGGCAGGGATCACGACGAGCACCGGCGCCAGCCAGAAAATGGCTTTCTCCGACGACGAAGGAACGATGTCTTCTTTGAGCAATAATTTGACGGCATCGGCGATAGGTTGCATCAATCCCATCGGCCCAGTGCGGGTGGGCCCCAGCCGCCGTTGCAGGCGTCCCAAGACCTTCCGCTCCAACCATGTCAGCGAAAGCACCACCACCGAAAGGGCGGTGAACATGGCCAGCAATCCCGCCAGTGTCCAAAAAACCGCCGTTAGACTCACCGCCAAGATTGGAATTGACAAGATCACCGGTCTACCTCGCCCAACACGATGTCCAGGGAGCCTAGGATCACAACGGAGTCGGCGATCCAGGTGTTCCGCAGGAGATGCCTGATGGCGGAAAGGTTACAGAATGACGGCGGGCGCACCTTCAGCCTATAGGGCTTGTCCGTGCCGTCACTAACCAGGTACACACCCAGCTCGCCCCGGGGATTCTCAGCCCTGACGTACACCTCGCCCTTCGGCGGCCGGATCAGGCGGCGGCCCAGGGAAGAGGCGATGTTGCCTTCTGCCATCTGCTCCAAGGCCTGTTCCACTATCTTCAACGACTCGTACATCTCCTGGACCCGGACGTAATGCCGGTCCCAGCAGTCGCCGTCCAATCCCACGGGCACGTCGAATTCAAACCGGTCGTAGACCGAGTATGGCTGGGCTTTGCGCAGGTCATAGTCCACGCCGCAAGCCCTAAGGCACGGTCCCGTGAAACCGTAATCAAGGGCGTCTTCGGTTGAGATGGCGCCCACGTTCTTTAACCGGGCCAGAAATATCTCGTTGAATGTCAACAGCTTGTCCGACTCTTCAACGTCCGCTCTCAGCAGGGGCAGGAGTTCCCCAACCATCTCACCGAAATTCTCAGGCAGGTCCTCCTTGATGCCGCCAACTCGGAAGTAGTTGTGCATCATCCGCGCCCCAGAGACCGCTTCAAAAAGTGCTTGGACCCGCTCCCTGCCTCGAAAGCAGATCATGGAAGGGGTCATGGCGCCGGCGTCCAGCCCCATGGTGGCGACGAAAAGAAGATGGCTGGCTATGCGGTTCAGCTCGCAAAGTATCACCCGGACGTATTCCGCCCGTTCGGGGACGGTCAGGCCCATTAGCTTTTCCACCGCCATGCAGTACACCATTTCGTTGTTGAAATTAGCGATGTAATCCATGCGGTCGAAGAGGGTGATGACCTGGTGGTACTGCTCCCCTTCACACAGTTTTTCCGACCCCCGGTGCAGGTATCCTATATGTGGTTCGGAGTCCAGTATCTTCTCTCCATCCACCTGCAGGACCATGCGGAAAACGCCGTGGGTAGACGGGTGTTGGGGCCCCATGTTCAAGAGCATTTCCATGGGCTCGCCCGCGGCAGCTATTTTGCTGGAAGCCTCAGTCATAATAACGACCGTTCCTGCCGTTCGTCCTGAGCCTGTCGAAGGACATGCTTTCGGGTTTCACGGGATACTTGAACAACCTCTATTCCACGAATTCCAGTTGGACCTCAGTATCATCTTCAACCCCGGGAAACCCGGCGTCCGCCAGCGTCTGGCCCAGCCCGCCCAGGCTGTCGATGCCGTCGTGATCTTGGATCCACGCCCTCACCACCTCTATCAGTTCGTCCTTGGCTACCTCCACCGAGTCGCCGGAGGCCTCCAGAGTCAGCTGATCCACCTTGGCCACGTAGCATCCTTGATCCCAAGTGACATGGGCGGTCAACAGCACGGTTTCCACTGCCTTTAGAACTCCTGATATTCGTGGAAGGGGAACTCCTTGCGGCCGGGGAACCCTTCGAATCCTTCATACAACAACAATGGCGCCAAGTCCGGATGGCCCTCGAACACCACCCCAAATAGATCGTGAGCCTCCCGCTCATACCAGTCCGCGGCACGCCACACCGATGCCACCGAAGGAGCTTTTGGCTGGTCGTAGGTGACGTCGGCCTTGATGACCATGGTCCCTTCGGGGTCGATGGAATGGAGCATGTACACCAACTGGAAATATTCCTCGTAATCCACGCAGGCAAGGCACATCAGTTGACTTGCGCTGATCCCAGGGTCGTCCTTGAGCACACGGCAGACCTTGGCCAGGTCGGCGGACATCACGGTGACCTGGGGAAGGTCTTGAAGAGCGGCAACCTGGGGATGAAAATTCGCCAAGGCCAACTCCAACCTGTTCAACAATTCTCGAGCCGGTGCAGCCAAACCGCTTAGGTCCGGTTGCGCGCTGACTTCGGCTTGCGTAGCTTCGGCTTGCGTAGCTTCGGCTTGCGTAGCTTCGGCTTGCGTAGCTTCGGCTTGCGTAGCTTCGGCTTGTGTAGAAGCAGCCGGTTGGACGTTATCCTGTTCCGCCACCGTCAACCGCATCCTGCATGATTTTTTCCTGGAGCTTGATGATGCCGTAGAGCAGGGCTTCCGGCCTTGGCGGGCATCCCGGGACATATACATCCACGGGCACGATGTGGTCTACCCCCATGACCACGGAATAGGACCGGTAGTAAGGTCCGCCATTGGTGGCGCAACTGCCCATGGCTATGACCCATTTGGGGTCGGGCATCTGGTCATAAAGCAGCCGTATGGGGTCGGCCATCTTTTTAACCACGGTGCCGGCCACGATCATGACGTCGGATTGCCGGGGCGATGGCCATGTCACCACACCAAAACGGTCGAAATCATAGTGGGCCATGTAGGTGGATATCATCTCTATGGCGCAGCAGGCAAGGCCGAAACTAAGGGTCCAAAGAGAGGATTTACGCGCCATGGCGAAAAGTTGTTCAGTGGTGGCGGTAATCACTCCAGGCACCTTTCCAGCGGTGGCCTGATGCAGCAGGTTGGGAGGAGGCCGGTTTCCGCCGCCGGGGGTTATCTCTGCCATTCCAAAGCTCCCTTTTTCCAAGCGTAGACGATGGCGAAGAACAAGACACCCAAGAACAGCATCATGGCGTAAAATGGAACGGCGTTGGACTCGGCAAGCTTCTGGTCCATGAATATCACGGCCCAAGGAAACAGGAAAACCGCTTCCACGTCGAAGATCAAAAAGAGGATCGCGAAGATGTAGAACCGGACGTTGATGTTAGACCAGGTATAGGGCGTAGGCGGGATGCCGCACTCATAGGGGGACAGTTTGATCTCAGAGTGGCGCCGGGAGGAAATCAACCTGGAAGTGGCAAACATTCCTAGGATAGCAATGGCGGCGACCACGGCGGACAGGGCGACCGCAGTCCAATTTGCAGCAAATATGCCGGGGTCGAAAGCCTGTAGCATTATTGCGGGTGTTACCCACATAAGTTGAAGGTTAAGCGCCGGAATCCCGGGGGGTCAGCGAGACCAAAACCGGTACCAAATCATTGGGGAGAAAACGCCCCCAATATACCATCGGGGCGTGAAGAGTGTCAATTTACGGCCGGCCGCTCCAAAGGACAATCACCTCCGCCATCCAAGCGGACTTAGCCAACAGCCCGGTCATGGTCCATGCCTCCCCAGTCCATAGGCCAATCAATCTTAGGGAAGCCTATCTTGCGACCACGCCCGCAAAGCCGTTGACGATATATCCTCTCGGAACTGGGGCTCGGGAATCTCCTGGAAAAGCGGCTTAAATCCTTCGGGCACTGGAACATCCGCCAGGGTCTTGAATACTCCATCGTCCTCCCGGCCGGCCACCAGAAACCGGCAACCGGCGGCCCATATCTCCGCCAGCGCGGTGAGCATATTGGAAGAGGAGCCGCCGTAATAGCGGGGCGCGACTAGGCGTACCGCCGTGTCCCACCCGATTACGAAGGGGCAGCCGGGAAACAGATCTGCCTTCTTCCGGAAGGTTTCGGCCCTAGTCAACACCACGGTTGCCTTGCGGCCGAACTGGGTCAACCGGTCCCTGACCTCAGCCGCCTCCAGGGGAGGCTTGTCCACGTTCACCACCGAAAGTTCATAGACGGCCTGCCGGGCAGTGATGATTTTCGCTGCTTCCGCCAACCGTTGGTGCCCCTGGTGAAAGGGCCGGAAGGAGCCGGGCAATATAGCGGCGGACACCGGCTCATCGGCAGCCATGCTTCCGTCGGAATGAACAGTCACCATACCGGCGCCGCCCGCCAAAAGGAGCTCGATCGGATCGGGGTGGCCGGCATGTTGGACCTCCAGATGGTCCCCATCGGTCAAACCCAAGTCAAGCTCCGCCTCGATTCCCGATGCAGCGGCCAAGGCCATTATCACAAGGCGGCTCACCAGTTCATCTTCACCCGCCCGGTCCCTCAGACCCTTATTCAACAGCAGTCCGTATTCGGTGCAACCGGCCTGGTCCCACGCCGCCACATAGGCCCGGTGCTCGCCCCTTTTCTGCCGGTCGGTGGCTATGGTGGCAGTGCAGGCGATGCCCACCACTGAATTGGCCTCTTCCCGCAAATCCAACGCCCGGCGGTAAGCCGCTCTCGCCATCTCCCGGGCGGTATCCCCGGAAACATACTGGTCTGGTTCGCTTCCCAAAAAACCGACCATGGAGAGCCTGCCGTAAGGGACCAATACCTCCAACAATGTCCGAGAAGCCCCGGCAACGCCCAACAACCAGGAAATGGACTGGTTGCCGGCGCCGGCGACGGCCAACACCGCCAGGGGCGTACTGTCATGGATTTGCTGGATTGTCTCTTGTAATTCGCTCATAAGCTCCGGTATAGCCTAGCCGAGATCTTAGTGTCCCTTTCCTTTTCATCGAATCAGGCGAGGTGAGTCAGGTCCGGGGTCAGATCGATCTGATTCATACGTGTTTTAGAGATCTCGATCTCGGCGGCGATCTTCCCGTCCCACTCTTCCATCCACCCGGCCGGCAACCGGCGCCGTGCCTCCCGCCACCACAGGGGCTCTCCTTCGGCCTGGGCTTCATGCAGGATATCACCATCAACCACGTCAGCCAAAAAACAGGTCATGTCTCCGCCGTCCATGGCGTTCACGACGCGGCAATCCAGATATCCCCAGCAATCTTGAAGCAACGGGTTGCCTGCCACCCCCAGCCGGAAGGGGACATCCTTCAATTTGTCCTTGTCCCGGCCTGACACAAACCCAAAGGTTTTGATCAGGTCCAACTGGTCCCGGCGCAGAAAATTCAACGCGAACCCGCCGCTGTTGTAGATCATGCCGTGGCTGTGGTTGGTTTTGTAGATCTGGAGCAGGACCCTGGGCATATCGGGGACGATGGACGCCGCGCTGATGGCCACGGCGATCTGAACATTACTCCGCTCTTGCCACCTGCTGGTGACAGCGGCTATGGGAGACCACAGGTTGCCCATGATAGGGGCGATGCTGCGGTAGTTCATGAAGCGTCCGGCGGCTCCTAGTCAGAAAACAGCAGTCAAACCCACGAGGTGGTGGGTAGTGTAACACCGGTATTTAAAACCGGTCTACCGCGTGCCGGGAACGTGCCCAGGGAAAAGTCTGGAAGCCTGCCGGTCATCAAGCCCACACCGGTACGTCAGGCAGCAAGCCGTCGACGAACCTGCCCTCGCCTAAAGCGGCTCTTCGGCGCCGCTGCTTACAACCGGCTCGGGCTCGGTGTAGCGGCGGATCAGGATATTGCGAACTCGTACGTCGTCCTGGGCGGCTATGATTCCCCAGGCGCCTGGGCTCTCCATGTCGCCGGGTGCGGAATCCGCACCGGATGCGTTGGCCCCCACCGCGGGCCAACCTGGCGGGCCAAATCCGGCCAGCGTATCGCTGTCCCAGAACTTCCCTTGAGTGGAGTTTACCGACCACAAGGCCAGGGCCTGCTTGCGCCATTGGTTCCTGGCGATGGCAGCAGGATTGACACCATTGACAACCACGGCGCCACGCTGGTTCTTCATGATGTCGCCATCGTGACTGTAGCCCGAGCCACAGGAAGACTGGTGCGCCCGGTTGGCCGCGTAGTAGTGGACGGACTCCTCGCTGCCGCCGGCCCCGGAATTGACGAGATACCGGCCGGCCAGACCCGTGGTCATGTTGTTTGGAAAGCAATCGGTATGGTAGAACTCCGCCTCAATATAGGCGTCCCGCTCGTTCAGCTGGCGGCGCATGGACCCGGTATCGTTGTCGCCGGTGTCGATACGATAGGCCCCGAAGCCACCGTCATAGGTGAAAGCAGTGTAGCCGCTGCCGTGCCAATCGTCGCCGCGGCCCACCGCGTATGAACCGAGCTGGTTGGTCGCCCCCGAGTCATGCCAAAGATAGATGCTAGCCAGCGACGACGGCCCGGCGGGTAGTCCAGCGTTACCGTAATAAACGAAGTAGTCATCGTCCGAACTGCTAGGTACTATGCCTGCCTGAAGCCTGAAGCGGACCTCAGTTGCGGCGGTATCACAAGACAAGACCTCCCGGTCAAGCTCGAAATAGATATCGGTGGACGCGTTCCACCAAAACACCCGCAAGTCGTCACAGTCGGCCTGCAGCTTGCCCCCCGCCACCAGGGCGGCCGTGTCGAATGGCGCAAGCCTAACGGTGTAGCCTTCGTATCCCCCCAATGGCGTGGCGGCTCCGGTTGTGACGGTGAGTCTTTGCCGGTAGTCACAGCTCCCGTTCCAACGTGATTCGAAGATTTTTTCAGCGGTTGTCCCGTTTGGTATGACCACTCTAAGCAGCAAGTCCTCATTGCCCAGGACTTTCACCGCACAGGATAGCGTCATCGTAATGTGGAGGGTATCACCCCTGTTCCATGGCAAGGCGGACTCTGTTAGGTCGCCGTACCAAGTTTTTGATGTCAGCCCATCGTTGTCATATATGAAGGCGTCGAGCCTATTTCCAGGCTGAATCAGGAATATATCCGACTTTTCCAAAGCTGTTATAGGGGACAGGCCCACATTCTTGACCCAAGCCTCTATTGTGGTGGCGCCCATCTTTGCAGATACCGCCGACACCACGATGCCGCTCTTCTTGGCGTCAAAGTCGATCTCAGCCACCGATTGGCTGCTGCCGCCGGCGGAGAACCCGAAGGTTATGACCGCCGCGGCGCCGGCCAAGGCGCCGATGGTCAGAATAGCTGTTACGATCGCCTTTTCCATTTCGGCCGTTCGCCGCTAAGAGCTTCCCGTGCATTGAGCACGGCAGTGGAGCTTACCGGAACCCGCTATCAGGATAACCGGTCCAGTTGACGATTCAAATCTAGTGGCGAATATCAGCAAGTTCTTTACAAAATTACTTTCAACCCTATCAGATCTGTGAGTAGGGGAACTCAAAGACTGCCAATGAATGACGGCGGCGGCCATACACAAAGCCGCAGCTACCAGTTGGGAGAGTGATCCTCCGCCGTGTTGTTGGTCAAGCGGCGCTGTTGGCTGCCATCGGCGTTCATAACGAAGATCTCCGACTGGCCGTACAAGCTGGACACGAACGCGATCCGGCTGCCGTCGGAAGACCAGTCCGGGGCCAAATCATCGGCTTCGTTTTTAGTCAGCCGCCTCTGCTTTGAGCCGTCCACCCTCATGGAGTAGATCTCGGCGCTGCCGTCCCGGTAGGAAACGAAGGCGATCTTTCGGGCGTCGGGCGACCAGTTGGGCGAAACATCATCGGCCTCGTGTTGGGTTAACCTGGTGATTTCCACCCCGTCTTGCCACGTCCCATCGGCTAACTTCCGCATGACGAACAGATCAGCATTTCCGCCGTCCCAGCGCACGAATGCGATGTGCTTGCCATCCGGAGACCATACGGGGTCCCGGTCTTGGCCGGTTGTCATCCGCACCAGATTGACGCCGTCTGGGTTGCGCAGCCACAGTCCCCGCTCCTCAATTGCCCCCTCACTGTAGTACACCAGCCACTCCCCATTGGGCGACCAGTCTCCCAGAAGGTCTGGGGTCCCATTGGAGGTTATCCTGGTGACTGGGCCACCATCGGCGCCCATTAAATAGACTTCTGGCGTACCTTCTTGCTCGGATATGAATGCCAGGCGCTTGCCATCAGGAGACCACCTGGGAAAGCGGTCGTCGCCTCCGTTGTGTGTCAGGCGTTCGATGGATTTTCCATCTGGGTCAACCACGTTGATTTCCATGTCTCCCGCCTGGTCTGACATGTAGACGATCTTCTTTCCGTCGGGCGACCATTGGGGAGATAAGTCGCGGCTGCGGTTATCGGTTATTGCGGATGCTTCTCCCGTTTTGGCGTCCACCACCACTATCTCAGGGTCGCCACCAACCATGGAGACGAACACCAAGCGGCCGCCGGCCGCCGGGTTGCACGCCGCCGCCATCAGGACCGCCAGCGAAAGCGCCATTACCAGAGCCATCAGTCCCCATATCTGAGTGTAGCCGAATAATCTCATTCCACCCACCGCACGCTTCGTTGACAGTTGGCTCAGAAAGCCGTTACCACGGGGCGTTCAAACAGGCCCACTATTTACTGGAACGTATACCCAGTTGGATTCAATTTTTACCTATTTCTTAAATTATAACCAATAATGATTTGAGACCCACATCTGAGACATTGCCGTGTTTATGTAAATTCAGGCCTCTTGCCCCGGGTCTATTCCAGTAGCCCTTACACGATCTATGAAGGATTGCCGGTATGGCAGGCGCGAGTTTAAAACTCGCCCCGGCGTGTGGATTGTCCAGACCGGTACAAGATGATAGAAAGATCATCACCAGGCCGCCTTGTATCTTGACAAGCCACACAGGGTTATTTAGCATCCTGCTGATAACCTGTTGGAATCGGGAGATGGGACATGAAGGTATTGATGGGAGCCAACCTGATAGACGGTACCGGAGCGCCTGTATTGACGGACTCCGCGGTGCTCATCAACGGGGAGAGGATAGAATCCGTTAGCCCCAGGGCCGCAGCGGTATTTCCGGACGGCACTGAGATTCTCGATGTCTCTGGAATGACCCTCTTGCCGGGACTCATCGACTGCCACGACCACCTGGCGTCTAAAGACTACCGGCTGGAATCCCGGTGGGGTCTCAACGAGCCGGGCTCCCTTGGTCATCTGCGCACCGCCAAAGCGTTGGAAGAGACCCTGGCCGCCGGTTACACCTGTGTCAGGGAAGCCGGCGGCCTGGACGCCGGATTCAAGCAGGCCATTGAGGAAGGACTTTATCCCGGTCCCCGGCTGATGCTTTCTGTGAACATCGTTTCCCCCACGGGAGGATTGGCCGACCGGGTGAGCGGTTCCGGCCATCACAGCCTTCACGACTCCGACCCCCGAATCCCCAATGGCGTTGCCGACGGTCCAGAAGCGGTGCGGGCAAAGGTCAGGGAAATGGTCAGGGTCGGCGCCGACGTCATAAAATTTGCCACCACCGGCGGGGCCAGTTCTCGCCCCGGCCACGGACCGATGGACATCGAGTTCGGTCCCGACGAAGTAAAGGCGTTGATGGATGAGGCTAAAGCCCTGGGCAGGCGCACCATGTGCCACGCCGTGGGCGGACCCGGACTGCGCATGGCCATCGCCCACGGCGCTGGCTCGGTAGAACACGGGTGCTACCTTGCCGAAGACCCGGACTTGCTCAAGATGATGGCGGACCAAGGGATCTTTATGGTGCCCACCTTTGAGGTATACGAGTTCCACTCCACCGTTAGCGCCCCGCACATGGTCCAGCGGGCCAGTTCCCTGATGCAAGTCCACCAGGAGAGCATGCACATGGCCCTTTCGGCCGGAGTGAAGGTGGTGGCCGGCACCGATGCCGGTGGGTTCGTCCACGGCGACAACGCGCGGGAAGTGGAAATTCTGGTGGACCGGGGTATGAGTCCGATGCAGGCCATCCAAGCCGCCACCGGCTGGGCCGCCGAATGTGTCGATCTTGCCAAGGACATCGGCACGGTGGCCGCCGGCAAGCTGGCCGACCTACTGGTGGTCGACGGAGACCCGCTGCGGGACATTGCGGTGTTGCGGGACCGGGAAAAGATCAAGCTGGTCATGAAGGGAGGCGAGGCCTTTATTAATAAGATACCTGCGGGTGTCCCCCAACCAGTGGCCTGAACCCAACCCCGGAAACCTAATCATGATTCATCGTCAGGGACCCGGTAGCATTCCGCCATCGGAAGGCCGGCTGCCGTCCCCCTGTTAGCCCATCGCGGTCTGACACGCCCATGCGCTTTCACGTACTAACCCTCTTCCCCCAATCCTTCCCCGGACCGTTGGCCGACAGTATGGTGGGAATGGCTTGTCACCGGGGATTGATCTCAATCGAGGTCACCGACATCCGCAGTCACACCCACGATTCCCATGGCACCGCCGACGACTACCAATTTGGGGGCGGCCCCGGCATGGTGATGAAGCCCGAGCCCATATTTGAGGCTGTGGAAGCTGTCTTAGCGGATTTGGACCTCTCTGAGCGAACTGGGGCCGGGGTGGTCCTACTTTCGCCTCAGGGACAGGTGTTCAATCAAAAAATGGCCGAAGATTTGGCCAACTCGTCTTCATTGGTGCTGATTTGCGGCCACTACGCGGGAGTGGATGAACGTGTCCGCCAGCATCTGGTCACCCAGGAAGTCAGCATCGGCGATTTCGTGCTGACAGGCGGAGAACTGGCCGCCATGGTCATGATAGATACCATATCAAGACTGGTGCCGGGGGTGGTGGGCTCAATGGACAACGTGACCCAGGACTCTATATCCTCCGGCTTGCTGCAACACCCCCTGTATACCCGGCCCGCCCAATTCCGGGATATGGCGGCGCCGGAGATACTGCTCTCGGGGCATCACGCCGAGATTGAAAAGTGGCGGAGGCACGAGTCGTTGCGGCGGACCCTGGAGCGGCGGCCTGGCCTGCTGGAAACCGCCCAGCTTAGCCCCGAAGACATAGAGTATCTAGAATCCTTGGGGTACGGCCGGCCAAAGGCCCAATCCTAAGGGATGGCCGGAGCTTGGCATGTTGCTTGCCACCCAAGCGGGGCCCCTTTCGCTATGAAAGGTTGGCGCTATGGGTTGCCGGCGGCGTTGGCGTTGGAGTCAAGGGTAAAATAAAAGGTGGCGCCTCGATCGACCTCTCCCTCGGCCCAGACCTTTCCGCCTGACGCTGGATTATGCGCTGAACTGTGGCGAGCCCGATCCCGGCGCCTTCGAATTCCGACACGGTGTGTAGACGTTGGAATGCGCCGAAGAGTTTGTCCACTAGGCCATATCGAAGCCAGCCCCACCATCCCTGACAAAATACGCTTTGCTTCCATACACACTGGGAATCCCCCCCGATATCCAGGGGCCCACCCTTCATAGCGTAATTGGATCGTGAAGAGATATGAGCAAAGACAGCTTTAGATTTCACACCGGACTTCGGGTTAGATGGATGGAGTGCGACGCCCAAGGCATCGCGTTCAACGGGTCCTACCTGAACTACTTGGAAGTGGGCCAGGCGGAATATTTCCGCAACCTGGGGTTCAGCATCTACCGGATTGCCCAACGGGGCTATTTCGATAGCGCAGTGGTTACGGTTACGGTGGCATACAAAGCCCCGGCCAGGGTGGAAGACGAGATTGACGTCTTCATCGGTGTGACCAACATAGGCAATACCAGCCTGACGCTGGATGCCGAGATATATCCGCAAGGCCCGCAAAACTCAAGCCGGTTGTTGACCACAATCCAAGCCGTGTACGTCGGCTACGACGCTGCAACCGGAGAAACCCGCCCCGTCCCCGATGACATACGCCGGCTCATTAACCATTTCGAATCCACCGGCGAAGTCCTCCCCTTGGACCAGTTCCCGGAATTGGCTGAGGCGGCCGGCTGAGGCCTCAACGACCAATGCCTGTTGACGGAAACCGCCGCTGAATTTAGACTGAGTGGGCAATCAGCATTCGGCTCTATGGGCGCCCCAGCCGCGGGCAGCGCACTCATATCTGGACCATATCTAAAATCTCACTCTAGATCTCAATCTAGATCTCCGGGGGACGGCTGTTGACTTGGAGCACGTGAGAAAGCTGGGCGCTGAAGGCTGATAACTGACCATGGCTCGATTATTCGATCTACATATCCACACAACCAAGGGAAGCAGCGACAGCAGCCTTTCTCCTGAAGATTTGATCCTGGAAGCTGAGGGATTGGGATTGCGCGGCCTTTGCATCACCGAGCACAGCGGCCCATGGGACCGGCACGAGTTCAGGCGTTTTGCCGACAAACACAGTGTGGTCCTGATCCGGGCGGCAGAGGTGGAGACCGACATGGGGCATATGCTGGCCTTTGGGGTAGACCAATATCAGCCCGGGTTCCACAAGGCTGAAGCCCTTTCGAAAGCCGCTAGGGCCGTGGGCGGTTTCGTGGTCACGGCCCATCCTTTCCGGGCGGTATTGAGCCAATCGGTCAGGGCCCGGGCCCTTTTGTACCAGGGCGAGGGTGACGTGATCCCCCGATCCCCTGAAGATGCGGTAGAACATCCGGTGTTCAAGTTGGCCGACGCCGTCGAGGTTGCCAACGGCGGGACTGCCGACAATGAAAACGCCTTCGCCATGAACGTCGCGGGCCTGCTGGGAATGCCGGTGACCGGTGGCAGCGACGCCCATTCAGTCCACGGAATAGGCAAGTTCGTCACTGCGTTTCGAGATGAGATCGCCAATGAGGCGGAATTCCTTGCGGCTCTCCACGCAGGAGCGTTCTACCCGGCGGTGGGTTTACGGTCGGGCCGCCTTCGTCCCTACACGGTGACCGACAACCCGGATTGATGGGGTGTGATGTCCACGAATGCCGCCAAAGCCTTCCAAGCGTTGGGTTAAGGCGGCTTTGAGAGCCTAATAAGTAATTATCTTAAAAATGGTTCGTCCTAAGCTTGTGGAAGGACGGTCCATTTTGGATAGACGGGTTTGAGATGTATCCTCAGCGCCGGGCCTAGGCGCCGCCTATGCAATGACGGGAATGGCTTAAACCGGTCCTAAATGGATAGGGATACCAGGGCAGATGGGATGGGAGTGTAATGGGGTTAAAGTACGGGGCGCCTGATCCTTTGCAGCAGGTCCACGTGGCATTGGACCTGGAAACCACCGGCCTTGATTCAAACAGAGACGCCATCATTGAGATTGGTGCGGTCAAGTTTCAAGGCGGCGAGGACATCGACACCTTCCAGACATTTATAAAGCCGGCCCGGCCCATCCCTGACTTCGTCCAGCGGCTGACCGGTATCTCTCCCGACCAGGTCAGCCGGGCGCCCTTGTTTTCCAGCGTGTCCCGGGATTTGGAAGACTTCATCGGCGCCAGCCCCGTTATCGGGCATAACGTTTCCTTCGATCTCCGCTTTTTGGACAGCCACGACCTCCCTCTGGCCAATACAACATACGACACCTGGGACTTGGCGTCGGTATTGTTGCCCCGCACAACCCAATATTCCCTGGGGTTTCTAGCTTCTCATTTCGGCGTGGTTCACGACAAAGCCCACCGGGCCCTGGACGACGCCAAGGCAACTCAGCACGTTTTTCTGGCTTTGCTACAGGAGGCGGCGGCTTTAGACCCTGGTCTCCTGGCACACCTGGCCAATTTGGCCCAGCGCAGCGATTGGTCGATAGCCCCGCTCCTCATGGGGCTAGAACAAGCGCGCAACGGACCGGGTCCCAATGCCGCGGCCTCAGTGTTCGGTCTAACCGGCCTGGACCTGGAAAGTATCGGCTCGCGGCTGGGAAGGGTGGAAAAACGCCGTGCCGAACCCACACTGGCATCAATGGACGAAGACAAGATCAGCGGGCTTCTCAGCTCAAACGGTCCCTTCTCCAAAGCCTTTGAGGGTTTCGAATACCGGCCGGAGCAAGAGCAGATGTTGGCGGCGGTGACCAATGCCATCTACCAGGGCCAACACCTGGTGGTGGAAGGCGGCACCGGCGTGGGCAAATCCATGGCCTATCTGCTGCCGGCCGCTTTATTCGCTGTGTCCCAAGGGCAAAGGGTGGTCATCTCAACTAATACCATCAACCTCCAAGAACAGTTGATGAGCAAAGACATCCCAGCCATGATCAGCGTGCTGGAGGACTCCGGCTTAGTCAGCACGGGAGTGATCAAGGCCGCCCAACTTAAGGGCCGCGCCAACTATCTATGCCTCAGGCGCTGGAATTTCCTGGCGTCGGCCGAGTCGCCCAGCGTAGACGACGCCCGGCTGCTGGGCAAAACGTCGGTTTGGCTGCAGAACACGGTCAACGGTGACCGTGGCGAGATAAACCTTTCGGGACGGGACGCATTCACTTGGACCCGCGTTTCGGCCGGCGAGGGCGGATGGTGCCCCGGGCTTCGTGACGGAAGCCCCTGTTTTTTGAGGACCGCCCGGGAGAGGGCTGACCAAGCCCACCTCATCGTGGTCAACCATGCCCTGT
Source organism: SAR202 cluster bacterium Io17-Chloro-G2 (assembly GCA_002816875.1). Classification (GTDB taxonomy): domain Bacteria; phylum Chloroflexota; class Dehalococcoidia; order Lucifugimonadales; family UBA3495; genus Io17-Chloro-G2. Next base: position 37,416 of record MUCP01000012.1, read on the forward strand.
TGATGTCGGACCTGGCCCGGGGCGGCAGCCTGATCCCCGACTACCAACACCTGATAATCGACGAGGCCCACAACTTAGAAGACGCCGCGACCCGCCAGTTGGGCTTCAAGGCCGGTCCCGATGGCCTGGACGATGCCCTGGAGACCCACGGCCGTCTCATCACCCAGTTGCGCCTGGCCATGGCCGCCGAAGGGTTGGCCTCACCCGTGCGGCAAGAAGCCGAGAAAGTAGTGGGAGACGTGGAGGGGGCCGCGCCGCGCCTGCGTGAAGTATGGGCGCGGCTATGGTCGTCGGCGGAACGTTTTTTTACAGGGTCCCGGAAAGGCCGGGGAGAGGGTCCAGACGCTGGTCAAAGCACCGGCCAATCCTTGTTGTTGACCCAGGCGGGTTCCGGTAGCGGCGGCAGCCGGGACGGCCAGCAATGGGCTGAGTTGTCCCTGGATTGGGAGAACGCCGGCGCGGTCTTGCAGCAGACAGTTCAAGGCTTGGAGCGCATAGGCCGTTTCTTGCAAACCGACCCTTTGCCGGGGCCAACCGACGGGCCGACCCTGGCCATGGAGGCGGGCAACATTCAGGACAAACTGGAGCAGCTTCGCGTCCAGCTGGACTCCATTTTGGGCGGGCACGACCCTAAAGCGATCCACTGGATGGACCGGGGAATGAACCGCGGGCAATCCCGGGACCAAGGGGGGGCCGACCTCTCGTTCAACTCCGCGCCTCTAGAGGTGGGCGCCACCTTGGCCGAGCAACTGTTCGACAGCATGGATAGCGTGGTGTTGACCAGCGCCACTCTCAGCACCCAGTCGAACTTCGAATACATCCGGCACCGCACCGGCCTGCCTGAGGAGAGCGGGGAGTTGTTGGTGGGCTCGCCTTTCGATTATCAGAAGGCGGCGCTGCTGCTGATTCCCGACGACATGCCCGCGCCCAACCAAGACGGATATCTTGACGCCATAACCAGAGTGTTGGGCAGTTTGGGCAAGACCCTGGATGGCCATACCATGGCCCTTTTCACGTCCTATTCGGCGCTGCGGGCAGTGGCCCAAAAGTTGCGGAGCCAGTTGGTGGTAGACGGAGTCGAGGTCTTGGCCCAGAGCGTGGATGGGTCGCCCCAGCAACTCTTATCTCGCTTCATAGCCAACCCGGCCAGCGTTTTGCTGGGCACCAGCAGCTTTTGGGAGGGTGTCGACCTTCCCCCGGGGGTGCTAAAAGCCCTGGTGTTGACCCGGTTGCCCTTCGGCGTGCCCACAGACCCGATCATTAAAACCCGGTCGGAACAATACCAGGACCCATTCAAAGAGTTTTCCATTCCCCAGGCGGTGCTCCGGTTCCGCCAGGGCATTGGAAGATTGATTCGAAACAAGGGCGATAAAGGAAGCATCATCGTCCTGGACCGGAGGATAACCGGCCGGTCCTACGGCGGGGCCTTTATGCAGTCCATTCCCCCTTGCACCCTGAAGCCCAGCAGTCTGTTCACGGTGGCCGACCTTTCGGCCGATTGGATCGGAAAGGGTGCTCCGGCCAATCCCGGAGTGAAGCGGTAGGGAGGTGGGTTAAGTGGAGATAAAGACGGACCAACCCTTTGATTTGGCATCCTCGCTGGAGAGCGGGCAGGCCCACCGGTGGCGCCTGGACGGAGATTGGTACGCCGGGGTGGTCAGAGGAAATTTCATCAAGATGCGGCAAACCTGCGGAGGATTCGAGTTCCGGTCCCAACCCTCGGCAGAAGAAACTCTGGTCCCCATGCTTGAGGATTATTTCCGCCTGGACGACGATCTGCCGGCGATCTACGGAGAGATAAAGCAGGACCAGAGGGTAGCAACCATGGTGGACCAGTACCCCGGCCTGCGGGTGTTGCGCACAGAACCGTGGGAATGCTTGATTGCCTTCATCTGTTCCGCCAACAACAACATATCCCGCATCCACCAGTTGATGGAAAGGATGTCGGAGACGTTCGGCGAGCCCTTGCACTTGGACGGCCAGGTCCGGTACACCTTTCCCGGCCCGGCGGAACTGGCCGAGGGTGGTGAGATGGAGTTGCGCCGCCTGGGATTGGGTTTCCGGGCGCCCTACGTCGATCAGGCAGCCCGCCGGGTGCTGGAGGGCAACCTAGATCTAGACCAGCTTACCGTGGCTCCGTACCAAGAGGCCAAAGAGCGCCTGATGGAGTGCAAGGGCATTGGCTCGAAGATCGCCGATTGCATCGCCGTATTTTCCCTGGAAAAGTTAGAAGCATTCCCTATAGACGTTTGGATACGGCGGGCCCTGGCGGAATGGTATTTTCCAAACCAGAAAAAACCTTCGGATCGAGTACTTCTGGAGTGGGCCCAAAACTACTTCGGCCGCTACGGAGGCTACTCGCAGCAGTACCTATTCCACGGTCGGCGGTTGGAGAAGGCACGACGGCAGGCAACTTCTTCCGAGACCGCGCAATAGATCAGACCAGTTGGGGTACCATGAACGATCCCGCAGTCGAGGATCACATTTATACCAATTCCAGAATCGCACTGATACTCCTGACACCAGCTTCACATCTAACTGGCCACGTCAGGGTGTTGGGGCGTGATAAAATTCAAGGCAACGACAGAATCAACTAGGTTACGATGCCACGCAAAGACTGAATATAGAGGTCGGGGGAACAGGGGGCAAAATCCAATGAAGGTAAATTGGTTAAAAGCTTTGCCAGTCGGGTCTCACGTTAGAGAAACCTTGGAAGACATCAAAATCATCCGCTTCGGCGCCAGGAAATCCAAGAAGGGTCCCGCGCGGCCTATTGCATACGAATCGAATCCCGTCAAACGGTGACACCCGAAGTTGTGGAAGCCTGGTTGAGGGTTGTGGCACGGGATGTTATCACCGCGGCGTGTTTAGGGGCGGGCATTTGGCTGGTGGTTGTGCAGCAAACCGAATGGGGTTATAGCTTTATTACGTTCATTGCGGGATATTGGCTGAAATGAGCAGCTTAGTAGTCTGATTCGCGGCTCGTTTCTTACGGCTTCAACAACAACTTCCCGAAGAAGTTGGTTTCTTCCATGGCTTGGTGAGCGGCGGCGGCTTCTTTCAGCGGGAACACCCGGTCTACCACGGGGTTTATGGTCCCCTGGTTCAGCACTGCCACGATCTGACGCATGTCCTCTTTTGTGCCCATGAACGCTCCAAAGACCTCTATCTGGCGGCTGAACAGCAACCCCAGGTGCAATTCGGTTCGCAGGCCGGTGGTCGCGCCGCAGATGCCGTAGCGGCCGCCGGGTTTAAGGGAGCTGAATGCTTTGGCGAAGAAATCCGCGCCGACATGGTCCACCACCATATCCACTCCTCCACTGGTGAGGGCGCGGACCCGCTCGGTGATGTCTTCCTCGTTATAGTTGATGACCTCATCGGCGCCCAGTTCTTTGGCCTTGGCCGCTTTCTCGGCGGTGCTGGTGGTGGCGATGACCCTGGCGCCGATGACGTGTTTTGCCACCTGGATGGCCGCCGTACCCACGCCGGCGGATGCAGAAAGAACTAAAACCGTCTCCCACGGTTTAAGCTGGCCACGGCGAACCAATATGTTCCAAACCGGAAGAAACGTGGTGGGAACAGCGGCGGCCTGCTCGTAGGAAACCGCGTCTGCAATGGCGTGGGCGTTGACCGCCGGCACCACCGCCAGCTCGGCATAGCTGCCATCGGTAGCGCTGCCCATGAACCTGGGGCGCGGACAGAGATGGTCGTTCCCGGCAAGGCAGGCGGGACATTGCTGGCAGGTGATCTTGGGATTTACCACCACCCGGTCACCGGTCTTGAGTCCGGAGACCTGTTCGCCCACTTCGACCACATCGCCGGCGCAATCACCGCCCAAGATCAAAGGCGGCGGGAACTCCCGTTGCAGTCCCCTCTCTCCTGCCCTGGTGTACAGGTCCAAGCGGTTCAATGCTGAAGCGTTGACTTTCACCATGACTTCGGCGGGACCAACCGCCGGGTCGGGCCTTTCGCCAAAGGTCAAAACCTCGGGGCCGCCGTGGGCTTCGATATAAACGGCTTTCATGGGCAGGTAACCTCAAATAATTTAGCGATCAGCCATCAGGTTCTCTTTAACTGTTCTTCTATGCCGGTGTCCCTAGAATTTGGTAACTATCTCAAAAGATGGTTCGCCCCGATTACATCGGGGTCACCACGAACGGAGGAGGTTCTTTCCGTCCGTTCGTCCTGAGCTCCAACGGGAGGCCGCGAGTCGCGACAAAGTCGGACCTGTCGAAGGATGGTCCATCTTGGATACACGGTTTTGAGATGGTTTCAAAGCCGTGACGAACCACACGTCGCAAATAGTTGATAGCTGAGTTCTGGTTTATGGCCTGCGGCCGTAGAAGCAGTCGTCGCAAAGAAACACGATAGCCAGCGCTTCCTCGTGGCTGCCGATGCGGCCGCACTGGGGCACTTGGCTTTCCTCGCTCCACGGTTGATGGAATTTCCCGCCACACAACTGGCATGACGCCTGGTGCACTTCATCCAGGGTGTCCCCGCAGATCACGCAGGTTTCGGCTTCCAATTCTTCATCCATGACCGGCATCCCCAATAGCCTCGGCCCCCACGGGACCCACGATGGTATCAGCCATCAATTCCTGTACCAAACGCCGCCGGCCGGCATCGGCGCCAGCCCCGCCATCCAACCGCCCATCCAACACCTCATCGCGCAACCGGCCCAAGATGCGGCCGACCAGGGGTCCCGGAGGCACACCGAGCTGCAACAAGTCCCGTCCGTCCAACCCAGGTTTAACGTGCCGCAGCTCAGTCAAAAACCGGTGCAGCCCCTGATTGACCCAGGCGTCTTCGCTGGTCAAGCCCATGGCCGCCACGGCTACCACGGAAACGTCTTCCAGAAGGCGAACCAAGCGTGATGGAGAGATAGATTCATCATTCAATTCGGCCGCCATACCCTGAAGCCTGATGGAGTCGCGGACGATACGGCGCCAACCCTCGGGCATGTTCAGGCGGCCGATCAAGTCCTCCCCTTCCTGTTCGGAAAGGTCCGAGACCAACGCCGCCAGATATACCATCGGAATCTCCGCTTCGATTTCGGCGCCAATATCGCCGATACCGGCGGCCAACCGCTGTAGTTTTCCCAGATCGTTAAGGGCGGGATGTACCGCCTGCAAAACTTCCAGATCCAAGCAACGGGCGAACGCAGGTGCGGGATTTTCTTCTTCCAGGATCCGCTGGATCTCGTGGCGAAGCCGGTCCGGGCTCAGGACGGCAACAAGACCCTGATCCACTGAGTTTTTTAGGTGGGCAAGGGTCTGTTGGTCGATACGAAAGTCCAGGCGTTGCTCGTAGCGGATTGCCCGGAATACCCGGGTGGGGTCGTCGATGAAGCTGCAGTCGTGGAGGGTGCGCACTACGCCCAGCCGCAGGTCTTCCAATCCTCTCCAATGATCCAGGACCTCAGCGGCATCTCCCGCCAATGGTATTGCCATGGCGTTGATAGAGAAATCACGGCGGGCCAAATCGTCCCGAATGCCGCTGGGAGTCACCTGGGGCAAAGCGCCGGGGTGCGTATAAGTCTCCCGCCGGGCGGTCACCAAGTCGATTCGCGTGCCCCCGGCAATCACGGTGGCGGTGCCGAACCGGGGGTGAACGATGGTTTTGCCGGCCAATTCGGCGGCCACCCGCTGGGCCAGCGCCGGAGCGTCGCCTTCCACCGAGAAATCCAAGTCTTTGACGGGCCGCCCCAAAAGAGCGTCGCGAACCGGTCCGCCCACAAGATAAACGGGCGAGTGTTGGTCCAACGCGCAACGGCGAAGGGCATCTAATGCCTCTAGGTTGCCGCCGCCGGTGTTTCGCTGGATGAATCCCAGGGGGTCGCCGATGTGGTGGAGCTTGTCCGTGGAGGGCCTCCGGTGTCAAACATTATAGCATAGGGGCGCTTCTGGCCTCTTGATTCCAGGCATATTCCACCCTTGCGCCGGCAGCCGGTCACGCCAATTCCAACAACCCTGATCTTATGGTTTTGACAACCCAATCACAGGTGGTAAAATCTTTGCAGGCAATCGCCCAATCCGGCAATTGCCCATCACACGACTGTAGGAGGCGCAACAATGGTTGAGGCAGCATTCACCACCTACTACGATTTTCGTTGACCCTTCGTATACAATGCCGCCATGTGGCTGGCAAAAGTGGAATCGAGCACGGGGTCCAAGGTTGAAGTAGACTGGCAGCCCTTCGCCCTGGCCCAGGTCAACGCAGACAAAGATGCGGAACTAAAGGTCTGGGAAAGGCCGGATGTATTAGACGGGACCGATCCGATTTTCCTGGCCCACCGGTCGGGTCTGGCGGCCAAACGCCAGGGTAAAGAGGCCTTCGAGGCTTTCTTCATCGCCCTGCTGAAGCAGCGCCACGAGGAAAAGGCCGACTTGAACGATCCCGACGTGATGAAGGCAGCGGCCACGACGGCCGGCTTGGACTTGGCTCGTTTTCTGGAAGACCAGGCCGACCCCGATCTACTCAAAGAGATTGGGGACAGCCACACCAAAGCGGTGGAAGAGTACGGCGCATTTGGGGTGCCCACATTTATCTTGCCCGGAGGCAAGACCGCTTTCGTGAAAATGTTCATACCTCCCGAAGAACAGGCGAGCGATATATACGACACCCTGACACATGTGATCAGCGAGTTTGATCACGTAGGTGAAGTAAAGCGCCCGCAGCCGCCGTGGCCTCACGGAGTGATCAAGGGATAACACGTGGCGAATCGGCTTCTAGAAGCGGATTTAGGCGTAAAGTTTCGTGAACCAGGGCTGCTCCAGCAAGCCCTGGTTCACCGTTCTTACCTCAACGAACAGGGCGGAAAGCCCTCGGACTCCTACGAACGGCTGGAATTCCTGGGCGACGCAGTCATAGAACTGGCTGTGTCCACCCGGCTGTATGAGTTCTTGCCCAACCATTCCGAAGGCGACCTCACCAAGGCCCGCGCCACTTTGGTTTGCGGTGAAAGTCTGGCCGTGATCGCCCGCCGGCTGCGTCTAGGCGATCACGTCCTGTTGGGCAAGGGAGAGGAGGCCACCGGAGGCAGGGACAGAGAGTCCACTCTGGCCGCCACCATGGAAGCCGTCGTGGCCGCGGTATACCAGGATCAAGGCTTCGAAGCGGCTCGCAGCTTCGTTCTTCGCATCATGGCCCCGGAATTGGACCAATTCTTACTCCAAGGAACGGCGGCGGACAATCCCAAGTCCCGTCTCCAAGAACACATCCAGGGCCTGGGCCGCGCCACACCAAAGTACCAACTTGCCTCAAGCACGGGGCCCGACCACGATCCCTGGTTTGAAGTGGAAGTCCTGGTGGAAAGCCAGGTGATCGGCAAAGGCCAAGGCGGGAAGAAGGCCGACGCCGAACGGGCGGCCGCCAACGACGCCCTGAACCGCATCGCGTCAGAACCAATCACCTAAAGTTTAAAAACCTCGGGGTCCGCTTAAACCATGCCCCACCCACCACCCATGGCGTTCATGAGCTACGTGCGGTCCGACGACCAGCACGAGAACGGGCGTTTGACCCAGTTGCGGGAGCGCCTAAGCGCCGAAGTGCGGATGCAGACCGGGGAAGAGTTCCCGATCTTCCAAGACCGCGACGACATCCAGTGGGGCCAGAACTGGCGCCGCCGCATCGAAGAATCCGTCGACGAAGTCACTTTCTTCATCCCAATCATCACCCCTAGCTTTTTCCGGAGTGACGGCTGTTGCGATGAGCTCCGACAGTTCATCCAACGAGAGCTAGACCTTAACCGGGACGACCTCATACTCCCTGTCTACTATGTCGATTGCCCTGTCCTGAATTCTCCCGAAGGGCGAGCAAACAACGATTTAGCCAGCGCGATAGCGAATCATCAGTATACCGACTGGCGGGACCTTAGGTTTGAGCCCCTTACATCGCCGGATGTGGGTCGAATGTTTGCCAAGATGGCCGTCCAAATTCGGGACGCCTTGAACCGGGTACGCGATTCGCAACCGGCTGATATTGCCGCCGGTCCAACAGTTAACCTTAGCCTGCCTGACCCGGTAACCCAACCGGTACCGAACCTAGCAGAATCCTTAGCACAAATGGCAGAGGCTGCCCAAGGACCGTCTCCGAAGACTGAGACCCCCACCCGAATCGTAGACCCCATGGGCCGAGCCGATCACATCACTATATCCGAGGCCATCCACGCGGCTGACCCCGGAGATAGGATTTTGGTCCGCCCTGGCCTCTACCAAGAGGGCCTGATAATCGACAAACCGTTGGAAATAATCGGAGACGGCCCCCGTGACGACATTGTGGTGCAGGCGGTTAGAACTAATACACTATCCTTTCAAACGACCACAGGCAGAGTTTCTAACCTTAGTCTGCGCCAGACTAGCGGCAGTGGGTTTTGCGTGTACATAATTCAGGGATGGCTGTTGCTGGATAACTGCGACATCACAAGTGAGAGTCTGGCCTGTGTGGCTATCCTCGGCGGCGCCGACCCCCGGCTTGTCCGTAACCGCATCCACGACGGGAACCGCAACGGAGTCTTTATCTACCAACGCGGCCTAGGGACCTTGGAAAATAACGACATCTTTGGCAACGCATTTGCCGGTGTGGCGATTAGCAACTATGGCAATCCTGTTCTACGCCACAACCGTATCCACGACGGGAAAACGACTGGTATCTCCGTGTATGACAACGGACTAGGCGCTTTGGAAGACAACGACATCTTCGGCAATATTTGGTCCGGCCTTTTAATCAGAAACGAAGGAAATCCCACCGTACGAGGGAACCGTATCAACAAGAATGGGTGCCACGGCGTATGTGTCATTGAAAGCGGCGGCGGCACAGTAGTAGACAACGACCTCCGGGACAACGCCCTTGGCGCATGGAGGATCTCAGAAGACAGTGAGCCCTTAGTCAAACGCGCCCGCAACCTGGAAGAATGAGCACCGCCATCTTAAGGAAATAAATGTTCGGCCTGTTTAAACGCAATCAAGAGGAAAACCAGCGGCAGACCCGGGAAGGGGTCAAGCGCAGCCAGGAACGCTGGTTCGGGCGGATCATGGGGCTTTTGCAATCTTCCCGGTTGGACGACGCCCTTTGGGATGAGTTGGAAGAGATCCTTATTTCCGCCGACGTGGGAGTATCCACCACCCAGAGCATCATCGAAGACCTGCGCGGCCAGGTGGACGGCAAGAGATTGGAGGACCCCGGCCAGGTCTTCGATAGCCTGAAGGAATCTTTGACCCGGGACTTGGCGAATCAGGAATCGCCGGACATTTGGCTGGACGACGAGGACGCCCCGTCGCCTTACGTGATCCTGGTGGTGGGGGTCAATGGGGTGGGAAAGACCACCAGTATCGCCAAGCTGGCCCACCATTTCAAACAGGCGGGCAAGAAGGTCGTGTTGGGGGCGGCGGACACATTTCGGGCTGCCGCCAGCGATCAACTAGAGATCCTGGGCGAGCGGGTAGGCGTAGATGTAATAAGCCATCAGTCCGGCTCCGACCCCGGCGCGGTGGCCTACGACGCCTATCAGGCCAGTCAAGCCAGGGGGGCCGACGTGCTGATCGTCGACACCGCCGGCCGGTTGCACACCAGGTCCAACCTGATGGAAGAGTTGAAAAAGGTGCAGCGGGTCCTGACCAGGTTGGATTCCACCGCGCCTCATCAAGTGATCCTCACGTTGGACGCCACCACCGGCCACAACGGCCTGGCCCAGGCCAAATCGTTCAAGGAAGCCGTGGGCTGCACCGGTATCTTCCTGGCCAAGCTGGACGGAACGGCCCGCGGCGGCATAGCTCTGGCCATCACCCAGGAGCTGCAGGTGCCAATACTGTTCATCGGCACGGGAGAGGGCTTGGACGACATGGCCCCGTTCGACACCAAGGATTTCATCGAGTCCTTGCTGGCGCCGGTGGCCTGATAGAGCAAGGGCAGCTCAATGTCAACGCGCCGGGGTTGATTACGCCTGGGCCGTTGGTCCACCGCCGAAAAAGAATCCCGCTCCCGGTTTTATAAAACGTGTTCGACGCTTTAGTTTGGATCTTAGCCGTTGAGCTGCTGGGTCTGCTGGCCTTTCCGCTGGCCTTCGTTCTTTTTCACCGGTTGCCCGACCGGGGATTCACCGTTGCCAAGCCGCTGGCGTTGATACTGTTCTCCTATGCGCTTTGGATCTTGGGGTTGACCCACCTCATTGCCAACACACGGTTCACCATCGTCGGAATCCTGGCGGTCTGCGCGGTCATATCCGCCTTGGTATTGAAGAACCAGGCCCAAAATATCAAGGCGTTCTTCAAAATGGAATGGCGTTTGGTGGCGGCCGGCGAGGCTGTATTTCTGCTGTTCTTCGTGCTGTGGGCTGCCATAGCTTCGGAATCCCCGGCCATAACCCACACTGAAAAACCCATGGATTTCGGGTTTCTCAACGCCGTACTCCAGAGCCGCTTCTTCCCCCCAGAAGACCCTTGGCTGGCCGGCCACTCCATCAGCTATTACTATTTCGGACACTTCACCATGGCATTGGTGGTCAAGCTCACCGGGATTTCATCCGCCGTGGGATATAACCTGGCGGTCTCGCTGGTCCCGGCCCTGTTGGCCACCGGGGCCATGGGTTTGCTGTATAACCTGATCCGCCTATCCGGGGCGGGCAGGCCTCGGGCGGTGTTTTTCGCCCTGGCGGCGCCGGCAATGATAATCCTTCTTGGAAATTTGGAAGGCACCCTGGAGTTTGTCCACCTTCGGGGTTGGGGGAGCGCTGGATTCTGGGATTGGGCCGGCATAAAAGGGCTTACCGGTTTGAATGGCGCCACGGCCTCAGGCCTGTTCCCCAGCGACCCCTGGTGGTGGTGGCGGGCCACCCGGGTCATTGACACAGTGGCCGGCGGGCATAGCTTGGATTACACCATCACCGAGTTTCCATTCTTCAGCTTCTTGCTGGGCGACCTTCACCCCCACGTCCTGGGCCTGCCCTTCGTGGTGCTCGGCATTTCCTTATGTTTTAACCTGTTTCTGATCCGCGATGCGCCGGGCTTGAGCTGGCTGAGGAAGCATCCGCTGGAATCCCTGGCGATGGCCTTCTTCGTAGGGTCCTTGGCCTTCATCAACACATGGGACTTTCCCCTGCTTGCCGGGATCCTAGGGGCCGTGATCCTGGCCAGAAGCTATGCAGCCCAGAATGGAGCTCTGGGCAGGGCCGCGTCCCAGGCCGCCATCATGTTTGCTCCTCTCTTGGTCTTGTCGGTGGCGATGTTTCTGCCTTTTTACCTGGGCTTCGGCTCCCAGGCTTCGGGGATATTGCCTTTGCAAGACCACCCAACCCGGCCCGTCCTGTTTTTTCTGGTGATGGGTCTGTTTTCCTTCGTGGGGATTTCCTTCGTTTTGGGCCAGTTGGGGAACCTGGGCCTTACCCGTTTGAGCTTTCGCGGCATTCTCCGCGCGCGCCAGGGGGAGGACATACAGGATGAAGGTTCTGAATATGACGCGCCGGCGGCCCTGGCGATCGGCCTGTTCACCCTGGCGCCCTTGGCACTATGGATCGCCTTGGTCTGGGTTTGGACGCTGTTCACCGGCGGGCCGGCGGCGGCAATCGCAGAGGTGGCGGGCCGAACGGTCTGGGTCCTGCCAGGTTTGGCTCTGGTGGCCATGGCCGGATACAGCGCTATACGCCTGTCCCGACTGGAAAAAGATTTGGCTTCCGCTTTCCCGTTGGTCCTCTTCGCCGCCGCTTTTTTCCTCATCGCCGGCGCCGAGTTATTTTACGTGGCCGACTCCTTCGGCGGGGGATACCGCCGGATGAACACTGTTTTCAAGGTTTACTATCAGGGTTGGCTGCTGTTGGGGTTGGTGGCTGCCTACGGAATCTATCACTGGTTTTCCAGCCCGGAAACCAACGGAGATTCACCGGCCAATAGTGTTCGGGTCTGGGCCGGGAAGGCAGGCCGGGGCCTCTGGGCCGGGAGCTTGGTCTTACTGGTCTTGGCGTCGCTATACTATCCGGCGGGAGCCGCGCTGGACCGAACCGGCTGGCTGGGACGAAACCATACGCTGTCCGCCAACACCCTCGACGGCCTGGATTTTCTGAAAAGCCAGCAGCCGGGGGAATACGCCGCCATCCAATGGCTGCGGGACGACGCCCCATGGGGCAGGCTGGCCGAGGCGGTGGGCAGCGACTACTCGGACTACGGCCGAATATCCTCCAGCACTGGCCTGCCCGCCATTCTGGGCTGGAAGGGCCATGAGCTCCAGTGGCGGGGCTCGTCGCGGCTCTTTGACGGCCGGGAGACGGATGTCGCGAAGATATACCAGAGCCCAAGTGAAGAAGAGGTCCGGCAGATCCTAGAGAGATATCAGGTGCGCTACGTCTATCTGGGACACAGGGAGATCTCCAGTTACGGAGGGGAAACATTGGCGGGATTCGCCAACTTGTTAAGAACCGCCTTCACCGCCGATGGCGTAATAATCTACGAGAGGTTACCCTGACTCTTCCGGGTTTACGAAAGGCCGCGAAACCTCTGATATTAGGACCCTGAGCCATCAGCACTCAAGCCGATACAACCCCTTCGCCCGCTCCCCAAGCAACCAACGTCCGGGAAAATAAAACCATGCCGGGTATGTTGCTAAGGTTGGCGGGCCGCCTGCGCCTGGGATGGACCGAGGCGGGGTTTTTGGCATTGGTTTTGGGCGCTCTGGGGTTGCGGCTTTGGGAACTAGATGGCCGGGCGATGCACTACGACGAGGCCATCCACCTTCAAGCGTCGTGGCGTTTGGCCGAGGGCCACGAGTATCTGCATTCGGCCTGGATGCACGGCCCCTTTCAGATAGAATTCACCGCGCTCATCTTTTGGATGTTCGGCGATACCGACTTCACGGCCCGGGTGGGCTACGCCCTTTTTGGCGCGGCCCTGGTGGGCCTGCCCTACTTTCTTAAGGATCATATGGGACGCACTGGCGCGCTTTTCACCGGAGTTCTGCTGGCGCTGTCGCCATCCCTGCTCTACTTCAGCCGGTTCGGCCGAAACGACATCATCATGGCATTTTGGGCCGCGTCGCTCTTGGTGCTGATGTGGCGTTACTTCCATGATGGCCGGGACGGGGAGGGCCGCACCAGGTATTTATTCATGGCGTCGGCTGTCCTGGCCTTCATGTTCGCCACCAAGGAAACCGCCTACATCGTGACGCCGATCTTCATGGGTATCGCGTTCTTGCTGGCGTTGCCTGACCTGGCCCCCCTATTCCTCAAGCGGGTCCGGCTGTCACAACTCGCCGGGCCGGCGGGATTCTTCCTATTGCTGGTGACCCTGACCCTGCCCCAATGGATGGCCTTTTTTAGCCTGTTCCAGAGTCCAATTGGGCTGGTGCTAGCCAACCGGGAGGGGGCCGCGGGTGGATTGGTGGGCGCTCCCCAGTGGGCCGGCCCCAACGTCATCATCCCATTTTTCGCCGGGCCCTGGTGGTTCCACGGCGTGGCAGCATTGCTGGCAGCGCTCGCCCTGGGGTGGCTACCCACAAGGCATGGAGGCCCAGGTATTTGGGTCCGCCGGCTGGCGCCTCGCATCGGCGTTCCCATTGCGGTCACCGCCGCCACCATACTGGCCGTGCTCAGACCCCTGGGAAGCTGGGCCGGAGCCACGGCGGCCGAGATGGCCTTAGCGGGGGTCCTAGTGGTATTGGCGCTGGCGGTCTTGGCCGTCTCCAGGCATCCCTGGCGCAAAAGCTGTTTGTTGTTTCTGGCTCCGGCGGTGTTGACGGCGTTGTATCTGGCCGTGTTCACCCACGCGGTAGATGTGGAGTCTGTGGTCCACTGGATCTTGCCCAACAGCGTGAGGGTCGACGCCGGCCCGGGAGCGATTCCGGTCAACTACCTATTGGCCGGGGGCCTGCTGCTGGGTGCGCTGGCGTTGTCTGTATATTTGGGCGTGCGTTGGATGGGTGGCCGATGGTTGGGCATGGCGGCCATCTTCTACACCATCTGGATCACGCTGTACACCACTTTCTTCACCAACCTGGCGGGGGTCTTCAGCGGCGTTTGGCAGGGCGTGGGATATTGGATCGCCCAACAGGACGTGGCCAGGGGCAACCAGCCTTGGTATTACTACTTCGTGGGGCTCTCGGTGTACGAGTTCTTGCCGGTGTTCTTTGGCGTGGCCGGCGCGGTATATTTCATCAAAAAGGGCCATCTATTAGGGGTGGCGGTCACCGTGTGGGCAGCGATGAGCACGCTGATATACACCATTACCAGCGAGAAGATGCCCTGGCTTTTGGTCAACGTAGCCCTGCCGTTCATCTTCCTGGCGGGGATGTATCTGGGAGACCTGGCAAATAGGGTGCAATGGCGCCAGGCCGGCGCCCGTGCGACGGGCTCGATTCTGGTGCTTATGCCCCTGCTTGGGGCGGCGGGCCTGTACCTGGTATATGCCTTATTGGATCAGGATCAAGTATTTGGTCTATCCCAATGGGGATTGTTGGCCAGCGCCGCCTTGGTCTGTCTAGCTGCCGCATTTTTGGTTCGCATCGCAACTCCGAGACAGGGCATGGCAATGGTGGGTTTAGGAATGGCAGCGCTTTTGCTGGCCTTAGGTGTTTGGGCGTCCTTGCGCGCGTCATACACCTATGACGACTCCAATGTGGAGATACTGGTCTACGCCCAAGGCGCGGACGACCTGCGTGACACCTTTAACCGGTTGAACAGCCGGGTGTTCCACCAAGACACCCAGGGCGCGGCGGATGCCCCAGACGTCAACGTCGTGGTGGACTACGACGTCTGGTACCCCTTCCAATGGTATGTGCGCAACGCCCAGGATGATGGGGAGCTGTCATTCGCCTGTTTCAAAGGGGAGTCGGAAGATGGCTGGAACGACAGTTGCAAAAGGGTGTCCGATGGGCCCACAGCCTCGGCCCGTGTGTTGACCATGGGTCACGGAGACCGGGACGGGGAATACCTGGCGCAGTTCGAGAAGCGGGGACCCCTGCAAAACCTGCTGTGGTTCCCCGAGAGCTATAGGAGGCCCGACGAGAACCGCCAGGCCGAAGGTTCATTTTGGGGATTTCGCGGAGTTCCCAGCAAAGAGCAATTCACTAAAGACCTGGGGTTCTTCCGGTCCTCTGCAATCAGCCGCGATTCCTGGTTCCGAGTTCTAGACTACTGGTTGTTCAGGCAGCTGGAACGGGACTGGTACGACGCCAAGTATTACAGTTACCTGCCCTGACCCCGTGGCCATTGCGTGTCACATTGCCCGGAACTTTGGCTTGTTTGGCCCAACCAGCCTCAATTATACTGGCACCCTCGTGTTGTCCCCGTCACTACGCACCAACGATAGGCAGACCGGCGAGACGAAATTAACCTGGCAAGGGAACAGATCGTTTGTTTTTGCGTGATTGGCGCTTCTGGATCGGCGCTGCGGTCAGTGTCCTGTTCCTGGGCATCCTGGTTTACCAGGTGGATTTCGGCGAAATCAAGCAGTCCCTGCGGCAGGCCAACTACCTTTACGTGATTCCGGCCGTGACCGTGTACTTCATAGCCGTCTATTTCCGGGCGGTCCGCTGGCGGTACCTGCTGTCTCCCATCGCGTCCTTTCGAGTGAGGCGGTTATATCCGGTGGTGGTCATCGGGTACATGGCCAACAACCTTTTACCCGCCCGGCTGGGAGAATTGGTACGATCCTACTATCTCTCCCAAAGGGAGAATTGCCCCGCCAGCACGGCCCTGGCGACGGTGATGGTGGAACGGGTTTACGACGGCTTGACCCTGCTGTTGTTCGCGGTGGTCGCCGCACCGGTGTTGTTGATGCTTGGCCGGTTCCAAGGCTACGGGAACCTTTCCGGCGGCGCCGCCTCCGTGTTGGCCGCCGGGGTGGTGGCCATCTTTGTGGCCGCATTATTGGTGTTGACGCTCCTGGCCAAAACCTCCGCCGACGGGGCCCTGGCCGGTTGGTTTTTACGTCTGGCGCCCACCGCCGGGGCCAGAGATAAGGTCCGCGACCTGGTCCACGCTTTCATCGAGGGCTTGGGAATCCTAAATTCTCCGGGCAAGCATCTGGTCCTGCTGCTGTTTTCCATCCCAATCTGGCTGCTGGAAAGCTCCATGTACTTGCTAGTCGGGTATTCTTTTGGACTGGACGGTTTATTCCCTTCGATCTGGGTGTTTGTGCTGGCCGCGTTGTTGCTTACCGCGACATCAAACCTGGTGACGTCATTGCCCACTGCCATGGGAGGTATCGGTCCCTTCGAATTGGTGGCTCAGCAGACTCTCGTGGCTCTGGGAGCTGGTGCTTCCGTGGCCGGAGCTTACGCCGGATTCCTGCATATCGTTGCGTTGTGGCTGCCCGTCAACCTGGTGGGGTTGGCGCTTTTATTCGCCCAAAACATATCCCTCAAACAACTCACGTCAGCGCCGAAGGTCTCAGGATCTGAAGCCGTCCTTTCAACGTCAACTGAACTCTCCGGGCCCAGCGAGGGCCTATAGTGAAGGTTGGAATCATCGGCGGCGGCGCGGCGGGGCTGGCGGCTGCCTACGAGCTGACCAAGAGGGGCCACCACGCAGAGGTGTTCGAGCGGGCCCCATTTTTGGCGGGCCAGGCTTCCACATTTCCGGTGGGCGGAGGCCAACTGGAAAAAGGGTATCACCACCTGTTCGTCAGCGACACCGACATGGTGGACCTGATCCACGAGCTGGGTCTGGGAGACAAGCTTGAATGGTTGGAATCCAAGGTGGGCGTCTACTACGGAGGCAGGATCTGGGATTTCGCCACACCGATGGACCTGTTGCGGTTCACACCCTTGTCTCTAGCCCAGAGGCTGCGGGTGGGTTTTTGGACCTTTGTCCTTCAAAAGACCTCCAACTGGCGTAAGTTCGAAAACATCACCGCCAGGGACTGGATCGTGAACCACATGGGGGAGCGGGTATACCAGGTGATCTGGGAGCCCTTGCTCCGGGGCAAGTTCGGCGAATACTTCGACCAGGTAAGCATGACATGGCTATGGGGCAAAATCTATCTTCGGGTTGCCTCCCGGGGGAAAGGCTTGCAGAAAGAGCGCCTGGGATACCCCATGGGAAGCTTCGGCGAGGTTTTCGACGTTTTGGGCCAGCGCGTGGTCCAACAAGGCGGACAGGTTCACCTTTCGGCGTCGGTCAACCGGATCTCGGTTGAAGGCGGGGTGGCCAAGGGGCTGGAAATCCAGTTGGAGGGCCAAGACCCTGAAGTAAAGACATACGACGCGGTCATCGCCACCACGCCCTCATACGTCTTTACCAGACTGGTTCCTGAGCTGCCCCAGGACTACCGTGAACTTCTTGAGAGCACCAGATACCTGTCGGCGGTGTTGATGATCCTGGAGTTGGACCGGCCCCTCTCGTCCAAATACTGGCTGAACGTAGCCGACCGAGACCTTCCCTTCGTGGCAGTCATCGAGCACACCAACATGATCGACCGATCCCTGTACGGCGGCAGGCACATCGTGTATTTCAGCAACTACCCCAGCCGGGACAGCGAGATGTACCAGAAAACCGGTGACGAACTCTTGGAGGATTTCATCCCCCACCTGCAGAAGATCAATCCCGAGTTCGAACGTTCCTGGATCTTGGATTACCACCATCACAAGGTGGATGGAGCACAACCCATAATCGGAGTGAACTACAGCCAGCGCATACCCGACCACCGGACGCCCATCAAGGACCTCTACCTGGCCAACACCACCCAGATATACCCCGAAGACCGGGGCACTAACTATTCGGTGCGCATGGGCCGAAGGGTGGCCCAGATGGTGTTGGATGACCAAAAAGGGGCTTGACGCCCTAAAGCTCTCATCAGAGCCTTTGCATTTTCATCGGTACCAGATAGAATCTATGGTGTCATTTGTACCGGGACCAACCGGCTAACGTTCCCAGGTCATGTTTATCGGCAATCAACGGCCCACGCCTGGGCCGTAGCTCATCCAAAGGAGCCCACCGTGGCAAACGAGAGTTCCCCTTCCCAAACCAAAGGCCAATCCCGCCGCAACTTCCTGGCCAAGTTGGGCCTGGGCACCGCAGCCCTAGCCCTCGTTTCCGTCCCGTTCTTCTCCTGGGGGCGAAACAAGACCGGCCAGGCCACGGCATCAAAGGACGGTATGCCGGAAGAGGACTCCATCTTCCACCCCCGCTAGCGAATACCCGCTGCCGATTGGTCTCGGTCCCCGGCCTGCAGCAGCCCCTAGATTTGCGAGACCCACTCCCGCTCATGGTGAGCTTGTCGAACCACGGCGATGAAGTTTGCAGTTACTTCGATCATTGGCGCTTGCCTCTATTAAGAACTGGTCCTTCGACAAGCTCAGGATGAGCGGTTTTGGTCATCCGCAATAGGTTATGGCATGCGGGGCGTTGATTTATCGGATTAGCTTGCCCATCGTAAACGCATGAGCAATCGCCCCAACCGAACTCCGCTCATGGTGAGCCCGTCGAAACGCACACGGCGGACTTGAATCTAACCCTGGGTAAACCGACCCTCTCCCCAGCACTGGGCGGGCCCATCAAACCATCGACGTTGGGCTTTCTGGAATGGGATTCTAAATCAACAGCCCGTTGTAACCTACCGCCGGCCGAACTCCCGCTCCATGTGGTAGGAGCTGAAATGGATCATGGTCGGGCGGCCGTGGGGGCAGGTGTGGGGATTGTCGGCCGCCTCCAATTGCTCCAACAGAGAGGTCATCTCGCCTTCGGTCAGGCCCTTGCCGGCCCGGATGGCGCCGTGGCAGGCGATGGACGCCGCTAGGACGTCTTCTTGCTGCCGCAGCATCCCTTCAAAGGCCACCATGTCCAGCACATCCACCAGGGATTTTCCAGGGTCTCCTTGGCCTTGTGAGGCGAGGACGCCGGGCACCGCCCGCAGCAGGTAGCTGTTGTCCCCGAAATGCTCCACCCCGAAGCCGTAATCTTTTAAAAATCCGCCATGTTCCCGAAGGACATCCACCTGAGCCGGCGACAATTCCACCGCTACCGGCTCCAACAGGGGCTGGGACAGGGGCTCCTTCTCTTGGGACCCTTGCCTCAACCGGTCGAACAATACTCTCTCGTGGGCGGCGTGCTGGTCCACCAGGAACATCCCTTCCGGGCCTTCCGCTACGATATAGGTCAATTTTAGTTGGCCCACGACTTTGAGGGCCGGACCAGCGGGCCTGGGCATGGCTGGATCTAACGTTTCCAGTTGGGATGGATAGGGTACATCGTGGCCGCCACTGCCTTGTTCCCCGCCGGCTTGGCCTCCACCTCGGCCTCCGCCTTGGCCGCCGAAAGAGATACGCGGAAAGAACGAAGGCGCCGCGGCAGCCGCATGGCCTGGCGCCGGCTGCGGCGGCCGCATCTGGGGCACGGGAGAATCAGCCACCAGAACCGCCCGCACCGCCCGTTGCAGCGTGGAGAAAGCCTTGCCTTCCTGGTGGAAGCGGACTTCACGTTTGGAGGGATGGGAGTTGACGTCCACCTGGCTGTAGGGGATGTCCAGGTTTAACGCCGCCAGGGGATAACGCCTTTCCGGCAGCAGGCCGTGGTACGCCTCTTCCAGGGCGAAAGAAAGCATTCGGCTTTGGATCCAACGCCGGTTGACGAAAAATGTCATATGGGTGCGGTTGGCCCGGTTCAGGCCGGGAGGGCTGATGAACCCGTCCACCCCATAGCCCGACTCGGCAGCCTCTCCGTGGACCTCCAGCATATGTTCCGCCACGCCCGCGCCGTATACCGCCGCCAGGGCGTCTTTGGGACTGCCGCTGCCCGGGGTGAGCAACTGCTGCTTGCCATCGACGGTCAGTTGAAACCGTGTCTGGGGATAAGCCAGAGCATAGCGGCTAACCAGTTCCTGAACTCGGGAGGCTTCGGTGGAAGTCGTGCGCAAGAATTTACGGCGGGCGGGAAGGTTGCCGAAGAGGTCCGACACCGTTACCGAGGTGCCTTCCGCTGCTCCCTGGGCGCCGGAATGGGTGAAGTCGCCCCATTTTAGACGCACCGTGTGCCCAGCGCCGGATTCGGCCGGACGGGTGGTGAGGGTTAGTTCTGAGACCGCGGCAATGCTGGGCAGGGCTTCACCCCGGAACCCCAGGGTGCTCATGGCCTCCAATTGCTCCTGGCTCTCCAACTTGCTGGTGGCGTGACGCTGGAAGGCCAGCTCCACCTGGTCCCCGGGAATGCCGTGGCCGTCGTCGGTGATGCGTATCTGCTGAATGCCGCCACCTTGGATCTCGACGGTGATGTGAGAAGAGCCGGCGTCCAACGAATTCTCCACCAACTCTTTAACCACCGACGCCGGGCGTTCCACCACTTCGCCAGCGGCGATCTTGCTGGCCAGGTCCGGCGGAAGCAACTTTATGGGCATGGCTTTGCCTTAAAAAAGAGGTACTGTGGAACCCTTGGCCCGGTACTGCTTGTCTTCAGAGGTACCGGTGGTGATGAAGTCTCGCACTATGCGGTAGATGCGGTCCATCTGCTGGTCGAAGCTGCGCTTGAAGAAGTAAGGCGGCACCCAGACACCCCCGAAAGCGGCAACCACTTCGGGGTAGTCGTCGATGACGAATTCTGGCTCAAAGGGCACACCCAACTCCTCCAAACGCTCATGGAAATGGTGGGTTGGTTTCTCGTAGACTCCGTTGATCAGGGGCTTCAGGTTGTGTTTTTCCACAACTTCCCAGCGTTCCCCCATGCCGGACCATATATATATCTCGTTGCCGTCATCTTTAAGCTGTGTCAGGGTTTCGATGGTGCCCGGCCGCAGGCTGTCATCCAGGCCGAGGATGGTGTAGTCGACATCGAAAAATATCTTCATTTACGATATGAAGTCCTTTTTAGCAAGCTGGAATATTGCCCCTGCCCTCGGGCCGGCAACATAACGCCACACATTATATCGTAACGAAGGCGACGATAACACGCTAACCCGCAAGCAAAATAGGTCCCTCTTCACCCCCTGGCCGTCACGGGTTCGCATCTTTGTGGACCGATCCCCGGATCTAGCTAGTCCTAACCCGCCAGGGCGGCCTCCATGACCTTCATACTGGCTCCCACCACCAGCTTGCCGCCGATGCGAACCAGGGGCCTGCGAATCAATCTGGGCTCTTGGAGCATGAGGTCCATCATCTGGCTTTCCGGGAGGTCTTGTCCGTCGAGGCCCAACTTTTTCAGGCTTGGGCTGCGCCGGGCGAACAGATTGCCCAGGCCCTCTTCTTTAGCCAGGGCCTGCAGCTCATCCCGGCTAAACGGCTCTTTGAAGAAGTCCCGCTCTTCGACTTCCATACCTCTTTGTAAGAGCAACTCTCTTACCTTGCGGCAGGACGATCAACTACGCCACCAGTAGAGTGTAACCTTGTCGCTCATATCAACCTCTCGATAGTAGTTGCCTTCATTGTATGACCCGGGTTCGGCACGAACCTGATTCGGGTGACCTCTGGGCAAGTGAGGCCCAACGGTTCTGATCCACATGCCGTTCTGCGTCAACCTGCCGCACTTCCACGGCGGAGTTAGTGGTTGGCCACCGGCTGTTGTTAACAACCAATCCTTCGACAAGCTCAGGGCGAACGGATTCAGGCATTTTTACTGGTCGTGGTGACCCCGATGCAATCGGGGCGAACCATCGTTCGAACCGGTTTCTATTGGTCAAGGGCGATTCGCGATTCGCAGCCTTCGGATTCACGTAATTGTTCCTGTAGTTGGTAGAGTTTATTGATCGCTTCCAAAGGGGTAAGGTTTGGTATATCCAACCGGCGCAACTGGTCGGCCATCGTATCCGCTGGATTAAACAGTTGCATCTGCTGGGCCGGCGCCACGGTTTTCTTTCCTTTGCCGGGGCTTGTGATCTGGTGGCCGTCACGCTCCAGGTCTTCCAGCACCTCCCAGGCCCGGTTCACAACCCCCCTGGGCAACCCGGCAAGCTGGGCCACGTGGACGCCGTAGCTCTTGTCGGCCCCTCCGGGCACTATTCGGTGTAGGAACACCACGTCGCCGTCCTCCTCGGCCACCGCCACGCTAAAGTTGCGCACACCCGGCAGGATGCCGGCCAGGCCGGTGAGTTCATGGTAGTGGGTGGCGAACAGGGTCTTGCAACCCAACCGGGGGTCGTTGTGAAGGTGCTCGATCACAGACCGGGCGATGGACAACCCGTCATAGGTGCTGGTGCCCCGGCCGACCTCGTCGAGGATCACCAGGGACCTGGAGGTCGCCTGGTTCAAGATGGCGGCCGTCTCCACCATCTCCACCATGAAGGTGGACTGGCCGGTGGCCAGATCGTCTTGCAGGCCGACCCTGGTGAAGATGCGGTCCGTTAATCCGATGGTGGCCTGGGACGCCGGGACGAAGCTGCCGATCTGTGCCATGAGGGTGATGATGGCCACCTGGCGGATGAATGTGGACTTTCCGGCCATGTTGGGCCCGGTGAGCACGACAACAGGGCATTCGCCCGTCACCAGGCTGACGTCGTTAGGAACGTAGGCCCCGGGGTCCAGCACTAGCTCGACAACGGGATGGCGGCCGGCCTGAATGGCTATGGTGTTGCCCAAATTCAACTCGGGCCGGACATATCCGTGATTCACTGCCACCTCGGCCAGATTGGCAAAAACGTCGGCCTGAGCCACCGCCTGGGCCAGGGCAGTTATGGCCCCGCCCGACTCCCCCACCTGGGCGCACACCCGGCGGTAGATGGCCCGCTCGGTCTCCTCGATACGTTCCCTGGCGTTTAGCACCAGGGACTCGTACTCCTTCAGTTCGGGAACTATGTACCGCTCTGCGTGGGTCAGGGTCTGGCGCCGAATGTAGTCGTCGGGCGTCTGCCCGGAATTCACCTTACTCACCTCGATGTAATAGCCAAACACCTGGTTGTATCCTACTTTCAGGCCCCTGATCCCAGTCCTATCCCGCTCCCGCTGTTCCAAACCCGCGATGAACCGGCGGGCGTCGCTGGCCCCGGATTTCAGTTGGTCCAACTCCGGCGCGAACCCTTCCTGGATGACGTTGCCATCGCCCACCGCGCCCGATGGCTCGGCGACGATGGCGGTTCGAATAAGGGCAGACACGTCCGGCAGCGGCGTGAGTTGCCGCCGAAGCCATTCCACCGCACCGGCGGACCGGTCTGCCTGGTCTTGGGGGCCTGGCCCGTTAGCAACCTCGGGTGCGGCGGCGCTGGGGTCTTTGGCCAACAGCCGGGACAGTTCGTCCACGGCCTCTAGCCCATGGGCCATGGCCACCAAATCCCTGGGAAGCACGGAGCCCGCTTGCACCCGGCTCCGAATCCGTTCCAGGTCGGGGATCTTACGCAGCAAAGCAGACGTATTGGCCCTGAGAATGGCATCCTGAAAGAAATATTCCACCGCGTCCAACCGTTGAGCCAAGGGTTCGACTTCCAACAGCGGCTGGCCCAGCCACCGGCGCAGCAGTCGGCCGCCCATGGGCGTGCGGGTCTGGTCCAGGGTGGAAAGCAACGACAATTGCCCCGTGCCCCAGCGTCCCGCTTGAAACAACTCTAGATTCCGGCGGGTCTGCACGTCCAGGGTCATGAACGATTGGGTGGAGTACACCGCCAGATTAGCCAGCGGCAGTTCAGACTGTTTTTGGGTCAGTCCCAAATAGTGGAGGATGGCCCCGGCGGCGCGGACCGCCAAGGGCAAATCCTGGCAGCCAAGGGACTCCAGAGACAGGATCCCGTACAGGCACAGAAGGTCGCGGGTGCAGCTTTCTAGGTCAAAAGCCGATGGTTCCACCTGGGTCAACATACATCCAGATATGCCATCCCCGTTGGAGGCCCACAAAGGCGGCTCCTCGGCCGCCGGGGTCAGCGCCTCGGCGGCGCCGATCCGTTCCAGTTCCAGGGCCAGGCGGCGAGGGTCCAATTGGGTGGCGGCAAACTCCCCGGTGGAGATATCTGCGTAGGCCAACCCGGCTGATCCGCCTTCCTCCACCACCGCGGCCAGGTAATTGTTAGAGTTCTGCGCCAGAAGGGCCGGCTCGGTGACCGTGCCCGGCGTGACCACCCGGACCACGCCCCGGTCAACTAGGCCTTTGGAGGCCGAGGGCTCGGTGAGTTGCTCGCAGATGGCCACTTTGTGTCCCCGTTTGATCAAACGGGCCAGGTAGTTCTCCAGCGAGTGGGCGGGCACCCCGGCCATGGGAACGCGGAGGTCCTTGCCCATGCTGCGAGAGGTGAGGGTAATCTCCAGTTCCTGGGCGGCGATGCGGGCGTCGTCGTCGAAGGTCTCGTAAAAATCCCCCAACCGGAACAGGACGATGGCGTCGGGATAAGAGTGTTTGACCTTGAGATATTGGCGGCGGATCGGCGTCACAAACCACCCACGATCTGACCGGCTAGCTAGAAAATTACGTTAGACGATTACGCCAGCAATTCTATCCCACGGGAGACCCTGGGGGAAGCGTCGCCATGACAGCGCAGTCTTACAATGGGTAACCAGTCTTGGTTTTCCGTTGGCCTTGGGGACTTCGGCTCGGTTCAGAACCGGCTTATCTAGGGGCCAGATAGGGCGCCATCAGGCAAATGCAGCCGCCAAACCTCGATCCATAAGCCGGCCAGCCTGTAATGGAGGGCCCGCCGCGGGGAATGGGTGGAAAGCTTGATTTCCCAGGGATAAATCAAATCCGCCGTTGGTGGTTCGACATGCTCTGACGATGGACCGCCGTCAGAGGTTGCGGTATCCGCTGTGCCGAGGCAGTGGTTCGCCCCAATTGCATCGGGGTCACCATGAGCAGTGTGAGGCCGGGCCGGCTGGTTTCGGGTCGCCGGCCGCGAGGCTCGCCTCCTTGGCCGGCGGCTGTTAGCCATCACTGAGCACCAAAACCACTCATCTTGAACTTGTCGAAGGACTGTCCATCAATGACAGCATCCGCCTAAGGTTGAAGTATGCTCAGGCCCGAGAGTCATGGGTCGACTAGCTTATCCTGATCAGCCTGCGGTGGCCGGAGCTCGCCATGACCGATGGTTGATGGGCGCCCACCCATATTCACAAGGTTTTATCGCAAGGTTTCCGTGGCCGCCGGATATGACCCGGTTTACGCCTTCCAGAACCGCTCTTCGATGAATTTCCAGCCCTTGGGCGGGATCTTGGCTTTCACGTCTTCGATCATCCCTGGATGGCCACAGGTGTAAACCCTGGTGTCGTCCATGGGCAGTTCAAATGTTTCCAGGAATTCCTCGGCAACGGCATTGACCCGCCCCTTGACGCCGGTCCACTCTGAGTTGCGCTCCTCACCGGGACGGCTCACCGTGGGCACGAATTTTATAACGTAGGGATGCTGGGCGGCCATTTCGGCCAACTCCTTGTCATAGGTCAGTTCGTCGGCGTAACTGGCCCCCAGCAACACGTAAAATTTATGGCCCTCTCCTCCGTCGTGGAGGTAGCTGCGGATCATGCTGATGTATGGGGCTACCCCGGTTACGGTGGCCAGCATGAAATGGTGATGCACCTTACGGTCTAACAGAAATAAGCCTTTGGGGCGGGGCCGAATGGAGATGGTATCTCCCGAGTTCATCTTCCACAAAAGGGGCGTCAAAGCGCCGTCGGGAACCAGCTCAACGAATATCTCCAGAAACGGCTCGTGGGGCGCCGAGACGATGGAATACGCCCGCTCGATGCCTTCCAACCCCAGGGTGCAGTATTGACCCGGCTTGAAGACGAAAGGGCCCTCTTCAGGCTCCAGTTTAATGATCATCAGATCGCTGGTGATGTCTGAGCGTTCCGCCAGCTTAGCCGTGGGTAATTTCACTTTAAGCACTATCCTGCCCTTCCTGCCAACGGCTTATTCTTCGCTTCTTCCAGCACTTGTGACCATGAGCCATTTTCCCTCCGAGCCGTGGCTTGCCTTACACCGCCGGGGATGCCCTGACCGGCTTCCCGGTGCTGTAAAGGATTCGACAACTTCATTCCCCAGGTTCCCCACTGGAGTTATCCGGTTCAACAGGTTCGGATGGCCCACCAGCTTTGACCAGCGCCGCCGGTACGATCCGCAACCCCGGGACCCTGGAAGCCGGGTCCCACTCCTCGCTGGACTGGAGGTCCACCGCCAATTGTCCAAACAAACCCGTGGTGGCAATCACGCCCGCGGGCACCGAATCGGTTAGCCAAGCCACACCCTCCAGGCGTGGGCCGGCGGTTTGCACTTCTAACCTGTCCCCGGCCTCTATGGCCCAGGAATGGGCATCCGCGGGGTTTAATTCGAGGCGTTCCTCCCGGACGATTTGGTTACGCCGCCCCTTGACCACTTCTATCTCCCTATCGGCCTGCAACAAGACCCGGCCGGGAACCAACCACACCGGGAATTCCAGGCTGGGCTGCCGGCCGTCGAGACGGAACTCGGGGGTGACGGGTTGAGCTTTTTCCAAGGGAAATCCATCTTGATACAGCACCGGCGTACTTGGGTGGTCAGCATCCGGGCAGGGCCACTGGATGCCGGAATACTCCTTCCCGGCGTAGAGCACCTGCGTCGGCTGAGGGCTTTCCGCATTGGTGCGCAAGATCATTTTCCCTTCCGATTCTAACCTCGCGTAGGAAACGCCCCCGTAAATAGGTGTTAGCCTGGCGATCTCATCCATTGTCTCAGCCGCGGACCTTAAGTTAAAGCCGGAAGCGTTCATCCGGTTCGCCGCCTCACATATCAACCAACTATCGGGCCTGGTCCCATGGTTGCTGCTTTGCAACGCCGGCCGAAGACGCTGTATGCGCCTTTCCAGGTTGGTGAAGGTCCCTTCTTTTTCGGCAAAGGTGACCCTTGGGAGTACTAGGTGGGCCCTTTGGGCGGCCGGGCTGAGATGGGATGCGTGGACCGCCAAAAATTCCAGACCGCCAAGGGCCGCCAGCCCATTGCCGCCGGATTCTAGTTCCAGATCATCCAGCGAGGCGCCGTCTCCGAGGAGGAGGATAGCCTTGACCTGGCCGTTGGCTGCGGCTTCCAACGCGCTGTAAAGGCCAAGACCGGGGGCTTCGGGAATAGCGCATCCCCAAATGTCTTCAACTTCCCGCCGGGCGTCAGCATCGTCCACCCGCCGGTAGCCAGGGAGCTGGTGCGGGATGCAGCCGGTGTCCCAGGCGCCTTGCTCGTTGGCTGCCCGCCGCATGGGGTAGAGGCCGCTTCCCGGTTTGCCAAGGTTTCCGGTGACCAGGGCCAAATCTGCCAGGACGCGTACGCAATCCCTTTGGAGTTGGCGTGAGACGTTGTCCAGCCCGTAGACGATGGCGCTGGTGTCCGCCTCGCCATAAATCCGGGCGGCCTCGGTGATGGATTCTTGAGAGACACCGGTGGCGCGGACCACTTCATCCATGTCCAGATTGTTGACTGCGTACCGCAGGGTGGCCGGGCTTTCACAGTGTTCTTCCAGCCAATCTGCCTTTTCCAGCCCCTGGTCGACCAACGACCGCAGTATGCCCCCAAGCAACAGCAGTTCCGAACCTGGGGCCGGACGCAGCCACAGGGTTGCGTAGCGGGTGAGCTCCACCTCCCGGGGGTCGATGACCAGGAGTTTGGCGCCATTTTTGGCTGCCCGTTTTATGGGGACGGCCACTACGTTTTGCTCCTCGGTGACGTTGGTGTTGAACACCAGGGTGCATCCGGCATGCTCCAACTCCCAGATGGAGTTGGTGGCCGCGGCGTAACCCAGGGAGCTCTCCAATGCCAACACCAACTCCGGATGGGTGTTGGAACTTTGGTCGACGTTGTTGGTGCCCATGACAGTCCGGGCGAATTTTTGGGCCAGATAGTTTTCCTCATTGGTGCCGTCGGCCGCCGTGAGCAGGGCGAAGGAATCCCCTTTATACGCGCTCAATTTTTCGGCCAGAAGATCCAGGGCTTCGTCCCACGTGGCCTCCACCAACTGGCCGCCGCGGCGGACCAGAGGGGTTTCCAACGCGCCTGGATTATTTACGAACTCCAGTCCAAACTTACCTTTGAAACAGGCTTGACCCCGGTTGGCCGGTGAGTTTAGCTCCGGCACGGCCCTGATCAGTTTTCCACGGGAACTGATCTCCAGGTTCATCTGACAGCCCACCGGGCAGTGGGGACAGATGGTTCGCTCCACCTTGGCCGCCTTTTCCCATTTGTGGTCCCTTTCGGTCAGCGCCCCCACCGGACAGACATCGATGCACGCGCCGCAGAATTCGCAGCCCGACTCCAATAGAGAGGTGCCAAAGGATGTGCCCACCAAGGCCGTGCCGCTGCGCTCGGTGAAACAGATGGCGTCGTCTCCCCGCAGTTCCTCGCATGCTCTCACACACCGCCCGCAAACGATGCACAAGTTGTAGTCCCGGTCGTAGAAAGGGTCGCCTACTTCCAGCGGGATACCCCGGTATTTATATTCCAAGGGCGATTCCAGGCTCATACCCAGATAACGCACTGTGTCCTTCAATTCGCAGCGTTCGTTTTTGGGACAGGTGACACACCGGTCATTGACTGAAACGTGGCGAAGGCACACGTCGTCGGGGCCGCAGATATCGACCCTGTGACAGGTAAGGCAACCGTCGGGATGCTCGGCGATCAACATCTCCATCACCGACTTGCGCAACTGATGGACATCCCCGGTCTCGCTGTGGACCTTCATGCCGTCCTGTACCGGCAGGGTGCAGGCGGCGGGAAAGCCTCGGCCTCCCTCCACACTTACCACGCACATCCGGCAGGCGGCGTAGGGCTTCATGCCGGGGTGGTAACAAAGATAGGGCACGTACACGCCGGCCTCGATAGCGGCATCCAGGACCATCTTGCCGGCCTGGGTCTTTACCTCAACACCGTCTATGGTGATGGTGATCTCATCAGCCATTTCAACGCTCTCAGTGGTGCGCTTAGAATCTCAAAGGTCTTGGTTCGCCAAAGATTGGGTTAGCGTCGATATAAGCTCTCATCGGGTCGGCCCTGGGAACCAAGCTTGTCTTCAAAAGTGATTTGTGATCAACCTTGGGCTGAAATCATCTGCGGGTTTGGGAGGGAGAGTACCGGGAGGCCAGGCAGCGCCCGGTAGGGCAGGTCCGGCCATTGATATGGGCGTCGAACTCATCTCCAAAGTACTTCAGGGCGGACGATACCGGATTGAACCCCAATTGCCCGTGGCCACACAGGGAGCCGGCCTGCATGTTCTCTCCGATGTTGCGCATCAAGGCCAGGTCTTCCGCGCCGCCTTCCAGCCGGCAGATGCGCTCCAACACCTCCAGCAGGTGGCTCATGCCCATGCGGCAGGGGAAACATTTACCGCATGACTCGTACTGGCAGAAGGCAATGAGGGCACGGGTCAGATCCACCACGCAGGTGTCTTCGTCGGCGGCGATGATCCCGCCGGACCCCAGAATGGCGCCGGCGTTGCGGAAAACCTCAAAGTCCAGCAACAGGTCCACGTCTTCCGCGCCCAGGACGCCACCCAGGGGACCGCCGGTCTGCACCAGCTTCAGGTCCTTGCCGCCGGGTACACCCCCGGCCACATTAAAGAGCACGTCCTTCAGGCTCACACCCATGGGCAGCTCCACCATGCCGGTGTAATTCAGGTCGCCTGTCAGGCAGAGGATGGCGGTGCCGGTACTTTGTTCGTGGCCTATCCCCGCGAACCATTCCCCGCCCTGGGAAATGATCTCGGGAACGTAGGACAGGGTTTTGACGTTGTTGATGTTGGTGGGCTTGCCGAAGAGGCCCACCTGAGCGGGAAATGGGGGCCGGTAGCGGGGCATGGCCCGGCCACCCTCGATGGCATCCATCAGGGCGGTTTCCTCTCCAGCAACGTAGGAGTCTCCGGTGAGGGCGACTTCCAGTTCAAAGTCGAAATCCGACCCAAAGATGCTGTTTCCTAGGATCCCCAATTCCTGAGCCTGCTGGACCGCCTCTCGCGCCCGCTCTATCGGCCCATCGTGGCCGTGGCGTATGAAGATATAGCCGTGGGCGGCCCCGGTGGCGTAACCGGCCAGCAATATCCCCTCAACCAGGGTATGGGGGTCGCTTTCGACAATCGCTTTGTCATTGAAAGCGCCGGGGTCCCCTTCTTCGCAATTGCAAAGGATGTATTTAACCGGCGCGTTGGAACCCGATAAGAATCGCCATTTCGTTGCGGCGGGAAACGCGGCCCCGCCACGCCCCCTGAGTCCCGCTGTAGCGACCTCCTCCAGGGTTTGCTCCGGGGTCATGGAGGTCAGGGCTTTGTGCAGCGCCTGATAACCGCCAACGGCCAGGTATTGGTAGATATCGCCAGGGTCTATGTTGCCGGCGTTGCGCAGGGCTATCCGCTTCTCCAAGACACGCATGGGATGCAGATTCAGATCGGGAATACCCTCGGGCGGCTCTTCTCCCGCGGCGGCATCGGGGTTGCTCAGG
Source organism: SAR202 cluster bacterium Io17-Chloro-G2 (assembly GCA_002816875.1). Taxonomy (GTDB): domain Bacteria; phylum Chloroflexota; class Dehalococcoidia; order Lucifugimonadales; family UBA3495; genus Io17-Chloro-G2. The sequence goes on from MUCP01000012.1 coordinate 67,678, forward strand.
AACCCCAGGGCTAGAGGGGTCACTGGGTTGCCCTCCCGAAGATGGACGGAGACGATCCTATTCACTGATTCGGGGGTCACGTTTCCGTAGAAGATGCGGGGACCGTTGGGAAACTGCACGTCCAGCAATGGTTCGGCGAAACAAAGGCCCAGGCAACCCACGTGGCTAACGTTGCCCTCCACTCCATGGCGTTCCATGGCTGATTCCAGGGCATCCAGCACTTCCTCGCAACCGGCAGCCTGGCCGCACAGAGCCGAGCCCACGCGAACCCAGGGCAGGTTTCCGGAGGTCAAACTTCGCCATCGGGAACCGGCCTGGGCATTTATATCTTGGTAGCTGAGGACCATCTTAAGAATTCAACCTTCGGACCTTAACAACACAGTTAGGCGCCTGGCATCCCATTCCGAGGGAGACCTGTCCTCCACCGCGCTGCAAACTATTGGCCATGGCCGTCTTCTGGTTTTGGCAGGGCCGATAGGCCGGATACCCTTCGGGCAGCGGTTTCCGGAGAAACCCGGCCCACAAGCCGGTGGTTGACGGATATCACCGGCGCTTGGGAACAGGCGCCCAGGCAGGTGTTGTAGCCTACGGACAAGAATTTATCCGGGGTGTCGCCCGCCTCACGCAAACCCGCCGTATCCAGCACAGATTTCATGACCGGCATCGCCCCCACCAGGTGACAGGTCGTGCCCCAGCAAACCTCCACCGTGTGCTGGCAAAGAGGCTCAAACTTAAAATTAGGGTAGAAGGACGCCACCGCCCAGATGTCGTTCACCGTTTTTCCGGTGAAGGCAGCGACCTCTTCCAAGGCTTCCTTTGGAATGTATCCGATGGCGTCTTGCACCGCCAAGAGGCTGGAGAGTACTGTTACTGTGGGCTGGGATTGGCCGTGGACCGCTTCGGTTATGGTCTGCCTGAGCCGGTCCATGGGCGGAGCTCCTGGAGGAGTTTCCAATGAAAGAGATTAGGGAAACCAAGGGAAGAAAAGTTCGTGAATTCGGTAACAATCGGCCATATTTTATCACAAGGGCAGTCCACCCTCAACCACAAGGGCCGGCATCGTGACCTTCAACTCCCCGTGACCTGAGCCGCCAAACAAGCAGAAAGGGGCGGACAATGCCGCCCCTTTCTAGAGGTGCAGAGTTAACGGTTACCGGCCCTGCTACACTGCCTGTTTAGCGGCGCTGCCCACGAGGATCCGCTCCACCTCCGGAGCGATCTCTTCGGCCCGTTGCTGACATTCCTCGTCGGTCAAACTGGACAGGGGATGCTGGGCCACCACGAACTGGTAATCGGGCACGCCCATCATGCGGGTCATGGCTTTGGCCGTATTCAGGAAAACGTGGGTGATTATGGACGCGGTGGGTATCCCCAACCTCTCCATCTCGATCCCGTCGTGCACACTGCACGAACTGCAGCTGCCTCAATCGCCTATCCCGGTGATCAACACATCCACTTTGTCGAGCAACTGCTGGACCGTTTCCGGCTTGGTGGGGAGCGATGCGCTGTGTTTGCTCAAGTAGACCACGTCTTTCAGGTCGTACTTCTCTTTGAGCATGGTGCCCAAAATATGCAGGACCTTATCGGAGTTGGCCTTGTGGTTCTCCAACAAACCCAAGGTCATGCCGTTGAGGTCGGCGGGGCGGTCGTTAAGGTGAAATTCTCCCGACGACAGATCGGTGCCAGTGGGGTTCACCAACCGCATGTTCCTTACCGTTACAGTCTCCGCCATGATGCCTCCTTTAATGTCTGGCATAGGGGAAATGAGTCCCGTTTTGAAGCTCCTACCATCATACACGCCGCTTGACCGGTTGCAAAGGTGAGTGTACGGCGGCTCCGGCGGCATCTAAACCGCCGGCGTGTCTATCTTGGTGGTGCGGATCCGGTATCCCGTCGTGTCCAGTATGGAACTATTGCGCCCGCCGGTGCCGCCGCCCATGAATACCAAGATGTCCTCGGGGTCTCTGGCGCAATGGCGGAACAATTGGTCGTCGCCGGGCTTCTCGGGCCCTTGGGCGATGCCCAAACGGATCAACTCGCTCAATGGCCGGACGGCGTTCTCCATCAGATAGTCCTGGATGTTCCGGCGGGTCCAGCCGTCTTGGTTCAAGGTTATGGCGTGCTCCGGTCCGATGGCCAGGACCCATTGGGACGGGAAGCGAAAGGCCAGGGCGGCCGACTTCAACGTGTCGGCTATGGAAAGCAAGATGCTCTCGCCGGTGTGGCCGTAGGCGTTGTTCACCGTTATGGGGTTATAGGCCACCGCGATCGTGACGCAGCTGTCATCGGGTTGAAACCCCCTGGCCACGTGGTTGGGCTCCCAGGGAGAGTCCTCTTCGTTTTCGGCCACGCACAGGGTGTACTTGCTGGGGTTGCCCATGGTGCCCCGGTCCAGGGTGCCCGGCCGGGCATCGAAGCCGTTCATGAAGCACAAGCGCACGGAACGTCCCACGCAGGAGTTGGCCCGGAAACCCGGCCCGAACAATCCGTCCCGGAAATTCATGCCGATCTGATGCCGGATGGGACCGTTGACCAGCGTTAGGATCGCGGGGCTGCTGGTGGAGGCCGAAGCCATGTGGACGAAGTTCTTCTCCTCGTCCAAGGTCTTCAACGTGGCGACCAGCACCGGGAAGTATTCGGGAAGGCACCCGGCCATCACGGCGTTGGCGGCGGCGTTCTCCGAGGTCAGGACCCGGCGGCGCATGTCCAGCGACAGCAACTCCTCTTCCCCGGTCATGCCCACATACTGGAGCATCTCACGGACCTTATAGTCCACCGGCGGGATCACGGGCAGGCCGTCGCTCCAGCCCATGCGATAGCATTCTTCGATGGCCTCCAGAGTATCGCTGGCCTCCACGAGCTTGGACCTTTCTGAGTTTGTTGTCATTCGGATATTCCTCCGGTGCTGATTACTGGCGGTGCTAATTACTGGCGTCTAACCCCCCGGCAATCTCAACTGCACGCCTGACTTTTCCTCTTGTATCCTGGCCACCGCGTCGGAATCCTCGGGGCCCCAACCCCGAAGCATCGCTTCCACGTGGCGTTGGTCCACCAGGTTGGACAGCTCCATGGGGATGCCGTACTCCCGCCCCAGATCGGTGGCCAACCGCACGTCTTTGGCTGCCAGCGCAGTGGCGAACCCCGGGTCGAAATTGCCCTGGAATAGGAAGCGGGGGAATTTTTCGGTCAGCCGCCGGTTCCCTCCGGAACTGTTGGCGATGACGTCGGCCAAAACAGCAAGGTCAACCCCTGCCTTGACCCCCATGGTCAACGCCTCGGACATCAAGACGCCGATGCCCATGCTCAGCAGATTGTTGCAGATCTTACACACCGCCCCATTACCAATGGGACCGCAATACACCACGTGGGTGCCGATGGAGTCCAGCGCGGGCTTTACCTTGTTGAAAGTACCCTCGTCGCCGCCCACCATTACCGCCAGGGTGCCGGCGGCCGCGCCATAAACGCCTCCACTGACCGGAGCGTCCAGCACGGCAACGCCCTTCTGAGCGCAGGTTTGGTGGATGCTACGGATCATGGTTGGGGAATTTGTGGAAAGGTCCACATATATGGTTTCAGGAGTGGCCCCTTCCAGAACCCCGTTCTCTCCCAGGGCCACGGCTTCAACATCCCTGGGCACGGGCAGCGACGTAAACACGATGGCGCTGCCGGGGACCGTGTCTTTAGGGCTGTCAGCCCACGTGGCGCCCATCTCCAGGAGATTGGTGGCCGACTCCCGGCGAAGATCATGGACCACCAGTTCATGGCCGCCTTTTATCAAGTTCGCCGCCATGGGGTTCCCCATGTTGCCGGTGCCGATGAATCCTAGTTTCATTGCTATTGCTCCTTGTGACCGTTTCGATATGGTCGGCCTGAGTGTTCTTACGAAGAAGACCCAAACTGAACCCGGCTTGGCCGAAAAATACAAGGCGCCCGGCGGGACTTATATTTCCGAGCCCACCGGACGCCATATCTACAGTTTCAATTTGGTGGTCTTAGCGCGACAGCCGTGGTTACCACGAGCAGCCGGCTGATCGGGCCAACACGGTTGCGTTAAATCCCCTGCCAGTACCGGCGGCCCTCGCGGCTAACCACTTTGCCTATATGGTCCGCGGGAGCAAAGTGCCCGGCCGCCACGACCGAATCATCCCGTTCCGCCCGCTCTAGCAGATCCACCCGGCTCTTGGCGCTCAAGTCTTTATCCGTGTCAACTCCGGCACACCAGCCAGGCTCCTGGACCTGGGCTTTGTTATGAAGGACGTCGCCGGCGATGATTGCCGTTTGGCCTTGGGACTTGATCAATATCGACTGATGTCCCGGCGTGTGTCCCGGCGTGGGAAAGGTGCTCACTTCATCGGTGATGTTGTGTTCACCTTCTATCAGATCCATCTTCCGCAGCCGCCGCAAGGGCATCACCTGCAGTTTCACGTGAGGCGCCGAGTCGATGACATCGGCTGCGGTGAAATGGTCCCAATCCAGCTTGGGCACCAGATACCTGGCCCGGCGGAAGGTCGGAGCGGGCATGCCTCCCTGGTACCGAAGGTTCCACCCCACATGGTCTCCATGGAGGTGGGTATGGACCACTATATCGATCTCGTCTGAGGGAGAGATGTTGGTGTTTTGGGTATTGTCCGGCGAGGCCAAGACGGGACGTAAGTTCTCGTACAGATCGCCGGTAACGTTGCCCCGGTCCGGATGGGGTCCCGGACCCATTCCCGTGTCCACCAAGATCAACTGGCCCTGGGACTTGACCACGAAAACGCCGTAGTACAGTTGCAACTGTCCGTTTTCCAACGCGTCCTGGTGCTGAGCCCAGTCACCGGCGTTGGTGGTGGGAAACATCATCGACGGTTCCCGGGATGGCGGCACCATGTCTAGCACCGCCGTGATCTCCACATTTCCTACTGTGACTTTATCAGCCATCTTTCACTCCATCTATACATGAATTTGAACCCTGGGATTTGACGTTCGGGATTATAATTCCCGGAATTACCGTCCGCGATCTCAAGTGCGCGAATTGTTGCCCTTGTTTTTCTGGCCTGCGGATCTCGGGTCAATATCTAACCAGAGAAAATAGGTCGTACCCTTTCAATTGGCTGCGCCCATCCAGGTCGGTAAGTTCGATCACGACGCCTATCCCGGCAATGACCCCTCCGGCCTTTTCCACTAGGCGGGCCGTCGCCGCCAACGTCCCCCCCGTTGCCAGAAGGTCATCCAATATCAGCACCCTTTGCCCAGGGGTTAACCCATCCACGTGAATCTCCATTGTATTAGTGCCGTACTCAAGGGTGTATTCGGTGGAATGGGTGGCCGAAGGTAGTTTGCCGGGCTTGCGCACTGGCACCAGGGGCTTACCCATTCCATACGCCATTGGCGCGCCAAATAGAAAACCCCTGGATTCTATCGGCACTATCACGTCGAAATCTGACGTGTTGAAGTGCTCCCGCAGCTGGTCCACAGCGAATGCGAACGCGGCGGTATTTTGAAGCAACGGAGTGATGTCGCGAAAGAGGATTCCCGGTTCAGGAAAGTCTGGAATATCCCTGATAAAGGACTTTAGCTCCATCGATAATCGACTCTCAATCACGCACTGGGCCCAACATGAGCCATGAATCTGGCTGATAATTGCCGGTTGGGCGGCGCTGATACCATTCACACGCCTCTCAGGAGGCCCCGAAGCAGTGTAAAATAAGGGGAGTGGGCCGTCAAGCTAGCCCAAACAGATCAGCCGCAAGAACCGCCTGGGATCTGCCATTCTTAGCCTCAGGGCAATCGCGATTTAACCCAGGCCTTTAGGATGACGCAGCCTCCTGACATCCGGCCCTGACCGTCATTCCGGCGCATGCCGGAATCCAGAGACCTTCTTGAGCACCGAACTTTGCCCATGAGAACAATGGCACGCTTGACCTCCGGCGTTCGCCGGAGTGACGAAGCTGGGCCAACCGGTCTCATTTAAGACGCGATTGCCCGGTTCTCAGCCCCTCTCACGATTGACTTTTTACTCCTGAATATTTATAATTTAGGTCGTATCTCAGGCTCCCTGGTGAACCGGCCCCATTACCACGGGGCCGTTTTATAGTGTCTTAGCCACCCGGCATCCTCTATGCCCCGGTGGCGCAATGGAAGCGCAGTCGACTTGTAATCGACAGGTTAGGGGTTCGAATCCCCTCTGGGGCTCCAAAATGAACCGAGTCTCCACTC
>MUCP01000013.1 GCA_002816875.1 SAR202 cluster bacterium Io17-Chloro-G2
CTTGCAGTCGATGACATTTTGCCGTTTCTAGTATTGACAACCGATGGGCATATGCTAAACTGCGTAATTGCAAATGGTTGCAACAACGGCAGTTAGCATGGCCAAGTACGAAGAGGCAATAGAGACCCTGCGGAAGAAGGGGCACCGGCTGACCCCACAAAGGTTGCTGGTCCTTTCGATCGTTGCGGAAGGCGACGCCCATATGGGCGTTGACGACGTTTTTACCCGGGCCAAGGCCGCCTATCCCTATATGGACATCGCCACGGTGTACCGCACCCTCCATCTCTACAAGGACTTGGGCGTGGTGACCGAAGTGGCCATAGGCGACCGGTTGCACTACGAACTCACCGATCCCTCGGGGCGCCACCATCACATGGTGTGCCGGATGTGCAACGGCGCTTTTAACCTGGGACCGCACTATTTGGAAGAGTTCCGCCGGACGTTGATCTCGGATTTCTCCTTCGAACCGGATCTGGAGCATTTCACCATTACAGGTGTGTGTTCCGACTGCCAACCGGCCTCCGGCAAAGCGTAAAAGCCCGGCGATATTCACGGAAAAAGGGCAACGGGACGGGTGTAAGCCAATCCCGCATTTTAGGAGACATGATGGAAGAGCAATTGGCCGAATTGGGCCTGGTCGCCGCCTTGGGCTTGGGTGTCCTTCTGGGGCTCCGGCATTCCCTGGACCCCGACCACGTGGTGGCTGTTTCCACCATCGTCGGTGAATACAGAAATCCTTTGAAGTCATTTTGGGTGGGAGTGTCTTGGGGACTGGGTCACACGGCTACATTGTTCCTCATAGGCATCGTGATCATCTCCCTCAGGCTGACCATCCCCGACCGGATGGCCCTGTTGCTGGAATTTTTCGTAGGCATCATGCTGGTGGGACTGGGCGCTCAGGTGGTGTACGGGTTCTGGAAGAAGAAGGTGCACCAACATGCCCATGGCCATGAAGAATCCAACCACCAACATTACCATTCTCACTCTCAGGAGACTGAGGTTGAGCGGGCCCACCACGGGGAGATCGGAATAGGGAAACCGTTCTTTAGGAAGAAGTCTTTCTTGGTTGGAACCGTCCACGGGGTCGCCGGAAGCGCCGCCCTCACCCTGCTGATCTTGGCATCCATAGAATCCTCGATCGCGGGATTGATTTATATCCTGCTGTTTGGAGTGGGTTCGGTCCTCAGCATGGGGATCATGACCATATTGATCAGCCTGCCCTTCGTGGCGTCGGCCAATAGGTTGCCCAGCCTGAACCGGGGGATCCAGTTCGCGGTGGGCGCTTTAAGCATGGTTTTCGGGGGGTTCCTCATGTACCAGATTGGCTTCGTGGAAGGCCTATTTTAAGGATTATTCTTTTAGGGGTTTGCAAGTTTGGCTATTGAGACAGTGGCGATCCTGAGCCCTGGAGATATGGGCCATGCCGTGGGACAGCTTCTCCGGGAGCATGAACTGCGGGTGGTGACCTGTTTAACGGGACGGAGCGGCCGCACCCGATCGCTGTCGGAGCAGGCAGGAATAATTGACGTGCCGGACTTTGGACAGATGGTGGACCAAGCTGACATTGTGCTTTCAATCACCGTGTCCGAATCCGCGCCCGGCGTGGCCCGGTCAGTGGCTGATGTAGTCCGATCCAAGGGGACAGACCTGCTTTTTGCGGAATGCAACGCCATCGCTCCCCAGGTGGCCAGGGATATTGAGGTGGTGGTCGTAGATTCCGGAGCGCGTTTTGTCGACGCCTCCATCATCGGAGGCCCGCCTAGGAATGGCTCCAGCCCCCGGTTTTACACCTCAGGTCCGCGGGCGTCCGAATTGGAGCAACTGCGGGAGTTCGGCCTGGACGTAAGAAACATAGGCCCCAACACGGGTCAGGCGTCGGGCATCAAGATGTGCTACGCCGCCATGACCAAAGGCTCTTCGGCGCTGTACGCTCAATTGCTGATGGCCGCCGAGCTCATGGGCCTTTCCGGACATCTCAAAGCGGAGTTCCAAGACGGGCAAGGGGCGGTCTACCAGCGGATGGAACGGGGATTGCCGGGAGTGCCTGCCAAGTCCCGCCGGTGGGTCAGCGAGATGGAAGAGATTCAAGCCACCTTTAGCGGCTTGGGAATGACGCCCCACCTGTTCCAAGGTGTGGCCGACATGTACCGGCTGATCGGCGGCACGCCTTTGGGCGACGAGAATCCAGAGTCTAGAGACAGAGAACGGTCATTGGAAGAAACCGTCAACCAATTGGCCGCTTACGTAGAGCCGCCGGTCGAATAGATCGGTTCTGGGGCGCAAAGTGGTCGACTCAAACAAGTAGGGGCCCGCCGCGGCGGGCCCCTACGCTTTTGGGACGAATTGCTCGAGACCGGCCGCTTGTATTAAGCCTCGGTCTGTTCGGTTTCGCTGCCTTTGACCGTAACGGTTATGTGGGCCATTGAGGTGCCGTCGGGCGCCCCGTGCCAATGGTTCTCTCCCGCTGGAATCACCACCACGTCGCCTTGCTTTACAATGATCTCCTCGGTGTCATTGACGACTTTGCCGGTGCCTTCGGTGATGATCAGAATCTGGTCTCCGCTGTGTTTGTGAAACTTGTTGCGGGAACCGGCGTCGAACGCCACGATGGCGAAGTTGAAGTTGTTGCTGTCGTTGGGTTGCAGGATCGATTGGCGCCAGACCTGGGTGCCGGTCATCAGGCCGCCGGTCATGGGGGCTGCTTCTCTGGGTATGTCGCTCATGGTTACGACTTTCATTGAATCCTCCTAAATCTTGGTCATGGTTGAATAGTTGTCTGTTCAGGGTTGACCCGGAAAGGGTGGCTCCGCCGATAATGATAACTCCCTTGGCCAGGCATGACAACGCCCAGGTCCTGCCCCAGGTCTATACCAACATGCATGACAAGAGCGATACGGGGTTGTTGGGAGGGTAGGGGGAGTTTTAAACTCGCGCCTACATGATTGGTTCAAACATACGATCGAAAGGATTTGGACGTGGCCACGTTATTCCTGGCTGCGCTGGCGCATATCTGCCAGCAGACCGGCCACCGTCTGGGCAAGTAAACGGGGACGCTCGGCGTATTCTTCGGTCGGGTACCATTCGTAATCTAGGCTGTTCACCACCGTTCCCTCGATGCTGCACCTAAGTCCCGACACTATCACTTTGAAACCTACAACCTGGGTGGCCTGGTCTGCCAGGATCTCCAGCACCACGCCGGGACAGTCAAACACCACCAGGAATCCGCCTTCCTTCTTGCCGTCGGTGACTCTGGCCCTGAACACCTGCCCCAGATGGTCAAATTCGACGATGGCATATCCGTGCTCGGCGATGCCGTAGTCCGGCCAGCCGATGTTGATGGTCCCGCCCACTTCCCAGTGGTGCATTATGTGTGGCCACCGGAGAGATTGGTGTGGAAGCCGGGGACCGGTCCGGGCGCTTTGACCCCTGCCCGGAAAACAGCCTGCACTTTGCGCAGGTCTTCCACGTTGCGGGATGGATCGCCTTCCACCACCAGCAGATCGGCCTCCTTCCCCGGTTCGATGGTTCCGATCCGGTCTGACACGCCCATGGCGGAGGCGCTATCCCGGGTGCCGGCGATGATGGCGGCCATGGGAGCTAGACCGGCGTCCGCCATGGCTATCAACTCCCCCTGAAAGTCTCCGAAGGGGTAGGTCCCCCAACCGCAGTCAGATCCGCCGATCAACCGTACTCCGGCATCGATGAGGCTGGCGCACCGTTCCAAGCGGGGTCCATCGTTGGCTTCCAACGTTTCCAGCCGGGTTTGCTCCTCCGCGGTGAGTTCTTCGATATCCCGCTTCCTGCGCAACAGGTCCCGCCGTGTCCGGCCCAGATGTAATGTGGGGTTCACCCACACCCCGTCATCGGCCAGCCGCCGGGCGGTGTCATGGTCGAAACGGTACGTGCCGTCGGATTCGCAGAAAAAGCAGTGCAACACCATGTCCACGCCGGCGGCCAGGGCATTCTTGATTGCGCCGGTGCACCGGCAATGGGCCGCCACCGGCCGTCCCCGGTTGTGGGCTTCTTCCACCAGGGTGATCATCTCGGGCTCGGTGAACGACGGGCGGAAAGGGTCGCTGGTGGAAGTGCTGCCTCCCGAGGCTGCAACCTTGATGAAATTGGCCCTCTGCTTGATCAATTGCCGTACTTGGCTACGCACGCCTTCAATGCCGTCGGCTTCGGCGCCCATGTACCAAAGGTGTCCGCCGGTAACGGTGATGGGCCGGCCAGATGCCAAGACCCGGCTGCCCGGAACCAGTCCGGATTCCACCGATTGGCGCAAAGAGAATGCAGTATCGTGCCAGGCACCACAATCGCAAACCGTGGTGACACCCGATGCCAATGCCAGGCCCACGTTGCGGGCGGAGCGCAAAAGCCGTGTGTCGTCGGTATCATCCAGATTGACCGCCTCTCCACTGCGCCCGTCGCCGGGCATGTTGGTGTGGGTGTGGGCATCTATAAGACCGGGCAAAAGGGTGGCATCCGGAAAATCCAGGGTCTGATAACTCGTTCGAGATGACAGGGGCCCGCCGGGCGCTTCGGCGGCTTCGCTGGCTCCAACCCAGTGGATGGTGGAACCTTGTACCACTACCGCTTGGCCCGATGCAGGGGGCCCGCCTTTGGCGTCGATCAAGTTGCCCGGACGGATGACCGTCCAGGCCGTTTGCGATTCTGGCAAAGGGGTGTCCTCCGGGGAGTAGTCAGGATTTGACGGCGCGGCCGTAAAGCAGTTGGCCTCGGCCGGTGGGAGGATTATAGCCTAACCGCGCTGCCTTAGCATGAGGAACGCCAGCGGGATAGATGAAACCAGGATCAGCAAGAGCGCCGGCACAGCGGCCTGGGCAAAAAACGCCTCTGACGCCGCTGCCCAAATGGTGGTTGCCAGGGTGTTGAACCCAACGGGTCCCAAAACCACGGTGGCCGGCAGTTCCTTCATCACCAACAGAAAAACCAGGGCGGCCGCCGAGGCTATCCCGGGTTTGGCCAAGGGCAAAGTGATTGAGGCCAACACCCGCCATGGAGGCCGGCCCAGGCTGCGGGCGGCCTCTTCCAGCCGGGGATTGATCTGCAAGAACGATGTTCGCAGGGCCCCAACCGCCGGTGAAACGAACAAGACCACGTAGGCCAAGATGAGTAATCCCAAAGTCTGATAGATTGGTGTGGCATAATTGGCGCCGAAAAATACAAGAGCCAGCGCCACGGCGATTCCGGGAAGGGCGAATCCTATGTGGGTGATCCGTTCCAGGACGGTGCTGAACGCGCCGGGGTAACGCACGGCCAACACCGCCACCGGCAAAGCTGCGAACACAGCAGCCAATGCGGCCAGGCCTCCGGCAACAAGGGAGTTTCGGGCCGGACCCCAAAGAAGCACCAGCGGCTCGCCGGCGGAAATCCCCCTGATCGCCCAATAGACCAATACCGAGGCCGGCAGGACCAGGCTGATGGCCAAGACCACGCCGCAGAAGCCAAGCGCGGGCCATCGCCACCGGCCCAGGCGTGCTAAACCGGGTGGTCTAGGGACGCCTGGGTCGCTGCGGTAGTATCTTGACCGGCCGCGGCTGGCGAATTCCATTCCCAATATCCCTAAAGCCATGGCCACTAGCACTAGGGATAGGGCTGCGCCCAAGGTGCGGTCCAATCCCGATTCGTATTGGACGAATATGGCCCAGGTAAAGGTTTCGTACCGCAACAATGACACCGCGCCGAAGTCGCTCAGGGTGTAGAGGGCAACCAACAGGCCGCCGGATGTTATCGCTGGCCGTAGAAGCGGAAGCACCACTCGCCTAAAGGTCGCCCACGAACCTTGGCCCAACCCACGGGAGCTTTCCACCAGCGATGGGTCCATGCGCGAAAGGGCCCCGCCCACGGTGAGCAGCACGTATGGGTAGCTGAGAAATGTCAGGGTCAACCATGCTCCGGGAAACCCATAGATCTCCGGCAGGCGATTCAAACCGAACAGCGATTCCAGCAGTTGTTGGAGCATGCCCTTGGGGCCCAACGCCACTACGACGATGAATCCGGCGACATAGCTGGGTATCACCAAAGGCAGGGCGATGGCCACCGCCCAAGCCTTGCGCCAGGGCAGATCGGTACGAACGGTTAACCAGGAAAGGGGCACTGCCAGGGCGATACATCCGGCGGTCACCGATACCACCAGCAGCAGGGTGCGGGCCAAAGTCTCCAACACCCTGGTGCGGAACAGCAAGTCCCACACTTCGGTCCCCGCTCCGGCGGTCCGCACCAAAAGATAGACCGGCGCCAGTAGCAGGGCCGCGCCCACGGCCAGGCCGGTCAACCATACCAGGGCAGGCGGGTGTCTGCCGGCGTTTGAAAACAGACGGCTCAAGATAAGGCGGCTGGACGTGGTCATGCGCTCAATGGCAGCGCGCCAGCGGCGACTCTCAAAAGCCTGGCAGTCATTCTGCAGTCACTCTACGGAAGCAATCCCGTTTGCCGTAGCAGCTGTTGGGTGCCTTTGACACCCGACAATTTATCCGCTGACAGGCCCGGATTCGGTATCTCCGACAGGGGGACCAAACCGGGATTTACGGCCACGCCTTCCGCCAGGGGATATTCGAAGGTCTTATTGGCGAAAAATTCCTGCGCCACCTGGGAAAGCATGAATCCCAAGAAGCGTTCGGCAGTGCTCCGGTTGCCTGATCCCTCCAGGATACCCGCTCCGGCGACCATGATGATCGCCCCGGGACCGCCGGCTTGGGGGTGGTAATTGCGGGCCGGGAATCCTTCACCTTCTTCGGCTAAAAACCGGTGTAGATAGTAGTGGTTCACGAATCCGACTTCGATCTCCCCGGATCCCACCGCCGCCACTATGGGGGTGTTCTTGGGATAGGTCTTGGGTTGGTTCGCTTGGATTCCCTCCAGCCACTTGCCGGTTTTCTCCTCACCCCATATCGATCGCATGGCGGTCACCATGGTTTGGAAAGAAGCGTTGGTGGGCGCCCAACCGATGCGGCCTCTCCACTCGGGGTCAATAAAATGGTAGATGTCTGAGGGGAGGTCGGATTCGGTTAACGCCTCGGTGTTATAGACCACGGTGCGGGCGCGTCCCGACAAGCCAACCCATTTACCGGTGGAGGAGGACGCCCAGGCAGGGACCCGGCCCAGGATGTCATCGGGCAATCGTGTCAGCATTTGCTCAACAGCTGCCAGGCCTCCCGGATCCTGGGCGAAGAATATGTCGGCCGGAGTGTTGTCTCCTTCTTCCAACAGCGTGGCAGCAAGTTGAGGGGTTCCAGCATATTTGACCGAAGTCTTCACGCCGGTGGCCTCGCTGAATTGGTCGATCAAAGGCCCGACCAGGGCTTCGCTACGGCCGGAATAGATGGTTAATTCGCCGGGTGAACTTCCTTTCCCGCCACCGCTACAACCCAAAACCACGGCCAAGATCAAGGTTGCTACAATAGTTAGAAACGGTCTTTTCATTTCGTTGAACTCCGGACTCAACATTGATTGTGCGCACGTTCAACAAAAATCGTGTCATATAATCTTTTTATGATGTATGCACGAATTATCTACCAAAGGATATGGGCCGGAGTGCGGAAAGTCAACCGTGTTGGCGGTTCGAGAATTCCTCGGCTAGAAGTCCTGCCGTGCGGTTCATCCAGCTGTCGTGCCACAAGGTAACGGCCCAACAAACTTGATATAAACGTTGACATTAAACCGCCGGATGATTAGACTCTTATTCGGGTAATCAACCTATATGTTATTTAAAGGTATACATAAGCGAAAAAGGCCCACCGAATTGGATTCGGGCGGCGGTGAGGTCGCGAATTCCGCCCCGGCGCTGGAATTACGCGGCGTGGTAAAGGGCTTTGGTGAAGAATCGGTCATTGAGGGGCTTGACCTTGTCTTGGAAAAGGGACAGGTTATGGCCCTATTGGGCCGAAGCGGCTGCGGCAAGACCACCACGCTAAGGCTGATTGCCGGATTTGAAGACCCCGGAGCCGGTCTTGTCTTGATGAACGGCCAGACGGTCTCCCGGCCGGGCGAAAGCGTGCCGCCGGAAAACAGACAGGTGGGAATAGTCTTGCAAGAGGGGGCTCTTTTCCCCCACCTCACTGTGGAACAAAATGTCGCCTACGGCCTGCCCAAGGAATATAGTCGCGGCCAGGGGGGCGCCAGCCGGAGCCGTGATAATCGAATCAATGAAGTCTTGACCCTGGTGGGCATGGAGCAACTCAGCCACCGGATGCCCCACGAATTATCCGGCGGACAGCATCAACGGGTGGCCTTGGCCCGCGCCCTGGCCCCCGGTCCCCGGGTGCTATTGCTGGATGAGCCTTTCTCCAACTTGGACCCCAGGCTCAGGGAACAGGTTCGAAGAGACGTGTTAGAAATTGTCAAAGACAGCGGGGTAAGCGCTATCTTTGTCACCCACGACCAGGAAGAAGCCCTTTTCATGGGTGATGTGATTGCGGTGATGAATCAAGGCGTTGTGGAGCAGGTTGGCCGTCCCGAAGAGATATTCCACCATCCGGCCACCCGCTTCGTGGCCGAATTCATCGGTCTCGCGGACTTCATCCCTGCCTGGAGAGACGGTGACTCTCTTGTCACAGAGGTCGGCTCCACCCAATGGCCTGACTTTGATGGCCATCACGGCGGCGATGGGATTGACGGCCGGTTGGAAGTGATGGTCAGGCCGGACTGTCTCATGTGTCATGCTTCCCAAGAGGGCCAAGGCGTGATAACCCAGCGGGAGTTCCGAGGCCCATTTAACCTGTATCATGTCGCTTTGCCCTCGGGCCATGCGATCAGATGTCTCCTCTCCCACACCGAGACATTCACCGTGGGAACCACTGTCTTGGTGGGCATGCGTGACGGCCACGCGTTGACTCCTTTTATTAACGACCGCGCCGCCTAGTCCAGCGGGATTCAGGTTGCCGGCCCTTTACCGGCAGCTAAGCCCGGCGTGATACATAGGTTTCATCATGCCACGCACAAAGAAAACATCTAATGGTGCAGCCGGAGCAGGCGCAACGGCGGGCCAACTCGACCTCGCTTACGAACGGCTTTCGTCCGGAACCGAGAATTATCTCCTTTGTCTCTACCGTTTGTGGGAAGACTCCCAGGTCCCTACCATCACCCAACTGACCGACACATTGAAGCAATTGCCCTTGACCGAAGGGCTGGGCACTTCCGTCCCGTCGGTGTCGGGGATGATTCGCCGAATGCAACGGCAGGCGCTCGTAGACATCGGTCCCGACAAACGCATCCGGCTGACCAAATGGGGATTGGATTGCGGAGTGGATATCGCCCGTAGGCACCGGTTGGCAGAGTGGCTGGTGGTGGAACTCTTGGGTATGGAATTGCGCCAAGCCCACATTGAAGCCCACCGGTTGGAGCACGGTATTTCGCCGGAATTCGAGCAAAAATTGGTGGAACGGTTGGGCCACCCCACCCGCTCTCCCTTTGGCAGGCCCATCCCGCAGCCCGGCCAGCCGGAAAAACCCGTTAATACCCAAACCCTAGACAGCGCCGCGCCCCACACCGTTTTCACGGTGGACCGGGTGCCCGAGGAAGACACGGAGTTGCTGCGGTTCCTATCCGATGCGGGAATCGTGCCCGACCAAGATGTCGAGGTGGAGGAGGCGGCTCCATACCGGGGCGTTTTGATCGTCAAATCCGCCAAGGACCGGGTATCTATAGGTTACAACGTGGCCACCCAGATCGTGGTGCGCCCGCGAGACGCCGAGTAGCCACCTGGCTATGTGCCTGCGTACCGAGCCTCGCGTTGATTGCTAGACATCGTGAGTGACTCGGCGAGAGTAGAAATCCCTCTTGATCCCCCTTTGCGAAAGGGGGAGACCTAGATTGGTGGGTCTCGTGTCTAAAAGGCGTGGATAGCTGATAACGCGGACCGGTGACGCAGGTAATCGCAGGAATCCAACGTCTAGTGAAGCCCTCTAACCTCCCCCTTTCGCTATGGGGGATTTAGCCCCGTCGGCTTGCCTATCACATAGAGTGGCCGCCGCCGCGAAGCCCATTCACATCTGCGGTTCATCCCTTGGCTAACAGATTGTTCCTCACCTCGGCGAAACCCTCGGCCATGGTCCGTTCGGGGAAGGGCAGTATTTCCTCTTCACGGAAAACCTTCACCAGTACGAATATCGGCCCCGGTTGCTTCATGATGTCTTCCATCCCGATTAGGAACTCTTCCAACTTATCGAACTCATAGGTCTTGGCGTAACCCGCTCCGTTGGCCATCGACATCAGGTCCACATGGTCCAACCCCTGTATGGGAGTTCCACCAGTGGATTTGTTGGAGGAGTCGTCGAAGACGAAATGAACCAGGTTTTCGGGGTTAGATTCGGCTATTGTCGCCATGCAGGCCATGTCGGTCCGCAAGGTGGCATCGCAGTCTAGAACCAGCACCTTATCGCCAGGCCTGGCCAAGGCCAGTCCCAAGCCCACCGCTGGCGCCCGATCCATACAATCCGTGAGGTCAACATCTAGGTCTCTGCGGGTAGAGATGGTGTTCCACTCCCTCAATGACGAAGATGTGGAGACCACCAGGGAGTCCTGACGGTGAAAGTTAACCGCCTTGGTTGCTTCGATCGAAGGGATCACCAGCGCCATCCTCCTCATTGTCTAAGTCCAAAGATTCCAATGGAGCCATGGATGGTTCCCCCCGTCTGACACTCACCATCAGATACATCCCTATCAAAATTGCGGCGCCTCCGCCCAACCCAAAAGGAACGCCGGCTCCAAGGCTGCCTGCTTGAAATCCCCGGTAAAGCAGCAAGAACCCTGCTGCTAGAGTGCCGTAGGCCAGAAAGCGGCCCAGTAAGCCCTTGGCCACGGACTGCAATAACGATTTACCCATGGCGTCCGAGTATTTCAATATCCAATATAAAATGACACGAGACGATGAGCAAGTCACCGCCTCGTTCTGTTGCTGCGGACCGCTCGCTTAGGACCCTGGAGCAACGGCCATGGGAGATATCTCCTGGTTAACTTTTAGCCAGGGCTTCGGGAAGTTCTTTGAACGCGGTCAGTACCGACCGGGAAGGCCTGGGCCGGTCCTGAACGGCCGAGTTCTCAATCTCGGGTGTCACCGCCAGACGGATGAACACCGGCCCCGTGGATGCTAACACCTGGTCGATCCCCGTCGCCAGGTCTTCCAGGTTGTCGAAGTTGAACACCGCCGCATAGCCCGCTCCCTTGGCCATTTCCTCCCAGTCGGAACGGCCCGTTCCAGGCACCGGTTGACCGCCCGTCACCGCGTAAACACCGTTGTCGAATAGAAAGTGGTACAGGTTGGTGGGAGCTTTGTTGGATACCGTCACCATGCTGCCCAGGTTCATCAGCAGGCTACCGTCGCCGTCCAGCACCACGACCTTTCGTTGTGGTTGGGCCAACGCCAGACCGAGGCCCACCGAGGACGCCTTGCTCATGGCGCCTGATATGGGAAAGTCCAGCTTCTCGTTGGAGGTCACCGTGGGCAACCCGAAGCTAACGTTGTTGGCGTTCATGGTGGCGACAAACACGGCGTCTCCGCGTTTGCTGTCGATTACTTTAACCGCTTCCGTGTTGTTGATCATTGCCTGCAATTCTCCAGTCGAGTAGGTTATGCGCCGAACTCGGTCCCCACCAACACGGCCACCGGCTTCTGGTTGCGGTCGGCTTCGGCCAGGGCCAGGGTGATTCGGTCGGCATCGTCATCGGTTTCGATCAGATAGTAGTTGATGCCCCAGGCGTGGAGGATGTGCTCGATGAAGCGCGCCGCCGAATCGTTGGTCAGCCCGTGGCGGCTCCAACCCCGGTAGCCGATCAGCATCACCAGGGGCTGGTGGACGTCCAGGCCCAGACCGCGGATGGAGTCGCCGGACTCGAAGATGCCGGTATTTTGGATCAAGACCACGGGCTTTTTGCCGCCGACCCATAAGCCCGCCGCGATGGCCATGGTTTCACCTTCCCGGCAGACGGGCACCAAGTCCAGCGCCGGTTCGCCGGTCAGGAGTTCGAACATGAAGTTTGTCTCGCTGTCGGGAAGCCACACCACATGGGTGACATCGTTCTTTTTCAACTCGTTGATGATCGCCGCCGGGTGAATCACCGCGTCCTGTGTAGTCATCGAGTCTCCTTGCTAGAATCCTGAGCGATACAGTGCGTTGCTGAAATCTCTGCTCCCAGGTTGGCCCGGCCCATTATATGCAGGCCGGTGAATGGCGGTCAACAAATCCCAGCCGTGCCGTCCCATCTGTCCTGAGAACCAGCGTCTAATCGCCCAGAGTTGTCATCAGCACGTCACTGGGCCGCTGGCCCACTGGGTAGGTCTCCAATGGGGTGAGTTCGCCCGTGTCGCCGTCGATCCGGTATGAGGCGAGACGGCCCGACTCTGTCCCGGCGGCGACCAGGAAATTGCCTTCCGGGTCCAGGCTGAAAGAACCGGGCACAGGCTCGGCCGGCACCCGCCCTACGGCCGTCAATTGCCCGGAGGTGGGGTCTATCGAGAACGCCGCGATGCTGTTGTGTCCTCGGTTGGGGGCATACAGGAATCTGCCCGACGGAGACACCTGGATCTGGGAGCAGGTGTTCCTTTCGGTATAATCGGCGGGCAATGTCGTTAGGGTTTGAAAAGCCGACAGCGTTCCTTGGGAAGTGTCCAGCCGGTACCCGGTTACGCTGCTGCCCTGCTCGTTGGAGAAGTAAAGGATGTCTTGGGTTGGATGGAAGCAAAAGTGGCGCGGGCCCAAGTGCTCCTCCGGCTCCACCCTGGGAGGCGAGTTGGGCGTGATATGTCCCGTGCTCTCGTCAAACCGGAATTGGAATATGGCGTTGGGGCCATTACCGGCAATATGAGGTACGAACGCGAATTTGTTGGATGGGTCGGTCTGCATAGCGTGGGCGCCGGTCGCCGTTTCCAGCCATTCGATGGGCGGTCCGTCCACTGACCCGTCGGCTCCCACAGGATGTACCCCCGCATGGGCCCCTTGATAATAGGATGACAGCACAAACCCGCCTTTGCGGTCCGTCGCCACAAACGTGGGCGCCGCCTCCACCGACACCTTTCCGCTGTGGGTAAGTGCTCCGGTGACCTGGTCTATCTGGAAGCTGGATATCTCCGAGCTTCCCCGATGCCCGGCATAAAGGACTTTTCGGTCCGGGCTGATCGCCAACGGCGACGGCCCACCGGGTAAAGGTATCTCGCTCTTGGGAGTTAATTTTCCGGTCTCCGTATCCATCGTGAAAACCGATATCTTGTCATCGTCTTGCAGGGAAACATACAGGTAGCAAACCATGATCAACTTCCTCCAATTCGATTATTGGTCGCGAGCGTCTAAGGTCGGACCCAGTAAATAAACGCGGTGGCGTCCAGGCAACCCTTTCAGTTCCACTTCCCGCTCTTCCCCAAAGGTCAGGTCTCCGGCGCTTTCGGTAAGTTCTTTCAACAGCGAAGACACCAGGATCTGCCGCCCCGGGCTTGGTCTGCGATGCGAGAGGCCAGAATCACGTTCCGGCCGTAAAAATCCCCGGCGTCCTGGATGGCTTCCCCGGTGTGTAATCCCATGCGCACGTGTACAGGTTCCTGCGGGTGCACTTGGTTGTAGTCGTGACTTACCCTCTGGATGGCCAAGGCACACTGTAAGGCCCTGCGAGCCGAGGAGAAAGCCAGCATGAAGCCGTCCCCCATTGACTTCACCTCAAACCCCCCGTGGGAGGCCAAGTTCTCGCGGATCAGTGCGTTGTGGTCCTGCAGCACCCGCTGCATGGCATGGTCGCCCAACCGGTGGGTCATGGCCGTGAAGCCCTCGATGTCGCTGAACAGGATAGTCACCGTGCCGTCGGGGGCGGCGTGGGGGCTCAGGTCGGGTTTCTCCCCCTGCACCGCCGAGGCCAAGGCGTCGATGGAGGTGTTCGGGTCCAACGGTGCAACACCTTGAATCTCCAGTTTGCGGGCAAGCACCCGCTCCAACCGGGGCCGCATACCCAATTCGCTAGAGATAGCCAGGGATTCGTCCAGCAGAGCGATGGCCCTGGGGCGGTCACCTTCGGCATCGCGCGCTCTCAAGGTGTCAGAATAGTCACAGCAGATCCAGGCCAGCTCGGGACGGTAGCCGGCATCGCGGTGGAAGCCCACCGAAGCTTCGAAATGGACCTCGGCCTGGTCTGGGTCGGCCATGGTGTGGGCTAACATCCCCAACACGCGGTCAATCGTCATCTCAGTGTTGACGAAAGGAATGCCGATGTCTGGCTCCAGGGCAGTATAGTTCGCGGCTGCTGCCACTGCGTCGCATTCGAGAACCGAATTGATCGCCAGCGCGGTTCTGGCTATCAGAGCGCTTTCTCGAGTCGCGGTGCTTGTTGATAGGACAGCTTCGGCGGCTATCTTGGCTACGTCCAGCCGTTCGTTTGTGCCTGTGGTCCAGGCAATTACCGATAAGGCCAAAGCTGAGTAAACAGTATCGAGATTTGGCCCTGGCGTGGTTACGTGCATGACTTCTAGTAGGCGCTCTAGGTAAATCTCGCCTTGGTCAAGATCACCAACCTGGTACTCCAACATTATTTGGCTAAATAAGAGACGGGCATCCAAGGGAGCCACGGCCATTGCTTGGCCGCCGAATTCGCGAGCAACAACCCAGTCACCCGTCCGCATCGCCACTTTCATGTTGAACAGAAACGCGTTCAACGTAGAAAAGCGGTCGCCAACCTTTTGCGCCGGGACCAAGACTGCTGATGCGTGATATCGTGCAGCCTCTGTGTCTCCCAAATTTAACAGACAAATACCGGCCATTGAATAAGCAGAGGCTTCGGCAGCAAGATCATTCGCCCGTGGCGCCAGTTCGAGTGCGAGCAAACACTTCTCCACGCAATCTTGTATCCGTCTTTCCTGTTGGTCGGAACGAGCAGCGTAGACCAATGTCCGCATTTCTAGCGCCGCATCACCATCCCGCCGGGCTATGGCTAACGCCTGATTGAACGCCTTCTGGGCGCCATCATCGTCGCCTCCCTGCAAACTCAAGGCCGAGCCGTACTCAGATCGGAGACGACCCTCCTGGTTGGAGTCAATAGGTATCAAGGTCAAGGCGCGCTCTAGCATATTGGTTCTTTCGGTGCGGCGTCCCGATCCAATCGCGATGATGGGGTACCCTACAACCGTCAAGGCACGTTCGACATCCTGGACATCGGCGTAATAGTTGAAGGCGCGGCTCAACGTGGCAATCGCTTCCCGCACACGGTATAAAGCGAATATGCTTACTTGAGCGCGGCCCAAGCCGAACAAGAGCTCAGCAGTTTCGGGATCAGCGGCCGTTTCCAGTCCGCTCAACGAGACCTGCTTGGCGTCTAGAGCTCGTTGAAAATGAACGTCAGCCTCTTCCCAAGCGAAAACGGCGATCGCCCGTTCTCCCGCGATGCTGGAATAGCGCACCAGCTTCTCTGGGCCAAGCATCGACTCCGCCTCTGCAAAGTGGTGAGCCAGTTCCGCGGCGTAAGCCTCGGCGTCCTCGCCGTACAACTGTTCCAACGTCTGGGCGATTCGGGCATGCAGCCGGACCCGGCGGGTGGTTGATAGTTCCTCAATCAGCGCCTCGTGGGTCAGGGCATGGGTGAACTGGTACCTGCCGACAGCCTGAGGCAACTCCTCTATCACCCTAGTTCCCAGGGCCTCTTCCAAAACCTCCGGCAACCGTTCTTCGGACATATCTTCAACCAACGGCGCCAGTTGCCTGAGGTCAAACTCCCTGCCGATGACCGAGGCGATGGTCAACACTTCGTTGCACCGTTGGGACAACCGGTTGAGGCGCCGCCCAATCACCTCCCTGATACCTTCGGGGATGCGCAAAGTCCAGGAATCGCGGGTGCTGGCGGCCTCCGGGGTCAACTCCCTTTGTTGTACCAACAGTCGAACCACCTCGGTGACGAATAAGGGGTTGCCCTCGGTTTGGGTGTGAACTGCGGCCGTCAGGCCGGCAGGAGGTGCTATCCCGGCAGCGATCTCGATGAATCGAGCGACGTCTTCTTGTGACAGGCCGCGCAGCAGGACCCGCTGGAATAGCCGCTCGCGATTCAGACCGCCCAGGGTCTCGGTCAAGGGATGTTGGCGGTTGAGCTCCATGTCTCGGTAGGTGCCGACGACCACGAGCCGCGCCCCGGACAGCTCCCTGGCCAGGAATTCCAGTAAAAGCAGTGAAGGTTTGTCAGCCCAGTGCAGGTCATCGAGCATGAGAATCAGCGGCTGCTGCTGGCCAGCGGCTTTGAAGAAAGTGGTGATGGCGTCGAAGAGCCGGAACCGGGCCTGCTCGGGACTCTCCAGACTAGGGGGCGGGTTCAGACCTGGCAGACGTTCCGTGACGTCGGACACGATTTGGGCGATATCTGCGGCCCCGGCGCCCATCTCTCGACGCAGCTGGTCTGGCTCTATTTCCCTGACGTAGGAGCGGATGGCCTGTACCCAGGGCCAATAGGGGGGCGTGCCCTGCTCTTCGTAACAACGGCCCCACAGAACCTGGGCGCCCCGCATCCCGGCATAGGTCGCAAGTTCCTGGGCTGTCCGGGTCTTGCCAATGCCAGGCTCCCCCACCAGCATCACCAGCCGTCCGCGGCCGGACAAAGCGTCTTCCAGGGCTGCCCTAAGCTCCCCCATCTCGGCTTGCCTGCCGACGAACACCCCCACAGCCAGGCTGTCTAAAGAGGGTGCGTCCTGTTCAGGGCGCTGCTCTACGGGCACCGAAAGGTCGATGGCATCCAAAGCGGACAGGACGTCGGTGGCCGACTCCGGCCTTTCCGCCGGGTCCTTGGCTAATAGACGTGATATCAGGGCTTCCAGGGGCCGCGGGCAGCTGGCGTTGTGCCAGATGGGAGACACCGGCGGGGTGTTGATATGCTGCCCGATGATGGCCACCGCGTCATCGCCCAAAAAGGGCGGTCTTCCAGTGACCATCTCATAGAGCATGGCGCCTAAGGAGTAAAGGTCTGACCGGGGAGTCACCTCGCCGCCCATAGACTGCTCCGGCGGCATGTAGGCCACGGTGCCCACCATCATGCCCTTTCCGGTGATGCGCGAATGATCAAGCACCACTGCCAGGCCGAAGTCGCCGATCTTGGGCGTGCCGTCCTCCGACAGCCAGACGTTGCCCGACTTCAGGTCCCGGTGGACGATGCCCCGGTTGTGGGCGAACTCCAGGCCCCGGCAGACTTGCCGGGCGATGTTCAGGGTCTGATCTAGTTCGATGCAGTGGTCCGGCGCGTCCCCGATTAGGCTTTCGACCGACCCGCCGGTCATCAGTGGCAACACCAGGTATGGCTGGCCGTTGTCTTCGCCCAGATCATGGATCTGTAGGATGTTGGGGTGGTCTCCCAGACGGCCCATGGCCTGGGCTTCTCTCGTAATGCGGGTCCTGGACGCCTGGTCGATGCCCTCGGTCTTGATCACGGCCAAAGCGACATCCCGGTCCAAGATCCCGTCGTGGGCCAGGTAGACCGTCTTCTTGCCGCCTTCTCCGAGGAATTGCTTGACCTGGTAGCGGCCATTGGCGAAAGAGGCGGGTTCTTCGGCTCGGGAGAAAGTGTCTACCGGTAAGACGCCCGCGGCATTGGGAGAGCTGCCCTCGGCATCCAATGCACGTTGAGCAGCGGCCATAAAATCCCGGGCATCCGCATTTTCAGGGTCGAAAATGAGCACGTCCTGAGCCCCTAGGCGAACGGCGGCCCAGTCGTGACGGTCGGCAGCATCCTCAATCTGATCCAAGATGCGGTCGATTCGCCTGCGCATTCGGTCACTGGCCATGGTGGGATGTTAGCGCAGGGTGGAAGGGTTGTCTATCGAGGGACGTAGATTTGGCCGCCAGCGCTCTACCAGTCACCATAGGCGCGGGAAGGCCCCATTGGACCTGTAGCTGGCGGGCGATTCGAGCCTTGGGTTTACCCCGCCAGGGAGGTGGCTACCCCATGAGAGTGGGGTAATTGACGGTTGACGCGCTCAGGATGCCTAATCAAAATCGGTGCCTCCCGGGAGTCATATTTTCCGGGAAGGCCCGGATTTGCCCGAATCGCCACCAGTGGTAATCTTGTATAGTTCCTACCGGAGTACGTTAGTGAAGGAGAATCACATGGCCGAGGGAATAGACCTGTTCGAGGCTATTGACACCCAGAGAGCGATTCGATATTTCAGGCCTGACCCGGTTCCCGACGAACTGATCACCCGGCTGCTACAGGCGGCCATCAAAGGGCCGTCGGGCGGGATCAGGCAAGGTTGGGGCTTCATCGTTATTCGAGACCCGGAGATTCGGCGCAAGATCGGGGACCTTTACCGGACCGGCTCAACTTTTGAAATCAGGCCAGACATGACAGCTCAGGAGCGGCGCGTCTACACCGCCGCGCAACACCTGGAGGATCATATGGATGAGGTGCCGGTGCTCATCCTGGCCTGCATCCAGGCCGTTCCCGGCGCTACCGTTTCTGGCGGCTCTATTTTCCCCGCCGTTCAAAACATCCTGCTGGCGGCGCGAGGGCTGGGGCTGGGCAGTGCCTTGACTACCCGGCAGACGCGATTTGAGGCAGAGATCAAGTCGATGCTTGACATCCCAGAGGACGTGATGACGGCGGCCTTGTTGCCCGTCGGGTTTCCGGCCGACGGGTCGCGTTACGGTCCCACCAGGCGCCGGCCGCTGGAAGAAGTGGCCTTTAGCGACCGCTGGGGTCGTGGCTGGCAGGACGACACTTCCGCCTGAGCCGCGGCGCGCAACTTTGGCTCGAACGCACTTGCGGCTAATGGCGGTTAAAACTCGGCGTTTTTGGGGGTTCTGGGGAAAGGGATGACATCGCGGATGTTGGGAACGCCGGTGACGAATTGAACGGTGCGCTCAAAGCCCAGACCGAACCCGGAATGGGGGACCGTCCCGTATTTCCTTAGATCAAGGTACCACCAATAGGCTTCCTCGGGCAGACCCGCCTGCCGCAGCCGCTCAAGGAGGACATCACCCCGCTCTTCCCGCTGGCTGCCGCCGATGATCTCCCCTATCCGGGGGACCAACACGTCTAAAGCCCGAACAGTTTTGCCGTCGTCGTTCTGGCGCATGTAAAAAGCTTTTATCTCCATGGGGTAGTCGGTTACGATCACCGGCCGTCCCACACGTTTCTCGGTCAGGTACCGCTCGTGCTCCGATTGAAGGTCCAGGCCCCAAGATACAGGAAATTCAAAGCTCTCGGCGGATTTGATCAAGATATCCACCGCTTCGGTATAAGTGAGCCGTTCGAAGTTGGAATTTACGATGCCTTCCAGGGTGGAAATCGCCTTGTTGTCGTACCAACGGTTGAAGAACTCCATATCCTCGCCGCAGTTTTCCAACACCTGGGAAAAAATATGCTTCAGGAAATCCTCGGATAGCTCGGCCAAGCCCTCCAGGTCGCAGAAGGCGACCTCGGGTTCCACCATCCAGAACTCGGCCAAATGCCGGGAGGTATTGGAATTCTCGGCCCTGAAGGTGGGGCCAAAGGTGTAAACGTCGGACAGGCCCAGGGCGAAGATCTCCGCCTCTAACTGGCCGCTGACGGTGAGGAAGGCCGGCTTCCCGAAGAAATCCTCCTCGTTGTTCACCGCGCCTTCTTTCAAAGGCAAGTTATCCAGGTCAAGAGTGGTCACCCGGAACATCTCGCCGGCCCCCTCAGCGTCGCTGGCGGTGATCATAGGCGCCTGGATGAACAAGTATCCTCTGCTCTGAAAGAACCCGTGGATAGACTGGGACATTTGATTGCGGATACGCGCCATGGCGCCGAAGGTATTGGTGCGGGGCCTGAGGTGGGCGATCTCCCGCAGGAATTCTGGGGTGTGGCGCTTCTTCTGTAGAGGGTAGGTCTCGGGGTCAGCTTGCCCGAGGACCTCTATGCTTGTCGCCTGCACCTCGTACCTCTGGCCCTTGCCCAACGACTCGGCCAGGGTGCCCGTTACGCTTACGCTACAGCCTGTGTTGAGCGAATCCACGATTTGATAAGCGGGCAAGGACTCGCCCACTACCACCTGAAGGTCGGCCAATGTGGAGCCGTCGCTGATCTGGACGAACGCGACGTTTTTAGAGGAACGGCGGGTCTTCACCCAACCCTGAACCAGCACCTCATCCCCGGCCTGTTTTCCTCCCAATAGTTCCTTTATCTTGCTGCGCCGCATGGTGTCCCTCCTCCAAATTACAGGTTCTCGCGGGCTTTCACAGCAAGGAAACCAGCACCTGATAACTCCCATATTCCATGGGGTGAATCATCTTTTAAGAGTCCATCCTCTTTTAACTCTTTCCGAGCCCACTTGGCCGTATTGTACCAACGGACTTCAGTGCTTGTAGGCAGAGTCTGTCGGTCAATGTCGGAAAACAGGTGCTTCACTTTCCTCTCCACGAGGTCAAGTATTTCACTCACTTTGCCAACGCCTCCCATCTCATACAAGGCCTGGAGAATAGGCAGTTTGAACGCTTCCTCTGGCAGTCTTGTGCCCTTAAGGGCCCTTTTTGGAGCCACCACAGCCGACGTTATCTCCATAGGCTCTAATCGTTTCCGTGGCCCACAAGTAGCGTGTTCGTCAGCCATATCGAGTAGTCGTTTCAATACGTCATCGACGCCGTCATCGAGCGGAACAGCCCATTTTTTCAACCTTTCCCAATTCAGGACATCAATCCTCTTTACAGGCATCGGGCCAACTCCATTTATCTGACCAAGTATCACAAAGAAATATTACTCTTGTTACAAACACTTGTCCAGCATGTACCAATAATGTTCCTGTAATGGGTTAGCTGTGGATGCGTCTAGCCATAATATATATGCGGGAACTTCCGCAGCGGTTTCACCCTCGGTAGATCTCCCGACGGTGGCCGACTCGTAAGATGATGACTTCCCGCCTACCATCATCGACGGCGTAAATGACGCGGTAATCGCCAATGCGAACCCGCCATTGATCGCTACTACCAACCAGCTTCACGCAACCCGGCGGTCTAGGATCATTGGCCAGCGCGTCGATGGCTAATTGGATACGTGGAAAGATTAGGCGGGGAACCGCGTTCAAAGCCCGCCGCGACCTTGAGGAGAGCAACAAACGGTAGTTCAGGATTCATTGCCTTTGCGCTGGGCCTTATAGTCTTCCCAATCTGTGTCATCATTTGGCTCTTGATAACTGTCCAACGACACGGAAAGCGCATCGTACTCGCCTTGGATTTCACCCGGTAGTGATTCCCAATCAAACCCACCATTTTTAGATTGGTTATCTGACTCGATTTGCCGTAATCGCGCCAGCTTAGCGGCGCCCTCCTCCAGTCCTGGTGGCCAAAATAAAGGGTTAGTTACGTTTGCTTCGACTAGCAGCTTTACGTAAGTCTCAGGTGTTAGCGTCACCTTCGTGGCCTTTCCCGCACGGTTTTTTGCGAAACTCGGTGGGTGGCTCGTTTCTAAGCTATCCATTGTATTGGTCCTTTGGGTGGAGGAAGTTTTCGTGGCCTGGACCGTGACTTAGTTCACATTAAAGCTTACAACACTGGTACAGCCTTATGCCACTCCGTGGCCTGCTCGTAGGCGTGGGCGACGCGCAGCAGGCTCTCTTCCGACAGGTGTGGGCCGATTAGCTGCATGCCCACCGGGAGACCCTGAGCAAAGCCGCAGGGTACCGAGATCGAGGGGAGGCCCGCTATGTTGACGGGCAGCGTGCAAACATCGATGAGGTACATCTGTACCGGGTCGCCGGTCTTGGCTCCTAAGGGGAACGCGGCCACCGGGGACGTGGGAGTGACCAGGGCGTCTACCTGCTGGAATACCCGGGCAAAGTCTTGGCGGATCAACGTGCGGACCTGCTGGGCCTTCAGGTAATAGGCGTCGTAATAGCCGCTGGATAGTGCATAGGTCCCCAGCATGATCCGGCGTTTCACTTCCGGGCCAAACCCGAATTGCCGGGTCTTCTCCATGGCTTCCACCATGTCGCTGGTGTCCTGGAAGGAGTAGCCGTACTTCACTCCGTCATAGCGGGACAGGTTGGCCGAGCATTCGGACGGGGCGATGATGTAGTAGCAGGCCAGGGCGTATTTGGTGGTGGGCAGTGAAACAGGCTCGATGGTGGCCCCTAGGTCTTCCAACGCCTTGATTCCGGTCTCAACCGCGTCACGAACGCCGGGCTCCATCCCGTCGACAAAATACTCCTCGGGCACGCCTATGCGGAGAACCCCCTTTGATCTGCCCTTCGCAAGGGGGGACGAGGAGAGGCTGTCGTTCAGGGCCGCCAGGTAGTCTTTCGGAGCCTGGGGCAACGAGGTGGAATCTTTGGGGTCGTGGCCGGTGATGGCGTTGAGAACATGGGCGCAGTCGGTGACGTCCCGGGTTATGGGGCCGATCTGGTCCAGGGACGAGGCGAATGCCACCAGGCCGTACCGGCTGACCAGCCCATAGGTGGGCTTCATCCCGACTACCCCGCACAACGACGCGGGTTGGCGCACGCTGCCGCCGGTGTCGGAGCCCAGGGCGTAGGTTGCCTCTTGGGCGGCCACGCAGGCCGCGCCGCCGCCGCTGCTGCCGCCGGGGACCCGCTGCAAGTCCCATGGATTATGGGTGGCGTGAAAGGCCGAATTCTCGGTGGAAGACCCCATCGCAAACTCGTCCATGTTGCCCTTCCCCACCATGACCGCGCCTTGCCGATACAGATTGTCCACCACGGTGGCGTTGTATACCGGCACGTAGTCCTGAAGCATCCGTGACCCGCAGGTGGTGTTTATCCCCCGGGTAGAGATCACGTCTTTGATCTGGACCGGGACGCCGGTCAAGGGCCCGGCTTGTCCATCGGCGATACGTTGGTCGGCTTGCCTGGCTTGTTCCAAAGCTTGCTCTTCCGTGATGGTCAGGAAAGATTGCACCCGGTCTTCCACCTGGTGAATGCGCTCCAAGCAATCTTGGGTGAGCTCGACGGAGCTTATTTCCCCAGCGGCCAGCCGCCGATGGGCTTCATGGATGGTCAACCGATGCAGGTCGGACAAGACTATTCCTCCAACACTGCTTTGACCCGGAAGAATTCCCCTTCCTGCCAAGGCGCGTTACTCAATACATCTTCAAAAGACGACGAATCCTGGGGTATATCGTCCCGCATGACGCCCGCCCCTCCCGAAGCGCCCGCGGCATGGCCGGTGGGGCTTACCCCCGACGTGTCCACTTCGGCCAGGATCTGGAATTGCTCCAAGATATGGGAAAGTTGGTCTTGAAAGCTCTCCAACTCCTGCTCCGTGAGCCCGATTCTGGCTAGGGTCGCCATGTGCTGTACTTCCTGCCGGTCCAAGGCCATGGTTTGGCCTCCTAATATATTGCCTGTAGGCATTGGTTTATCCGCTATTGCTCGTGAGAGTGGGAATCGCGCCCAGAGTGTCGATCGGATATTTCGCTGTTGGCGTGGCCGTCCGGCCGGGGATGGTGACCCTCGCCCGAGGATTCTCGCGGGTCCACGGGTATGGTGGCGTTGGAAAGGTACTTCAAGTGATGCTGTCAACGATGGTGCACCTCCTGGGCGATGTGGTGTCCCTCTTCCACCGTGATGTCGGAGATAACGGCGATGTTCGCTTCCGCCAACATGCGACGGCCCAGCCAGCGGACCCGGACTTCCGAGACATCGTCCACCCCAGCGGTCCCTTCTGCTACCTCACGTACTTCATCCACTACGCCGGGCTCCACTCCGTCCAATAGCCTGGCACAAACCGGCTTGGCGGAAGATACCACTATCCTAAAGATCGCGGCACTGATCACCAGCCCCACGATTGGATCGGCGAGGGGGTATCCCAGCCAAACCCCCACCGCTCCAGCCAGTACCGCCAGGCTGGTGAGGCCGTCAACCCGGGCGTGAAAACCATCGGCGATCAGGGGGCGCTGGCAATCTCCCTTCCGATCTTGATACGAAACAATGCCACGGCTTCGTTTCCCAAGAAACCGATCAACGCCGTGCCGGCCATCGCCCATAAGAACTCCACGGTGGGCGGATCGGAAAGGCGAATGATCGATTCATATGCAGCATAGACCCCGCTGGCCAAAATCACCACGACGATTTAGAGGCCCGCCAGGTCTGCGGTCCTGCCGTAACCGTAGCTGAACCGTTTGGTAGGCTGACGCCGGGCAAAGCTGAATGCTACCCACAAGGGAACCGCCGTCGCGGCATCGCCAAAATTGTGGCCAGTATCGGCCAATAACGCCACGCTCCCGGTGACCACCACTACCCCGATCTGAACAAACGCGTGGCCAGAAGGGCTATCAATGACACCTTGGTGGCCCAGATGCCGCTGGCGTCGGAAATGACCGCAGGGTCCACGCCCCCGTGGGTGTGCCCGTGGCTTGCGGTGTCCCCGTAGTGCTGATCTGAACTATGCGTGTCTTTGTTTTTCCGTCTGAACATCACGCCTTTCCTGCAATTCCAATCTAACACTAGAGACCCAGCCGGGGAAGGACGTTGTTTGGCGGGTTAACCGCAAGATGCGGGGAGGCAGCGAAACTGTCGAGCAGTATGGAGTACTCCTTGGAGGGCCCGATTAGTAACGCACCGTGGTCAATTGGATGACGCTGTACGAATACGATATCATGATTCAAGTTCAGGCTCATTATTCGCAATAAAGATATTATCATTCAACTTCTCGGATGCGTGGTATCGTCAAACTTGATGGCTTCTTGGTTTCGGACAGCACTAAACTGGCGAATAAAAACCCCTTTTTACTACGGTTGGCTGTTGATGGCGATGGCATTTGTGTCTGCGTTTGCCGCCACAGGGGTGACCCAGGTGGTAATGGGCGGGATTCAAATCTTCATCACCGAAGACACCGGCTGGGAACAGACGACAATCTCGCTGGCGGTTACCGGCGGGACCTGGCTTTCGGGACTGTTCGCTCCTTTCTTGGGACGGCTGGCCGACCGTTACGGCCCCCGGTGGTTGATGGCGGTGGGTTTGATTGCAGCGGGCACTTCCTTCCTGTGGCTGGGAGGAGTTGACATAATATGGCAATTCTTCGCAGCCTACATCCTTGGCCGCGCCGTCAGCAATCCGGCGCTGGTCGGGGTGGTGCCCCGCACCGCGGCGGTTAATTTCTTCCGGCGGCGGCGAAATATGGTCCTGGCATTGATGTCCACCTACCGGCCCGTCGGGGGCGCCATCAACATCCAGATCATCTCCTTTATCGCGATTCACCAGGGCTGGAGGGCCGCCTATCGGTATTGGGGGATACTCAGCTTCATCCTGGTGCTGCCGCTGATACTGATAATGCGGCGGCGTCCCGAGGATATCGGTATGTTGCCCGATGGGGACAGCCCGGTGGAAGCCGCCCGGACCGGCGCGCTGGCCAGGGGATCGATAACCAGAGGATCGAGGACCGGCCGGTGGTCCGATGTGGAATTCAGTTGGACCGCCAAAGAGGCCTGGCGCACCAGTTCGTATTGGCTGATCGGCGCGACTGCGGTGATGGGGACCATTGCGGCGGGCACTACCGGATACAGCCTAGTTCCCTACCTTTACGAAGAGGCTGGCTTGTCCAAAACCCAGGCAGTCGGGGTACTCAGTTTCGGCACCTTTTTGGCCATTACCAACCTGGGCTGGGGCTATCTGGCGGATTTGATCACCCCGCGGCGGTGTTTGGTCATCTGTCTGACAGGGACGGCCGGGATGTTGGTGTTCTTGATGTGGGTGGATTCGTTGGCCATGGCCATGGCGTTCGCCCTGGTTTGGGGGATCTTCTCCGGGTCCGTGGGCTCGCTGGAACAGATGGTGCTGGCCCAATATTACGGGCGGGCGTCCTACGGCACCATAGTAGGGGTGTTGAACCCTTTTCAAACCTTCGGTTTAGGGGTAGGACCGGCCCTGGCCACGATATTCCAGCAAACGGTGGGCGATTACGTTATCTTCTACTCCATCCTCCTTACGGTGCACCTGGCCGGGGCATTGTTCATCTTCTTGGCTCGGCAACCCGCCCGGCCTCCCCGTCCATCGCCGGATGCTGCGGTTTCAACCAGCTAGCACAAGGCCCCGTAGCGCCTAGCTAAAAAGTGGTTCAACTAGCCCACCACGAACGGAGTACGCTCTTCTTATCCGTTCGTCCTGAGCTCGTCGAAGGGTGGTTTAGGATTCGCGGTTTGGGTTCAAGCCCGCCACCGGGTATGTCAGTGCATCTGGGAGCCGCCGGAGACGCTGATGGATAGGCCGGTCACGTAGTCGGACTCGCTGGACGACAGGAACGCTGCCATACGGGCGATGTCGCCGGCTTCGGCGATGCGC
The DNA here is from genome assembly GCA_002816875.1 of SAR202 cluster bacterium Io17-Chloro-G2. Taxonomy (GTDB): domain Bacteria; phylum Chloroflexota; class Dehalococcoidia; order Lucifugimonadales; family UBA3495; genus Io17-Chloro-G2. Next base: position 26,216 of record MUCP01000013.1, read on the forward strand.
CCCAAGGGAACGGCTTCCGCCCGGGAACGGACCATCAACGCCCGGTGTTCCTCGGCAGATTCTCCCTCCGCCGCCAGGGCTGCCGCGATGAAGTCCACCCGCTCGGTGTTGACCAGTCCGGGGCAGATGGCGTTGACGTTGATCCTGTGGGGCGCCAGCTCGTGGGCCAAGGACTGGGTGAATCCGATCAACGCGAATTTGGAGGCGCAGTAGGCGGCGTACCTGGCAATCCCCTGTTTGCCAGCCCCCGAAGAGATGACGATCATCTTGCCGCCGCCGCCGCGTTCTATCATGTGGATGGCCACGGCCTTGGAGCACAGGTAGGTTCCGCGGACGTTGACCCGCATGACTTCGTCGAAGGCTTCCTCTCCCAGCTCGACCACCAAGACCCTGTCGGGACCCGGCTGGGAACCCGCGTTGTTGACCAGAATGTCGATCTTGCCGAACCGGTTGATGGTCTGCTGCACCATGTCGTTCACCTGGGCGCCGTCGGTGACGTCGGAGAATAGGCCGATGGACTGCCGGCCCAGGTCCTCGATCTCCTGAACCACGCTGGGCAATCCGCGCCAGCCGGTCTGCCGGTCTTCTTCGCGCATCCGGTCGGTGCTTCGCTGGATATCCGTCACCACCACGTCGGCCCCCTCTTCCGCCAGACGCAGGGCGATGGCGCGGCCAATGCCGTGACGCCCGCCGGCGCCGGTGACCACCGCGACTTTTCCACTGAGATCGTACATAACGTTTTCATACTCCCGATTATTATTTCGCTCATGTAATTGGAATCATGGATGGCCTGACACAGATTTTATCACCCGGCCCTGGCGGCGGGGCTTGAAATGCGCTCGCCGCCGTCTAACCGACGGTCTCTTCCACCGCCGCCAACCGCTCCCTCCTTCCGCGCCAGAGCACGCCCTTGCTGGGCGAAAACAGCAGGGCCAGCAAAAAGAACCCCGTGGCCACCACCACGATGCTGGGCCCAGAAGGCAGACCGGCATAGAAAGACAGGTAGAGCCCCGCGACGGTGGCTGCCAACGCCACCGTGATGCTGTAGGCGATTATCCCGGGCAGCCGCCTCGCCAGCAAGGTGGCCGTCGCCGCCGGGGTGACCAGCAACGCCAGCACCAGCACGATGCCCACCGCCTTTAGTGAGGCCACGGTAGTCACGCCTACCAGCACGGGTAAAAGGTATTCGACCAGGCGGACGGGAATCCCCGATGCGGCCGACATCGTCGAGTCATACGATGTAAACAGAAGTTCTTTATATAAGGCTGTCACTATCAGCAGCACCACACCGGCGATGACTGAGATGAGGATAACGTCAGACCAGGAAACACCCAGCAGATTGCCAAATAGCAGACCGAAGAGATCGGCAGTGTAGTTGGACACCCGGCTCATGAGGATGATGCCGACGGCGAAACCGCTGGCGAAAATTATCCCAATGGCGGTGTCCAGCCTCAAGTTTGCCCGGCGGCTGATGAGGGTGATGGCCAGAGAAGCCGGAACGGCCCAGGCCAGGGCGCCCCAGAAGACGTTGCCGCCGAAGAAGTAGGCCACCGACATCCCCGCCAGGGAAGAATGGGCCACCGCGTCACCCATGAAAGCCATACCCTTCAAGACCACGAAAATGCCGACCACGGCGCAGACCAAACCAGCCAACCCCGCGGCCAGCAGCGCCCGCTGCATGAAGGCAAACTCTAAAGGTTCAATGACGGTGTCAAGCATTGGCTGCTAAAACGGGCGCCTGGCGCCCGCTGAAATTTCGGTCCGGTGATCAAGTAACTTTCTCAAAAAAAATGGTTCGACAGGCTCACCACGAACGGAGATGAATCACTCCGCCCGTTCGTCCTGAGCCTGTCGAAGGATGGTCCGTTGTGGATACACGGCGTTGAGATGCTTCCTTAATGTTTGATGGTCGCAGGAGCTTCCATTGCCAGCTGCATTGGGAGCGGGCGCCGGGTTGTCGTCCGAGATTGGCTCTAGTGGCTAATCATCTTCTAGGGATCTTCTGGGCCATCGTCATGACTGTGGTGCTGGTAGGCGTAGGCTTGGCCGTCAAGGTGCACCATCAGCAAGTGGCTGCCGAAGGTTTGGCTGAGGACTTCTTCGTTTAGCACCTGGGAGGGAGGACCGTAGGCGATCAGGTTCTTGTTCAAGCAGGCGGCGTAGCTACAGTATGCCGAGACGCAGGACAGATCGTGGGTGCTGAGAACAATGGTTGTGCCGCCGGCCCGCAGATCGTCCAACAGGTCCAGCAATTGGTGCTGGGCGTTGGCGTCCAAACCGGCCATGGGCTCATCCATCAACAACAACTGGGGTTGGTTGGCCAGGGCCCTGGCCAGCAGCGCCCGACGCCTTTGGCCTCCCGATAGTTCGCCGATGAGATTGTCCCGCTGGCCGTACATGCCGGTCTGTTGCAGAGCCCGGCTGGCCGCCTCTCTGTCTTCTTTGTTGGTGCGCCGGAGGGGGCCACGCCGGGCATACCTGCCCATCAGCGCCACGTCGCCGACGGTGACCGGAAAATCCCAGTCCACCTGCTCCACCTGGGGCATATAGCCCATGACCCTTCTTTGCTCTTCCGCGGGCATTCCCAGCACTGACAAGCTTCCCTGCCACGGGCGCACTAGGCCTAAGATAGTCTTCAGCAGGGTGGTTTTTCCCGATCCGTTGGGCCCTATGATGCCCAGGACTTCTCCAGCATCGACTTGGAAGGTGATATCTTTCAGGGCCTGCTGCCGGCCGTAACCCGTCCAAAGCCCCCGGATGTCCAAAGCGTGTGGTCTGAGCACCTTATCAGGTGCGTCGAGGTCGCCATCTAAAACCTCAACTGAGGCTGGTGTGCTGGTGTTAGCCACGGATAATGTTCCTGTATATCATCGAAGGTTGTCCGCGAGACTGCGGGCGTTGAACTGCATCATCTCCACGTAGGTGGTTGCCTCCCCTCCTAGACCGGCGTATATGGCCGACACTTTGGCCCTGGCGTCCCGGGCCACCTGGTCTAACGCCGAGGATCGAAACCTCGGCTCGACGAACACCGATGACAGGCCGGCGTCTTTAATTTTTTGGGACACCTGGAGAATCGATTCCGGGGTTACGGAGCCGGCGTCTCCCGGCGCCAAGGCCATGGTCTGCCATCCGTACCGTGCGGCCAAGTGAGAGAAGGCCTGATGGTGGGTGACCAATATCCTGCGGTTCGGCGGCACCTGGTCCAACAACCCGGCTATGTTTTCGTCCAGTTGTCTCAAGCTGGCAATGTAACGCTGGGCTTGTTTTTCGTAGCGGGCGGCGTTGCCGGGGTCCGCTTGTATCAAGCCGTCGCGAATCTGCTCCACGTAGTGGATGGCGAAAATCGGGTTTTGCCAGAAGTGAGGATCAGCCCCCAGGCTGATAACAGGCTCGCTTGCCGGAAACTGAGATTCCAACCCATCGGACGCCACGACGTGAACGGCGCCGCCGGGCCGGGCGCTTTGAAAAATGGGGAGCAGGAAATCGTCCAGACCCGAGCCGTTTGATATCGTCAAGGCGGCCCGGCTGATGGTCACGCTATTGCTGGGCGTAGTCTGGTAGGAATGGGCATCCACCCCCGGCGGGACCGCCGAAGACACCTCCACCAAGCTGCCGCCCACATTTCGAGCCAGGTCGGCCAGCACCGGTATCGTGGCGGCCACAAGGATCGCATCCCGATTTTCATCACGGGCTACGGAAGCGGCCTGGGCGCCCGAGCAACCGGCCAGCAGCAAGACCGCGGCCGGCAGGCAGGTCAGGGTAAGCGTTTTCGGGACCCTTGCAAGATAGCGTGAAGTAATTTTATTCAAAGTGGCTATAAACAATCCGAGTATCAGTAGATTCATTATATGAGACTTAGTATCAATTTAGGCCAAAAAAAGAGACTCACGGTTGGACTATACCGGGACGGCTGGGCGGTCCATACAGTCGTGGCACTTGCCGTAGACCTCCAGCCAATGGCCGCTGAGTTGAAATTGGTGGGCGGAGGAGACAGTGTGGAGCAGGTCCTCTATGTCGCATCCCAAAAGGTCTTGAGACGAGCCGCACTCCACGCAAAGAAGGTGGTGGTGGTGGCCACGGTGACTGAGCTGGTAGTGCAGGTCGCCTTCTTCCAGCAACACCCGGCATAGGACGCCGGATTCCACCAGCAACCTAAGCGACCGGTAGATGGTGGCCCGGCCGACGCCTGGCAACTGGTCCCGCAACTGCTCGGCGGTGAAATGCTTATTCTGTCCGGCAATGGCGTTGACCACGGCCCGGCGGGGTGAGGTAGAGCGGTGGCCCCGCTCTTCCAGTGTCGCCAGCAGTTGGGTGGCCAAGGAGCTACTTCTTTTGGGCATAGTTAATGATACCAAGTCTCTTTAACGGACCAACTCTAGCACAGCGCCGGTTGAGGGTCAATTACTTTTGATGGGCGGGTTCGCCGCCGGGCCGGTCACGGCAGTTTAGGCCGGCCGGCTACTTGTACCAGCTATCGCCGGCGGGAGGCCAGGGGTTCACCGGGTCCAGCACCTGGGAAAGTTGGGTAAACGCCCCCTTCATGTAAGCCGGGTGGATCCAAATGCTGTTGAAGCCCAGGTTGGTGTAGTTGTCCGTCCGGCGAGAGGTGGTGTAACGGGCGCCCTTTCCTTCCAGGTGGGCGTCCAAGGCCAGAGAGTCGTCTATCTGGTAAATGGTCAGGTAAATCCCCTCGCCGTACCGGTCCAGGAAGCGGGCTGAAGAAGTGTCCTGACTAGTGGGTTGGGCCAGCTCGATAAAAGTATTACCGTCGCCCAAGGGCAAGACGGCGATCTCCAGATCCGTGAAACTGATCTGGAACCTCTTGGTGGGTTCGATTCCGAATAGTTCCGACCAACGCTGAGTGGCCTGGTCAAGGTCCCTTACCAGGATCGCGGTCTGTTTCAACTGGCGCGTCAGGGGCTGGGCAGGGATGTCCTTCCAGCCGGGACCGGCCGCGGGCCACGGATTGGCCGGATCTTTGACCTCGACGATCTCCAGGAAAGCGCCGTTGGTGGCCGAAGGATGGATGAAGGCAGACCGGGATTCGGGACGATCGCTTTCGCCGGTGATGCGCACGTCCAGTGCTTTCAGGTGGTCAATCAGCTTGGTGTAGTCTCTGGTTTCGAAGATGAGAAGATAGGGCGCCTCGCCTCGGCGGGCCAGAAACCGCGCCCCCGCGGACTCGGCCGATGTTGGCTGGAGAAGCTCTACGAAAGTCCCATCTCCCGCCGGCAATACCGAATTCACCAGCCCGAAGTTGCTCAACTCCTCGGAGCGGCAGGACTCCATTCCCAGAGTGTTGCGGTAAAGGTCCTCGCCCTCTTTCAAATCGTTGACCATGAAGGCCGCCTGGCGCAACCGCTCTAACATTGAAGCTCTCGATCGTGTTGTTGCCGGTAGCTAATAGGGTGGGCGTTCTCTATAGGATTTGAATCGAAATCCCGGAAGGGACCATTCTTCTCATGCAACCAGCAAGCGCTACCCATTGGTCCCGTCTTTGCTCTTATTGACAGTCAAAACGGTAACAACGTTGGGGTCTTGATTAATACTGTAGATTATCCAGTAATCGCCGACTCTGATGACGTGTAGATTTGTACCATCATCTGTGCTACGCAAGAAATGAGACCCCGCCACCGGATCCTGAGCTAGTTGGCCAATTGCCTTAACCATACGGGACATCGCTCTCTTAGGTAATTTAGAGAGCTCTTCTTCCGCTGGCTTGGCAAGTAATACTTTAGTCACTGGAGTCTTCTCCGAAATTCGTCCCACTCGATAGCCCTCTGAAGATTTCCCTCCCGGATTTCCTGTTGGATTCTGCTATTGAGTGTTTCAGCTTCCGCCATTCCCCTTTCTAGTTGCTTGAGGTTGATCTGGCGAAGAAGAAACAACTCCTTTTCAGCCTCAGACTTCAGAACGAATGCGACGATTACTTGAAGAACTAAGAATAGACCTGACGACGCTGCCCCTATTATAACCAGATTGACGTTGCCTATAACAATTGCCGAGGAAGTAACGCCTCCTGCAATGGCTAGCATCCCAGAGAGTATCAGCATCAAAATGTGTTTTGCGTCGAGCGACACGGGCGTCTACTATTGCAGCTGTCGGTATAAGATACCGCAGGCTAAATAACCAAACCCCTAGGTTCTGCTGGGCAGAGACACCAGGGCTTTCCCGCCCACGTAACGCTGGCCCTCGGGACCGGTCATCAACACGTCGCATTCCAGGATATTTTCTCCGTCCTCCTGGCGGGTGTCGGTGATGGTGGCGGAGATGTTCAGGGGCGAGTTGTGGGGAACGGGCTGGCGGAAAACCAGGTCTAGGTCCTTTAGCGCCTCTGGGCCGGCCCAATCTGTGAATAGGCGGGCCATCAGGGCCATGCTCATGATACCGGGCACTATGGGTCCGGCAAACCGGTCTTTTTCGGCGATTGCGGCATCAGTGAAGCGGCTTGGGGCGTCATTCCCCCAAACCCTGCAAAACTCCAATACTCCGTCGTCGGATGCTTCAATCACCAGCGGGCCGACTTCGTCGCCCAGTTCTATCTCCTCGAAGTAGGGCAAGTCATCCACCTCTCGGCCGTCGATAATTTGGGGCTAGTCGTGCTTGGGTCAATCACGGGCTCACTCCCGGCGCGCGAAGGATTCTTGAACCTCGGCCACCACCTGGCCGTTCTGGTTGCTAAAGCTGGTCTCCCAAACTACGAACGCCATGGTGCCGGTACGGCCCGTCTTGGCGTAAACGTCTTTTAGATGGGAAGACGCGGTGATCTCGTCTCCAACGACGATGGGCGCCAACGATTGGACCTTCTGCCCGGCGTGCATCCCAGACTTACCAAAATTGAGCTTAACGTCGGGAAGTTTCACCTGGCGCACGAAAATGGTGCACAGCGTCGGCGGTGCCACCAACCCGGCATATCCCGCGGCCTTGGCTGCAGCTTCGTCGATGAATATGGGATTGGTCTCGCCGATGCCTTGGGTAAACGACTTTACCACATCCAAAGTCACGGGAAACGGTCCCGCCTTGTGTTCAACCCCGTATAGAGACCGGTCGTACTCTAGCTCAAATGCCATACCATTTCTCCTGCGCCGGTTGGTTGGCCCGTTGTTTGGATACTATCCCGAGCAATGGTTCGACAGGCTCACCACGAACGGAGGAGCCCCAGGACCGGATGGCCCCCCGGACCGGATGGCCCCCCGGACCGGATGGCCCCCCGGACCGGATGGGCCCCCGGACCGGAGGAGCCCCCGTATCGGAGATGCCCCCTATCCGCCCGTTCGTCCTGAGCTTGTCGATGGATGGCCTATCGTAGATATACATTGTTTTACAGTTACTCAGGACCGGTTTCCACGAGATTTCTTGAGCTGATCAAATGGGTAAAAGCGGACGTCGGTCAATCAATCAAACTTTGGTATCTTCCAGCCACACCGGCTGGAACTCTCCTGACAGCAGGGCTTCCACCAACTCGCCCTCGCTGGAGATTTTTCCGGAAAAGTTAGTGAGGCAGGCCCCGATATGGCTGGTGAGGTGGGCGTCACTGCCACCGATGCCCAAGTAGCTTTTGGAATCGCAAAGGTCCGACGCCCGCTCATTTTCTCCGGGGCGGCTGCCGCCGTTCAACCGTTCCACGATCTCCACGTCTTTGAACTCCTCGCCCTGTTCCATATAGTCCACTAGACCGATACCGAACCGGCCGGGGTGGGCGGGTAAGGCCAACCCTCCGTGTTTGCGGGCGGCCTCCATCAGCACCCGGGCGTCCAACCGCACGTCGCTGAAATCGATGTCCCTAGTCAGGGCCTCAGTGACCCCGTACACCAAAAAGTGGCCGTAACGGGTATCCAACTCTGACCCCTTGAGGACGGTGACTCCGTATTGTTCGGCCAGGGTCGAGTAGTCCAGGTGGCTGTCGAACTTTCGATGTTCAGTAAGCACAAATCCATCAACCGTGTATTCCCGCTTCCGCAACACCTGAATCCATTTTAGATACTGTTCAACCGTGGCCCTGGAATCGTCGGATGACACGGAATGGCTGTGTAGGTCCAGGAACATTCTTTGGCTGAGGACTCCTTAGATAGCTAAACCGGGGAAGAAGGCTGGCGCCGCCGGGCAACCGGCTGGGCTCATTCAACCTAACTCAATCCAGCCAACATCATAATCGCTGATAGTGGAATCATCAACCGTCCGGACGGATTTCGACGAACGCTGCCCGTTGCGTCAAGGCTTAGGCAGAACCTTAGTGAGGCAAAGCCGCCGTTGGCAGCGCCAGGCCGGGGAAAGACAGGTCGGGTTACTGGCCCATTGCCGCTGAAAGCCACCTGGTGAATCGGTCGCCCAGCGTCACCGGATCGTCCAGCAACAATGGGACTGAGGCATTGCCGGGGGCGATCTTCATCAGGATGAATGCCGGTTCCGATGGATTCGCCGGCCCGGTAACCCCTTTCGGTTCAGTTGCTTCAGATATCGCCTGGTCCAGGCCCTCCAAATCGTCCACCCTCCAGGTTCGGAAACCGCACTGGCTGGCGAATGCCGCCAAGTCTAATTTGGTGGTGAAAGTTGCCTGGCCTCCGGTGGAGGCATAGGCTTCGTTGTCCAACACGATCAGCAACAGGTTGGATGGTTGGAGATAGCCTATGGTGGCCAGCGAGTTCAGGTTGGCCAACATGCCCCCGTCGCCCTCCACCCCGACAACCAGTTTAGGGCCGACATCACCATTTCCTGAGGTATCTTCCAAACCCAGGCTGATGCCCAGCACAATGGAACTGACCAGGCCCATGGAATCAACCACGCAAAGGTGGTTCTCCCTTCGTTCCAGGGATACGATTTCCCGGCTGGTGGCCCCGCAGGTAAATACCACCGGGTCGGCGGGAAATCGCTGGGAGATCAGGCCTAGGGCTTCTATACGTTCAGTGGGCACGCGTCCGTCCTAATTAGCTATTTCGATTGATGGTCCGCACCGATTTGATCAGGGTCGCCGCAAACAGTAGCAATTCTTTTCTCCGTTCGTCTTGATCCGCCTATGGCGCACGAAGGATTCTCAATCGGGAAAACGGTTTTGCGATAGCCACTAATCCTTGAGATTTAAAAACACTATGATGGGGCGGTGGGTCATATGGGCGTAGTCGTAGGCCTGCTTGATGGCCCCGGGCCACTGGTCCAGCGGGACCTTGTAGTCCAGTGTAAAGGCCTTGATCCCCATGGTGTCCACCATGTCCACGGCCCCTTCGCTGAACAGGAAGTTGGCGGCGTTGAACTCGCCAAATCCTCCCCTGCGGATGGCCAGCAGCAGGATGGGCACGTGGTATGCGGCCGCATAGGTGGTGAGGGCCCCGATGGAGTTGCCCAAACCGGTGTCCTGATAAAAAAGGACGCCTCTCTTCCCGGTCATGGCCAGCCCCGCGGCAATACCGATGCCTTCTTCCTCCTTGGCGACTGGGAACGACCGTACCTGATCGCTGGCATCGAAATGGGCGATCACCGCCGCGCCGAAGCTATCGGGTACGTGGACGAAGTATTGGATCCCCGCGGCTTCCAGTCCCTGGACCACCGCCGCGCAAGAATCTTCCCGGTATCCCACGGTTAACCTCATGACGGGCGTTGGGCCCGCGTCAAATCCATTGGAGCCTAAGCGTTCTTACATGCCGGCCCGCCGCCAGCGGTCTCGGTTTGACTCAAGCAGAGCTGCACGGACTGGTGGCTGAACGCAATGAATAATTTAGACAGAGGGAGGGGCGTGTAAACCTGTAAGCCGGGTTCTGTGTCCGCCAAAGGCGGATGGTGACCATCTATCTAGCCCACCCCGTGGCCTGGGGCCATGGAGCTCCCGCGACAATGCGGGACGGCGTTACCGCCGGGGTCCAGCAGCCAACCCGGGGACGAGCCGGACACCCATAGTCCCCCTATTTGGCCTTGCTCCAGGTGGGGTTTGGCCGCCGCTGCGTCACCGCAGACGGCCGGACGCTCTTACCGTCCGATTTCACCCTTATCCGCCTGCGGCGGACGGTATGTTTCTGTGCCACTTTCCGTCCCCAGCCACGACCAAGCCGCAGCCGGGGCCTGGGCGTTACCCAGCACCCTGTCCTGGTGGAGCCCGGACTTTCCTCCCCCCCGATTCGCCTGAGGCGGACGGGGCGGCGGCCACCTAGTCTACGCGGCCCCTCCCAGAAAACTCTAGCATCTTGCTATAGGGGGGTCAAGGTGAGGCTGTTGAACCTAAGAGAATGGCTAATAGAATAGGGTGAATGGTAGGAGAGCGATGATGAAGGGCAGAGGATTGCCGGCAATTAAGTACAGCGGAGCTTTAGCCCTGGCAGAGGATCCGGCCGCAACTGCTGCAATTGACCGTCTGGCGGCCGCTCTTAACCTGTTGGTGTTGCCGTGTGGGCAGGGACATGCGGCATGCCTGGCACAGGCCTCGCTCAACCTTGGCCACCGCGGTGCCTCCTTTGGCTTTGCGCAACATCTCGTACTTCTGTAGCGACACCGGCTCCAGGGTCTGGGCCAAGACACCTCTTTCGGCCCACACCGCTTCCCGCTGGGGCGCCAATTCGTCAATGATCTTGTTGAGTTGCGCGCTACGGGTTTCCCAGGCAGTATGGATCTCGGCAATGCGCTGCTCCAACTCAGAGCACCGGTTCCGGGATTCCTCCGCCTTAAGGGATAGTTCCATCAGTCTGGTATCCCTATCCTGCAGGAGGTTGCGAACGTTGTTGGCCTCCCGTTGTAAGTCTTCCAAGACCTGGGGATCGGTGATCTCACCGTCGTATAGTTGCCGGTCCAATTCGGTGGACCGCTGACGCTGGCCTTCGGCATCGGCCTGCTGTTCGCGGTGCATAGTCCTTACTTCTTCCAGGGTCTGTTGTTCAGATTCTAGGGCCGTCTCCACTGCCACTGCCCCGCCACCCGACCCCAACTCCGTTTCGGCATCCGCTTTTTCACTGTCGATCCGGTCAAGCGCGAGGTCAAACTCTTGCAAGGAATACAATTGCCGTGGGGTCGTCATATTCTTAAAACCCTATTACGCGGATTTGGCCGGCCACACGGGCGGTGAAACCATGGCTGCCACTTGCCGGTTTGTTGGCCTTCCTCGATTCTAGAAACGGCAGGCTCTCTTGTCAACATTACGAATTGAATCCCGCCCTCGCCGCCGGGGGAATCACGACGCCCCGGCGGAATGTCTATCGCAATGCAAAGGGACTGATGTATAGTGGCGGAGGCTTGGGAGGGGTGTTTTGAGGATATTACATTTTTCCGATCTGCATATTGGAGTGGAGAATTACGGCCGGATCGACCCGCAGACCGGTCTTTCCACCCGGCTCATAGACTTCTTGTCTTCCCTGGACCAGGTGGTTGAGTACGCATTGACGGAAGACGTGGACTTGGTCCTGCTGGCCGGCGATGCCTACAAGGGCCGTGACCCCAGCCAAACCCATCAACGGGAGTTCGCCACCCGGCTGGCCCGGCTGGCCCACGCGGGTATCCCGGCCTTTCTCCTGGTGGGAAACCACGATCTGCCCAGTGCGGTGAGCCGGGCCACGGCTGTGGAGATATTCTCTACCCTAAAGGTGCCTCACCTAACCGTGGGCGATAACCTGCAGAACTACACCATCCAGACCAAGTCAGGCCCGTTGCAGATATTGGCCGTACCCTGGCCTAGGCGCAGCAGTATCTTGAGCCGCGAGGAATCCCGGGGGTTGACGATCTTGGAGGTCCGGGACGAGATCCAAGACCGGATGACGGCCGCCATCGGCAGGCGGGCCGAAGAACTGGATGCGGAAGTCCCGGCACTGCTGGCGGGCCACGTGACGGTCAATGGCGCCACCGTGGGCAGCGAACGGTCAATGATGTTGGGACAGGACCATGTGCTGCTGGCCGGCGCCTTGGGAAGGCCCCAGTTGGACTACGTGGCCCTGGGGCACATCCATAAACACCAGGTGCTGCGGTGGGACAATCCCATGATCGCTTATTCGGGCAGCCTGCAAAGGGTGGATTTTAGCGAGGAGAATGACGAAAAAGGTTTTTGTCTGATTGAATTGGACCCGGCGGCGCCCCAGGGCAGAAGGATGACTGATTTCACATTCCACAAATTGGACGCCCGGTCTTTCGTCACTGTGGATGTGACAGTGCCGCCTGGTGAACAGGACCCCACCGGCGTGGTGCTGAGGGCCATCGCGCGGAAAGACGTGGCAGAGGCTGTGGTGCGGGTGCGGGTAACGCTGCCACCCGAAGCGGAGCCTCACCTAAGAGATTCCGACCTGCGCGATGGTTTACGCTCTGCCCACTACGTGGCGGCAATCACCCGCGAGACCACGGGCGATGCCCGGCGTACCCGTCTATCCGCAGAGGCCGCCCAGGGGTTGGAGCCAATGCAGGCGCTGAACCTGTACCTTGATGGCCGGAGTATGGAACAGGAGCGCCGGGAAAAGATACTGCGCCGCGCCGAGGAACTGCTTGAAGAGGAAAGGGCTGACGCCTTGGGGCCCGGCTGACCGCTGCCGTTCTATACCGGCCCGTTGATTCCCTGTGGCCCGGGGGTGGAGGCGGCTCGTCTTGATCCCGAAAAAGGGGTCCTGTCAGGCGGCTGGGCCGGAATCAGCATACCGGCCGCCCGCAGGGGCGTTAAGCATGTCTGGGCTAGGGCAGGTCCGGCGCTTAAGGAGGCAACAACGCCCGAAGCGATTCGGCCACAGGGCCCGGATCGTTGATGTCTTCGATCCTAATGACTTGGCGCTCTCCGATCCCGCTGGCCACTACCACGCTGCCCCGCCCGGTGATGATCTCGAAGAAACTGCGCGCTTCGGAGATGGATATGATCCGCGAAACCGGGATCTCCTTGGTGTTCAGCCAGAGGAACCGGTACATGTGCACCACCCGGCGGTCGGTGACCGTGTAAGTGATGTGCAAATTCCGCAGGTAGCGCATGGCCCCTTTGAAGAAGAAAAACAGGCCCACCACGAACAGCACGGTGGGGTACACGTAGGGCAATTCGGAATAAAACCCCATGTACAGCGCCCCAAATAGAAAGGGCAGGCTGAACACCATCCTGGCGTAGGCAGGCTTCATCGTGGGGTGGCGGGTCTCCAATTGGGTTTCGCCGGGCAAAATCGATGGCGAAGGCACGACTCCCGTAAGGCTCATGTACAGGCCGACGAACATGAGCAGACCCCCGACGCCCAGCACCACCATAGAGGCCCATGGCGTGAAATTGCCTATCACGAAGCCGTAGACCCCGCCCAACAGGAACGGTCCGGCGATTATGGTGCTGACCAGCAACCGCCGTAAAAGGGAGAGCCAAGTGTTGTCGTAAAGCCTGGCCCCCAGGCCTCGTTTGGGCACAGAAGCCATGGCTAACTCCCTTTGACCAGAGATAAGGATGTGGCCAGTAGGGTCAATATGATCCCCAATACCGCTAGCGAGGTGGGGTCCATGATCTTATCGAGATCGCTGATCTCACCAGTGGACGAGTTGGAGAAAAATCCGCGGGTGGGCAAGTTTATTGGGGCACGGATTGGGGATGATGGATCGTTCAGAATGCTACTGGTCCGCCGCTGACCGGTCTGGATCTGCGACTCCCGGTTGAAGCGTTCTTGATCCAAGCGGCGCTCCTGTTCCAACCGCTGGCGCTCCTGTTCAAGCCTATCGCGGTCCAACTGCTCTTGCTGCCGGAACCGTTCATCTTCCAGCTTCCTTTCCTGCTCAAATCGCTGGCGTTCCTGCTCAATACGCTGGCGTTCCAGTTCCTCCTGCTGTTTGAACCGCTGCTCCTCCATTTGGCGCTCGCGCTCGAACCGTCTCCGGTCCTCCTCGTCGCGTTGCCTTTGTTCCCCCGCGAAACGTTCCCGCTCCATGGCATCTTCCAATTCAAAACGGCGCTGTTCCAACCGGTTCAATTCTTGCTGCTGGTCGTCCCAAAGCTGCCGCTCTGTAATGTCCCGGTTTCTCGACAGACGCCCAACTTCCTGCTCTATTTGAACTTGGGTTTGCCGCTCCGTTTGAAATCGCTCCCTTTCCAGATTATCCAGGATCCGCCGGTACTTGACCTCGATCTGAGCTTGCCGGCGGAAGTCAGCTGACCGCAGTTCCTGCTGCATCTGGTGTTCAGTATCGAACCGCTGCTGGTCCAACCGGTTCAACTCTATCTGGAGTTGGTCCCATAGGTCCCGGTCAAGGTTGCTGATCTCTTGATCAAGCCGTTCCAGTTCCTGTTGGATCTTTATCGGCGTCTCTCTTTGCACCCGGGCGATCTCCTGCTCGATTTGGCGCAGTTCTGTCCGGAACCCGTCTCCGGGCTGGGTGACCGGCTGCGTGCTCGCGGTCAAATCAGCCAGATTTGCTCTAACCGCGGGGCATTCCTGAAACACCATCATCCGCTCTTGGTCGGACATGTCCTGGGGGCCCATTGGCATCCGCCCGAGGACCTTGACTGTACATTCAATGGCGTCTTGCAGGGACCCACCTGGGCTGGCGCCGCCGCCGGCATGAAGGTTTAACTCATGGGCGCCGCCCGGCTCCCATTCTTGGCTTTCCTCCGCTTTTCTGTCGCCTATGGTGAATTGAATGATCTTTCCGGCAAATGACTGCTCCTGGGGTTGTTCAACCATTAGGGTGAAGGACCCGCCTTCTACGACGGCCTTGCTTATCCCTTCGCCGTCGATGTAGGCAACTATCACGGTTCCGTCGGGAACAGGATTTCCGTCCACGTTGGCGCTACCGATAAAAACATGGGGAGGAAGCTGCTGGGCTTGGACGCCGTGCTGGACGGAGGACATCAGAAAGACGGCTATAACCACACCGATCATCGCCCCGATAATCCCTGTTGGGGCTTGATAGCGGCGGACTGCGCCTGAAAAGGGGTTGTTAGGAGACTTGCTCAACTCGAAACCCACCATTAGCTGCGACCGCTCATTGCACCGCTCATTGCAATGGGAATGATCATCTATTTCGAGTGTAATAGAGGCACTTGATAGTGTCAACGGCGTTAGCCTGCATCATTGACGGGCTTGCACGCCGGATTCTGGCTCTGATCCAACGCAGGCACACCGAACCGCTAGACCATGCCCCCTCAAGGACAGAAGCCGGGATATGACATCTTGGTTGGGACATCCCCCGGCTTCTGGCCGCTTTACCCTGGCCGGCCCGGCACGGAGAATCTACCTGGCGCCTGAGAACACTTCAGTGACCGGCTGGTGCCCGGAGTTCTCCTCGTAAGCCTCTTCCTTGAGAAGAGCCAGGGTCTTCATTACGGGATTGTCCTGAATCGAGAACAGGATGGCTTCCTGCTCCGACTCGTTGCCATGCTCGTGCCATGACCAGGACGGCACCACGAAGAAGTCGCCCCGGGTCCAGTTGAAACGCTGGCCGTCGATGATAGTGTATCCCTCGCCCTCAAACACCTGGTAAACCTTGCTTGTCGTGTGCCGGTGGGCCTTGCCCTTCACGCCGGGCCTCAGCATTTGAATCCAGCAGGCCAAGGTCCGCAGAACAGAGCCGCCGGTGGCGGGGTCGGAGAATTCCAGGGCAACGTCGTCGAATGGGCTGGCGTCTACCTGGGCCAACCGATAAAGGGCGTCGTAGGTCCGTTCCCATTTGTAATGCCAAAGGGGAGAGTAAGGAGCGTTGGGGGATTCCCAAGCAGGCCGCAATGCTCCGGCAGCGTATTTCTTCTCGGATTCGCCCACTCCGGTTACGGGCTGTTGGTCCTCGGGAAAGGCTTCGTAAAAGTTGGCGTCAAGGCTTTGGATCAACGGCACGTCCAGGCCGTCCAACCAAATCATGGGGCCGTCGCCTTCGCTGTTGTGGTCGTGCCAGGTCCAGGACGGGGTTAGGACCAGGTCGCCGCGTTCCATGTAACACTTGTCGCCCTCAACGGTGGTGGAGACGCCTTCGCCTTCCAGCACCCACCGGATGGCGGTGGGGGTGTGACGATGGGCCGGGGCGCACTCTCCGGGAAGCAGAAGCTGCAGGGCGGCGGTGATGGTGTGTGTCGTGCCATAGTCCAGACCGGGGTTGGATAGCCGCATGGTGCGCCGTTCCACGTCACGGTCCGGAGTGACTATCTCTCCGCTGCGGTGCACTAGTGGCCGGACATCCGACCACCGCCACAGGAAAGGCTGGGTCTTGGGAGGAGGCTGGCTGCCCCTTCCCAGCCAACCAGGCTTCACACCAGCCAACTTGGAGTTTTCGTAAAACTGCTCCATTTCTTCGGGGCTGATCTTGCTTTGCGTAGCCATCGCGTTTCCTCCTGCACTGGTTGGGCCTCATTTGATTGCCGCATTGCTTGGCAGCTGAACCGTCAAACTACGAAACCGGGCTTTAACCACTCAGATTATCATTAGCCTAGATTGTAGTTATCGCCCAAATCTACGTCAAGCGTGCGTGGACCTGCCGGCGTTTCGGCCTATGATTAGTGGCCAATGTCTATCACGTAGGGGCGAGTTCAAAACTCGCCCCTACCATGGCAATCTATCAGAGCAACCTACGATGGCAACCCCCCGTGGCAACCCGCCGTGGCAGGTGAACCTGGATCGATGGGTGGAGACCCTGCTCAGGGCGGCCAAACAGGCGGCGCGCCTCTGGCTAGGTTGACTGGCGAACAGGGACGGTTTAGTCTGCCAGGACCGGTCCGGCTTCTGAAGATGTTCGGAATCAGGCCGTTGGGGAGCAACACCAGATGAAAGCAGCGGTTCTACACGAGAAGTTCCAGCCTTTGAAGGTGGAGGAGCTTACTTTGGACGGTCCGGGCCCAAAGGAGGCGCTGGTAAAATTGGCCGCCAGCGGAGTGTGCCATAGCGACCTACACTACATCAAAGGTGACCGTGAACATCCTATGCCGGTGGTCCTAGGACATGAAGGGGCCGGTATCGTAGAAGAAGTGGGGCCAGGCGTCACCTACGCCAAACCCGGAGACCACGTAGTGCTCTCTTTTGTGCCCTCCTGCGGGCAGTGCGATTATTGCATCAAGGGCAGGCAGAATCTGTGCCAGGCGCGATACGGCATGCAGGGCACATTGTTGGACGGCACAACACGCCTGCGCAAGAACCAACAGGAGATCAATCACTTCAATGGACTTTCCACATTTGGGGAATATGCCGTGGTTCCTGAAGATAGCCTGGTCCTGGTCAGGGAGGACGCCCCGTTGGAAAAAGTGGCGTTGATCGGCTGCGGCGTGCCCACCGGCGTGGGGGCTGTCATCCACACCGCCAAAGTCCAGCCCGGGAGCAAGGTGGTGGTGATCGGCGCCGGAGGGGTGGGCCTCAATGTTTTGCAGGGCGCGGCGCTAGCCGGGGCCGAAACCATCATCGCGGTGGATATCCACGGGTCGAAGCTGGAGCACTCCCTGCAATTCGGCGCAACCCACCTGGTCAACGGGGCGGCTGAGGACGTGGTAGAGGCGGTGAGGGAGGTGACCAATGGAGAGATGGCCGATTACGCGTTTGAGGTCATAGGCTCCACTATGGCGATAAATCAAGCACTGGCTACCACCAAAAGAGGAGGCGTCACCGTGGTGGTCGGGGTCACACCCACGGGCGCGGAACTGACCATAGACCCGGATTTTTTGCACCAGGACCGTGTACTGATGGGGTGCACCTACGGTTCTTGCTACCCCAGGGCCGACATGCCAATGTTGGTGGACCTGTACATGTCCCGAAAGCTGAAGCTGGACGAGTTGATAAGCCGCACGTTCAAGCTGGAAGAGATCAACACGGCATTCGACCTGCTGGACCAGGGCGAGGTGGCCCGCAGCATCATCCGTTACGGGTAGCCGCCAGGCTGCCGGTGGGGCGAACTGCCACCTGTGGTGTGCTTCTGGAGCAACCAATTATCCCAAGTGGTCAAGGCATCCAACCTTGTCATCCCGGTGCTTCAGCATCGTCAACCTTTGGTTGCTACTTTATCAATCTCATCCCCATACTTCGTCAACCGTAGGTTTCTGCTTTGACAACTGCCAGGCACAAGGATGCCATTCTGAGGAGGGGAGTGAGGAAGAACATTGGGGCGAACCCGATTGCCTGTGGGCGCCCCACGGCCGATCCTAGTTGCTTCGCCCGGGTCGCGACGGGGGCTGGATCAGAATCACGTGTTGGGATGACAGATTGCGATTGAGGCAACCATCTTGACTGGGGGAAGCCGAGATGGCGGGCCGTTACCAGAGGCCGCGGCTGAGGCACCGCTGAACCCCTAAAGACCTTCTTATCCCTGCTGCGGCGCCGGAGGCAGGATGATGGGCAAGGGTTCCACTTCATCCAGCCCGGGCGGGTTGATCCCGTCAAGGGCTTCAAGAAGGGCGTTCAGGCTGTGGGCGACTTCGGTCAGATCCGGCTCCTCTATCTCCAAGCCGACGGCATGGCCCAGGGCCTTGATCTCTTCGTTGGTCAAATCGGGCATGTTGGTCTCCTGTCTAGCGCCGCGTTGAGACTAAAAAAGCAGCTGGTATCCAAAGTGGGCAATCCTTCGACAGGTCCGACTTTGTCGCGATTCGCGACCTCCGGTCGGAGCTCAGGACGAACGGGAGTAGACTGCCCTATCCGTTCGTGGTGAGCTTGTCGAACCATTTTCATAGAATCACATCGGGGTTCAAGTCTAGTAGGTCTTGATCTCCAGCACGTGGCCGCTGGGGTCTTTGAAGTAGACCGCTTTGCCCTGTCCCAGAGCGCCGGCGGTCATACCGGGGCCTTTCATGTTCTCCTGGGTCCTGGGGCCGTCGCCGTACGGAATTCCCGATTCTTTGATCCTGGCGAATGCTGCTTCGAATTCTTCGGCGTCCATGGCGAATGCGTAGTGGATGCTGCGGAAGTCTTCGGAGTCTCGGAAGTCCAGATTGAAGGTGTCGTTGACTCGGACGGCCAAGAAGGGCCCCGCTTCTCCCAGATTCTCAAAGCCAAAGATACGGGTGTAAAATTCCACCGACTCTTCCCGGTTTATGCTCGGCACAATGGTGTGGTCTAAAACAGTGGCCATATCAGCACCTCAAGACTACACGTTTGCCCTTGGCCGGTTCCGGCCGTTGGGTCCGTTATTGTAGTACTCTAGTGTTCGGCCACATGGATGTCAACGTGCCGTCACACCCCGCTGGTTAAGGCACGAAAGGCGGACCTGGCCGAGATAACCAAGGAGGTGCGGCAATGCAGGAAATGGGCCTTTTCGAGGCGATGTACACCCAGAGGCAGATCACCCGCTTCAAGCCGGACCCGGTTCCCAGGGAAGCCATCGATAAGGTGATCGAAGCCGCCACCAAGGCGCCCAGCGGCGGCAACAACCAGCCATGGCATTTCTTTGCAATCACCGACAAGGAGTTGATCTCCAAGATAGGGGCCATCTACGGCGAGCTATGGCTGGGGGCAAGGGGAGCACAACCCCAGCCGGGGGAATCTTCGGCATATCAAGCGGCCCGGTATTTGGCTAACCATATGCACGAAGTCCCCGCCATGGTTCTCATCTGTGCCGACCATTCGCAAGCCCCGGGATATACCCCGGGGGAGCCGATGGAAAGAGGCAGGTACGGCTCCTCTATATGGCTGGCGGCGCAGAACCTTTTCCTGGCCGCGCGGGCTTTGGGTTTGGGGACGCGGCTGACCACCACCCATATCCGCCGGGAGCAAGAGATCAAAGACATGTTGGGGATGCCTGAATACGTGGAGACCATGGCCCTGACGCCGTTGGGATACTTGAGAGGAAGGTTCGGTCCCACCGACCGGCGCCCCGTTTCGGAGGTTTCTTCCTATAACCGCTGGGGCAGCCAGGGATAAAAGTTGACTTCCGCTTTGATAACCGTTCAGGCGATCCATATTGCGCCGGTCAAGTCCCTGGGTCTGGTCCAGCCCTCCAGTGTGCACGTCGGCCCAGCCGGGATAGATGAAGACCGCCGGTTTTTCCTGGTAGACCAACGGAGCGCCGTTTTGACCCAACGCCAGGTGGGAACGCTGGTGCGAATCAAACCCGATTATCAACCGGAAAAGGATTTCCTGCGCCTGAGCTTTCCCGACGGAACGGTGGTGGAAGGCGTGGTAGAGCTCCGGGACCCGGTGGAGACCATCATGTGGGGCCGGCGGGTGAGAGGCAACATGGTCTCTGGCGATTGGAGCAAAGTGCTTACCAAGTATTGCGGGGGGACGGTCAGCCTGGTCCAATCCCGGCAGCCGGGAGAATGTTTCGACGAATATCCGGTGTCCTTACTATCCAGCGCCTCGGTGGATCGCTTAAAACAGCGTCCTGGGGTTGGCGGCCATGTCGACGAACGGCGGTTTCGGCCCAATTTTCTTTTGGCCGGTTGTCAGGCCCACGAGGAGGACACCTGGATGGGGAGGCAGCTTCAGATAGGCGAAGGTCCAGTTTTACGGGTGATAGCCCAGGACCCACGGTGCGCCATCACCACCTTGGACCCTGAAACGGGACAACCAGATCTGGACACTCCGTCGTTTATTAAAGAGTACCGCCCCAGCCCCGGACCAGCCTTCTTTGGCGTCTACGCTGTGGTGGAACGCCCCGGCCAGGTCTCGGTGGGTGACCAGGCCGCCGCACCAAGGTGACTCCCTAAGCGAATGGGGTCCTGGCCCAGCCTTCGTCGAAGGGCGTCCAGAAATTTGAGGTCAGCTTGAGACGCTGGAATTTCCACTCCCCATCGACCCGGACGTACTCCTCGTCATACCGGCCCGACCCCCACACCGCGCGGTTGCCTTCGGCGTAGGTGCAGGTCTGGAATAGGTACCACATGCCGGTGGCCTGGTCTCCATCCACCTGGATGATGGGGTTCATCACCATGTGGATGGCGAAGGGCAGGCGCTGGGAGGCCTGGACGAAGAAATCCCGTATGGCTTGCCGTCCGTCTGCCCTGCCCCGCATCCCGCCGTCCCACACGGCATCTTCGGTAAACAGGCTAGCGATGCCATCGGCGTCGTAGCTGTCGTCGCAGTAGGCGCAATACCTGGCCTTTAGGCCCTTGATCGCTTCTATGTCTTCCAGATTCTGTATTCGGCGCTCCAGGTCTTCTAGACTCATTTTCAGGCTCCTGATTCAACTAGCACCTAGTTTTGCAAGTACCCGTTAGAAAGTTCCGTTCGCCCTGAGCTTGTCGAAGGGTCCTTTTCCGGGAGGATGGTTCTACAGGCTCACCACGAACGGAGTTGACAATGCTGATTTCTGCGTGGACGTATTAGATTCAGATTTAGATCGCCGTCCACCCGCCGTCCACCACTAGCAGGTGGCCCGTGGTGGCGCTGGCGGAAGGGCTGGCCAGGTACACCGCCGCGCCCACCAATTCCTCGGGCTGCATCCGCCTCCCTAGGGGCATGTGGGCCGCCAGGTCCCGCTGAAGTTCGTCATCGGTTTGGGTGTCGGCTTCCAGCAATCCGGGGGTTTCCGTGGGGCCGGGACCGATGGCGTTGACGGTGATGCCATATTGGGCCCACTCCAACGCCAATGCCCGGGTCATGTTGGCCACACCGGCCTTGCTGGCGCAATAGGCAACCCGGTTCTCCCTGGCAACCAGGGCCAGTTGGGATGAGATGTTGATGATGCGGCCGCCTCCCTGCTGAATCATGACCTTGGCGGCGGCCTGGGCGCAGAAAAAGACACCCTTGAGGTTGGTGTCGATGACCGTGTCCCAGTCTTCTTCGGTGACTTCCAAGGCCGGGCGGCGCACCCGGACCCCGGCATTGCTCACCAAGACGTCCAGCCGCCCAAAGTCCGATACGACCCGGTCCGTGGCGTCGCCGATGCTGTTCAGGTCCAGCACGTCCAGTGGATACGCCACGCTGGACTGGCCTACCGCCTCGATCTGGGCTTGGGTCTCCCGGGCAAGGTCCAGCCGGCTGGGCATGTCCGACACAGCCACGGAGGCCCCGGCTTGGGCCAGCCCCACCGCCAACGCCCGGCCGATGCCCCTGGCAGACCCGGTGACCAACGCCACTTTTCCTTCTAGACTCAGGCCCGCGTATGGCATGGCGATACCCCCAAAGATGTTAATAGTGAAGCTGGGATGGGCGAATTATAGCAAGCTTGGGATGGCTTGGAACCTGCTATGGATTCGGTTGATGTCCCGATCTGGATGTAACGTGTCGATAGAATGTGGCGCTTCCATCGGGTAGAATCGCTGTAGGAGTGAGTCGATGGGTACTTTCAGCCACCCGGTTGAGGTGAGCGGTATGGACGGCCAGCGTTTCGAAGCTGTAGAAGCGTTGGTTGGTACCGGCTCCAGTTACACAGTGATTCCGGCCAACCTGCTTCACGGCCTGGGTATTGCTCCTCAGGAGCGTATTGAATTCGAGCTTGCAGACGGGCGCATGATCGAGCGGGACATTGGGGAGGCGCGAATCCGGGTTGATGGCAGGAACGCTACCACCCTGGTGGTGTTTTGCGACGAAGGAGTATCGCCCCTTTTGGAAGCCTATACCTTGGAAGGAGTCAGGCTTGCCGTTGACCCCGTGAACAAGCGCCTGGTTCCTACGGGTGCCTTGTTGATGCGTGAATCATAGGTTGGTTGAGGCCGTAAATCAGCGTCTGATATTTTCGAATTAATGAACCCCGTCGCCGCCCAGCAGGTGGGCCAACCGCCCCAGGCTGTCAACCTCTTCCAGGCGGTCCAGCAAACCCAGGAGTTCTTGAGACGATGAATCGGAAAGGGCAGCCGAGGCGCAGTCCCGGAATTTGTCCCGTATCTCGTCCATGGTGGTTCCCCTGAGGGCGCCGGTGTCGATGCGGTCCGCCCGCTCCTTCAGAACACGGCCATCCTTAAGGTGGACTTCTACCTCGTTATATGCCTCGATCCAGCTGGGTTGGCCTTCATTCCCGGAGATGCGGCGCATGTTCACCTTGGGAATGAATTCCTGGGCTTCTTTCCGTTGCACTTGACCGTCGGTGAAACTGCTTAGGCCAACGCCGCCGTCCAGCAGCGACGCGGCCAGGCAATATTGCATGCTGAATTTTCCTTCCAGGGCGGATTCGGGACGGTAGTGGATCAATGACCGGGGCGGGTCAAAGTCCACCAGCACGTCCACTTTTTCTACCTGCTCCGCCTGGACACGTTCTTTGGCCAAGAGCTCGGACATGGCGTCCAGGGCCAGGTGAGCGCTGCCGCAGCAAGGGTATTTCTTGATCTCTATGCCCGATTCCACCAGGTAGCATTTCTCACCCAGGTTTTGCAGGACCCGGTCCGGGTCATAACCCTGGCCTCCTGAGAATGCTCGCATGAATCCGAACCTGGCTTCGATGGCGTCGTCCGAGGCGGTGAACCCAGATTTGATCAGCTTGGCTGAAACGACACCGGTGCGGCAGGCGGCACCGGCGTGGAATGGCTTGGTCATGGTTCCGAAATTCGCCCTCAACCCGGCGGCTTGAGAAGCGGCGAGAGAGATTGCCATGGCGGTGTGCTGGGCGTCTAACTTCAGGATACTGGAAGCGGCTGCCGCCGCGCCCAAGGCGCCCAACGGCCCGGTGGGATGCCAGCCCAAGTCGTCGGCATAAGCCACGCTCATAGCCTCGCCCACGCTGCAGGCGACTTCGAAGCCCAGCATGTAGGCCAACAACACGTCTTCGCCCGACGCGGCTTGCTCCTCTGCCAGGGCTAGGGTGCCCGGCAACAAAACAGCGGTAGGGTGTCCTTTTACTGCCCGGGTGATGTCGTCGTAGTCCAGGGCATGGGACATGGCGCCGTTGACCAAAGCGGCGTCGGGGGAAGATGTTTTAAACCCGCGGCCGATGACCGTGGCGGCGGGAACGCCTCCGTTGGCGTTGACGAAATCGGACAGCACCTGCGCCAACGGTTCAGCCGAACCCGCCAGCGCGCAAGCCAGGCAGTCGATGATGGCCCCCTTGGCGGCCTCCACCGCGTCGGCCGGAAAGTTTTCCAGACCGGTGCCGTTGACGTATTCGCCGATCCGTTGGGTGATTTCCATGGTTGACTCCCTCAGGACGTCTGATAAGTTTATTCTATCAGGCCTCTGGCCGGGTGGGGTCAAAACGAGATTGCATGGAGCAAATACTCCAGAGGGCGCCGGAATGAGGATGGTGCAGGCCAAAGGTCGGGTCAGTCCACCCGTGGCTTGGCGCCGGCGCCTTGCTACCTCACCTTGGGCAACACCTCTTGGGTTATCAACTTCAATGAGTTGATCTGGCGGTCGTAGGGTATGAGGTTGCCGTAGTTCACCTCGTACATGATCTGGTCCAATCCCAGGTCATCTTTCAAGGCGTTGATCTTCTCCACGGCGGCATCGGGGGTGCCAAACACAACCTTGTCCCTGAGCCAGTCGTCGTATTCCATCTCCAAGATGCGTTCTCCTTGGGCGCCCCAATCTCCGGTGGTGCCTCGAAGGTCGGCGTAGCCGGCTACCCGCTCTCCCAGCCGGCGCATGGAATTCATCGTGCTTTCCATCGGTTCCGAGTGGGCTTTTTCGGCGGTCTCGGCTATGTAAAACGGCACCCGCAGTCCGACCTTGGATTGACCTTGGTGCCCGGCTTCCTTCCAAGCGTCCCGGTATTCCTGTATGGCGGGTTTAAGCTCAGCCAGGGTGAATACCCGGGAAGGATTGATCAGGATGGGGTAACCCATGCGGCCGGATATAGCGAAGCTCTCCACCGAGGTGATGCCCATGGTGATGGGAGGATGGGGGTCTTGGTAGGGATGGGGCGCGATACCCACGTCGTCGCACGAGTAATGTTCTCCGGAAAAGGAGAACCGTTCGTTGGTCCAGGCGCTGATGATGATCTCCAGGAACTCGTCGAACCGGCCCCGGCTTTCATGGAAGGGCACGTTATAGCCCTCGTGAACGTTTGGGAAAGTGCCCCGGCCGATGCCGAATTCCACCCGGCCGTGGCTGATGTGGTCCAGGGTCGCCACTTCCTCAGCGATGCGTATGGGGTTGCCCAAAGGGAGTATTTGCACCGCCAAGCCGATGCGCATTCGCTCGGTGCGGGCGGCGATGGCGCTGGCCACTGTAACGGGAGCGGAGAGCACAGACCGGTCGATGTTGAAATGGTATTCCGCCAGCCATACGGAGTCCACGCCCAATTCTTCGGCCTTGTCCACCAGATTGAAGGACTCCTCGAATGCATCCCTCTGGGTCATCTCACCCCGGCGGGAAAACTCTAAGAACAGTGGAAAGTCCATGGGGCCTCCGGTTTCTACCTTTTCTCTAATCTGGCGAATCTGATGCTTGTGTCTATTGCTTGCGCCCATGATAGTACAGCGATGGCTTGAGGAGTCAAGCCAGGCGGTTGAATTCCCAGCCTCATGGAGGCAGCTTGCCCGCCGGGTCCGCCGTGGGTATCATGCCCTTGGCCCGTTGGCGGACGTGGGTCCCGCCGCATTACAGCAAACAAAGGGGGGGTTATTGGAGCAGGTTTCTTCTTTATCTGGACCGGCAACGAGGCCGCCCGAGGGTGGGTTGAGGCAGAACAGGGGATTGATCTTAGGAAGCCTGTCTTTCGGCCACGGGATCTCCCATCTCTACGACATGGGCTTTCAAGTTTTCATGCCTGCCATAAGGGACAGCATGGGCTTGAGCTATCTTCAGGTGGCCACCATCGCGGGTATCCGGCAGGGCGGATTCGGCGTGGTCAACTTGGGCGGCGGCGTGTTGGTGGACCGGCTGAAGCGACAATGGGGGCAGATCCTCACGGGATGCATGGTATGGTCCGCGCTGGCTTTCCTCGTTATCGCTCTGTCGCGGAACTTTCCTGTGCTGGTCATGGGGATTGTCCTATTGTCACTGCCTGGGGCGCTATGGCATTTGCCCGCCACGGCAGCCATCTCCCAACGTTTTCCCGACAGGCGGGGCTTTGCCGTCTCGATCCATGGGTTTGGCTCCAACATAGGAAACGTTCTGGGTCCGGTGGTGGCGGGGCTTTTGTTGACAGTCCTGGTGTGGAACAGCGTTCTGTTGATCTACGTGGTCCCCGCCCTGCTGCTGGCCGCTTTTGTCTGGTGGACCCTTAAAGACCTAGGCAAAGACACCGGAACAGAAACCGAGCAAAACACAAGCGTGGATGTCGCTCCGGCCGCTCAAGAGAACCGGATCAACGGACTCAGCGCCCAATTCCGGGAGGGCGCCCGGATGCTGAAAAACCCCATAATCTTGGGCCTGGTGCTTTCCTCCACCTTGCGGGGGATCGGGCTCAACGCCACCTTCCACTGGGCGCCCTTCTACCTGGAAGAGCAACTTGGTATGGGCCATTTCTCAGCCGGCGTGCACTACGCCTTGCTCACAGGAATGGGTATAGCGTCGGCGCCGGTTTTGGGCGCGCTTTCGGACAGCTTCGGGCGTAAGATGGTGCTGGTCCCCGGCATGGCCCTGGCCAGCGGGTTTTCGTTCCTGGTGGTCGGCGCGGGCGATACCATTTTTCTGGCCCTGATCCTGGCTGGGCTAGGCTTGTTCAGCTTTGCGTTGCACCAGATCATGCAGGCGGCGATGTTGGACGTGGTGGACCGGGGGACCGAGGCCACGGCCATAGGATTGATCTTTGGCATCAACGGCGTCATAGGCGGCGCCTCCCCTTTCTTGGCTACTTTGATCATCAGCCACCTGGGAGGTTTTGGCTCGATTTTCTATTACAGCGGTATCCTGACTGCTTTGGCCGCGGTGACCATCATTTTCATACCGCTGCGCCGCAGGGAAGTGGCGGGAACCGCGGAATGATTCCGGGTAACCTGTTATATATGAGGAGGAGATTATGCCCATAACAAAGATGCATCCAGAGCTCGACCGGATCGTGTCACCGGACCAGGCGATCGAAGAACTGGGCAACGGATTCGGCGGCGACGGCGGCCCTGCCGAGGGGCCATTATGGTGGAAGGAAGGCGGGTATCTGCTGTTCAGCGACATCCACAACAACCGGCGGATGAAGTGGGCGCCCGGAACCGGGATTGCCACGTTTGTGGAACCCACCAACCGGGCCAACGGGCTGACCCGCGACCTGGCGGGGAGGCTGCTGGCTTGCGAGCATGATTCCCGCCGCGTGACCCGCACCGAACCCGACGGGAGCATCACCGTGGTAGCCAACAGCTACCAGGGCCGCCAATTGAACCGGCCCAATGACCTGGTGGTCAAATCCGACGGGTGCATCTACATCACCGATCCGTGGACCAGTCCGTTGCCCCAGCAACAATGGGACCTCAGCTTTTCCGGGGTTTACCGTGTCACGCCGGACTTGGGCACGCTGACCCTATTGGTGGATGATTTCCTGGTCCCCAACGGGCTGGCATTCTCTCCTGATGAGAGCATACTTTACATAAACGACTCGCGGCGGGGGCACATCCGCGCCTTCGACATGCAGCCCAACGGCGCTCTGGCCAGGGGCAGCGACCGGATATTTTGCGATCTTAGGGGTGACCAACCGGGGGTTCCCGACGGCATGAAGGTGGATGTGGAAGGAAACGTTTACTGCGGCGGCTCCGGCGGCGTCTGGATCATAGACCCCGCGGGAAAGCATCTGGGGACGATCGAACATGGCCAAACAGCCACTACCAATGTGGCCTGGGGAGGCGATGACTGGAAGACTTTGTTCTTCACCAGCCGGAACACTTTGGGAAGGGTGCAAATGAAAATTGCCGGGATGCCTGTGCCGGCGGCGGCGTGACCGTTCTTACGGATCAAGGTCTATCCCGCCAAAGATGTACAAAATATTTCGAAATGCATAGGGAGGTAAGTCAATGGCTAGATTAGACAACCTGACCAGGGACCAACTCAAGCCGGAAGACCAACAATTCTTTGACGAGATCTCGGGCAGCAGAGGCAGCGTACGGGGTCCTTACGGGGTGTTGCTGCACAGCCCCAAGCTGGCCGCCCGGGTGGCCCACACAGGCACTCACGTGCGTTTCGATTTTGATTGGCCCGAAGCATTGAAGGAAACGGTCATCCTGGCCACGGCCAGGGAGATCAAATCCCAGTACGAGTTCACGGCCCACGCCAGATTGGCCCGGCAGGCAGGCGCTTCGGAATCGACCATCAAGGCCCTAGCCGACGGCACGGCGCCCGCCGGCCTTTCTGGCGACGAAGAGTTGGTCGTTCGCTATACCCAACAACTGCTGCGCGACCATAAGATCACCGACGCAACATACCAAGCGGTGGTGGACCGGTTTGGCGTGCAGGACACCGTGAATCTCACCGGGCTTATTGGCCACTACCTATTGGTTGGCCAGGTGTTGGCGGCGTTTGAGGTTGAACTGGCCCCGGACATGGCTCCCGAACTGGTGGTGTAGACCTTCTCTGACACCCCAGCCAAGGGTGGTAAAGCCTATGGAATGCGTTGACGGTAAATTGTAGCGAGGGTAAAATTTGCCCAACCTCAGACCGGAGATTTAGTCTCAACCGGATTGATGCCGGCCTAAGGGTTGGCCAACCGCGCCGGGGCCGCATAGGAAGGACGCATATGGAAAAGGCGGAACGAGATCGAATATTGAGCAGTATGAGTCAGGAGGAGTCGGACGCATATCGTCAGATCCTCCAGGAAGTACGCGCCGAGGCCAAGGCTCTGCCCGGCGAACAGATCGCCCGAAGAAAGCAGGTTTTGGGCCCGCGATTGGAGAGCTTGCAAGGTAATGTGAAGCTCGCCTTGACGGCTACAGCCGCCCGGGACCAGACTGGCCCCAACGAGGGCGAGACCCCTCCCGATTTCAACCTGAAACGGATGGGGTCGGAAGAAAAGGTGAGCCTGTCCAGCTTCCGGGGCAAACGCCCGGTGGGGCTGATCTTCGGCAGCTACACCTGACCCCCCTTCCGCGTTCAGGTTGATCGCATAAACGAGCTCTACCGCCGGTTCAACGGCGAGGTGGAATTCTTCGTTGTCTACGTGCAGGAAGCCCATCCCACCGACGGGCGGCAGACCGACAGCAACGTAGAGGCGGGAATCCTCTTCCGCCAGCATCAAAGTTTTGATGAGCGGAACGATGTCGCCGCCACCTGCACCTTGGACCTCCACGTAGAGGTGCCGGTGCTGGTGGAAGAGATGGACAACAACGTGGATGAAGCTTACGGCGCCGCTCCCGAACGCCTGTATCTCATCGACGTCGACGGAAAGGTGGCCTACCATGGAGGGGCTGGCCCCCACTTCTTTGATTTGGATGAGTGGGAAGAAGCCCTGAAGGCCTGCGTTGGGGTAACCGCGTAGAAGACCCGGGGCCTTACCCTCAGTCCTTCTCCCGGCGGGAGAGGGGACGCCTACCATGGAATGCGAGGCTGGGTGAGGGCCGGTCCCTTCCCCAAGCCCCGTACTGGGTTGAATCCGCGATTCGACCGGTTTAAAATATCAGTGCCGCCTACCCCAAAGGGAGGCGAGCCGGACAATTTAAAATTCCATCACATTCGGAATGGCCGCTGGGATCGATGTTGACCGAGACGGCCCCAAAACTGAATGGTTTTCACGTAAAAGCCCCGCCGGGAAGGTGGGGCTTTACTTTTTTCATTTGCTCGAACCCGCTGCCACAGCTTCGCCAAGTTCGGTGTGTCTCTTGAATTCCACCATTACTTCGGTGAAAGGATTGGAGGCAGGGCATTACACCGACCTTGAGAACGCCACCGGCTGCACGGTTGTCCTTTGCCGGCAGGGCGCGGTGGGGGGCGTGGATGTCCGGGGCGGCTCTCCGGGCACCCGGGAGACGGACCTGCTCAGGCCGGTTCACCGTGTGGACCGGGTGCACGCGATCCTTTTGAGCGGCGGCAGCGCCTTCGGTTTGGACGCGGCTGGAGGAGTGGTCCGCTATCTGGAAGAGAAGGGTATCGGCTTTGAAGCCGGCCCCGCCGTAGTTCCCATAGTTTCCGGCGCCATCTTGTTCGACCTGGCTCTGCTCAACCATAAGGTCAGACCCGGTCCCGAGGAAGGATACCGCGCCTGCCTGGCCGCGGTTCCGGGACCCATGGCGGAAGGGTGCGTCGGCGCGGGAACGGGCGCCACCGTGGCCAAGGGCCGCGGACGGGAGCGGGCCATCAAATCCGGCATCGGGTCGGCTAGCCTGAAAATGCCCAACGGCTCGACGGTGTCGGCGGCGGTGGCGGTCAACGCATATGGCGGTATATTCGATCACCGCAGCGGGCGTTTGGTGGCCGGGCCTAGGCGGGACGACGGCCAAGGGTTTGATGATCCGGTGGGGCTGCTGATGGGTCAAGACCCAGGAAAAGATGGTCAAGAATTGTCCAATACCACCATCGGGGTCGTGGCCACCGACGCCCGGTTGACCAGAGAGGAAGCCAACTACCTGGCAAGGGTCAGCCATGATGGACTGGCACTGTCCATTCGGCCCTGCCACACCATCAGGGACGGCGATACCATGTTTGCGCTGGCCACGGGACATCTTACAGATGAAAGTCAACCGGTGGACCTTACGGTGCTGGGCGCCGCCGGTGTGGAGGTGACCGCCCTGGCGATCTTGAGAGCTGTGGAAACGGCCACCGGCCTAGGCGGGCTACCCGCAACAAGTGAACTTCCATGGTGAGGTTACCTATTGACACCTCAAACCCGGCCATTGGATTCATAGGTCTGGGCGTTCTAGGGAAAGGACTGAGTTTAGCCATGGCTCAGAGCGGCCAAAAGGTTTGCGGGGTCTATAGCCGCACCCAGGCATCGGCCCAGTGGGCAGCCGAGCGGATAGAAGGGTGCCGCGTATTCACCCAAGCCCAGGAACTGTGTGACCAGATGGACCTGGTCTTCGTGACCACCCCCGATGCGGTCATCAGGCAGATCGCATCAGCAATCTCCTGGAGGCCAAACCAGGGAGTTGTGCACTGTTCTGGCGCTTCGTCGGAACAGATCCTGGAGCCGGCTGCGAAACAGGGAGCGACTACCGGCGCGTTTCATCCTTGCCAGACATTTGCCGGCCTGAGTGATCCCGCCGAGGCTGCGGACAGACTCAGGGGCGTCACCTTTGCCGTGGCTGGGAATGGCTGGGCGCCCAGCTATCTTCGCGGCCTGGCGGTGACGCTGGGCGGATATCCAATAGCTGTTCCCGACGGCCAACGTCCCCAATACCACGCCGCCAGTGTCGTGGCCTGCGGTCATTTGGTCGCGCTGTTGAGTGGAGCGGTCCGGTTATGGGAAGGGATGGGTTTCACCCAAGAGGAAGCGGTTCAAGCCCTGTATCCCCTGTGCCGGTCCACCCTCGAGAACGTCGCTAAACACGGCCTGGCCGCCGCCGCCACGGGACCGGCCATGCGGGGTGATACCGCTACGATCAAATCCCACTTGGATGCCCTGAGCGATGGATTCACAGGTTTGATCCCATCGTACACCGCGTTGGCCCGGGATTCATTGACCATTGCCAAAACGCGAGGGCTGCTAGAATCCCAGATCAGCGAAATCAACCGTCTTCTAGATAGCTTTACCCCAGAGGGGTAGCTCTGCTTTCGCTAGCCGATTGTGGCGGCAAAGGTTGCCTAAAACTCGATCGAGGACCAACCATAACCAGCGAGGAGAGGCCGAAACGATGCATAAAGTAACGGTCCGGGACATTGCCGAAATGAAATCCAGGGGCGAGAAGATCCCCATGATCACGGCTTACGACTACACCACGGCAAAGGCGGTGGACCAGGCCGGAATACCCCTGCTCCTGGTGGGAGATAGCCTGGGCATGGTGGTTTTGGGCTACGAATCCACCGTGTCGGTGACCATGGAAGACATGTTGCATCACGTCAAAGCGGTGACCCGGGGGGCCAAAAGCGCCATGGTCATCGCCGATCTGCCGTTCATGACCTACCATTTGGACCCATCCCAAGCTTTGGGCAACGCCGGCCGGCTTATCCAGGAAGGAGGAGCTTCCTCGGTCAAACTGGAAGGAGGCGAGCGTATGGCTGAGACCACCCGGCGAATCGTGGAATGCGGTATTCCCGTCATGGGGCACATAGGCCTCACTCCCCAATCTGTCAACGGGCTGGGCGGTTACCGGGTTCAAGGCCGGGGGCGGGAGGAAGCGGAGCAACTTTTGAAAGACGCTGTGGCTCTGGAACAGGCCGGCGCCTACGCCGTGGTGTTGGAAATGGTCCCCATACCGTTGGCTTGCATGATCTCCAAGAGATTGACAATCCCGACCATAGGCATCGGGGCCGGAGTAGGATGCGACGGACAGGTGCAAGTGATTCACGACATGCTGGGATTGTTCACCGATTTCGTCCCTAAGCACGCTAGGCGATACGCCCATCTGGCCGACCTGATGACCGACGCTCTCACCCGATACGCCCAAGACGTACGGGACGGCTCGTTCCCCTCGGCCAAGGAGAGTTTCAAAATGGACGAGGCCGTGTTGGAAGGCATGGCTGCGGCCTCTTAGAGGAATCCGTTCACCTAGAACCATGGTAGAATGATTGTGTAGGCAGATCACAGGAATGACGGGGAGGATTTTAGAAATGCCGCTGTTGGTACTTATCAAACTTAGCTTCGGCATTCTCAAACATTCCTTTCTTCATCCGACAGACGTGTTGGTTTTGGATAAGGAATCGGGACAGGTGTCCGGTCATCGGCAATTAGATAATCAAGGTCAGAATCCTAGGATTGACTCATAGTCCGGTTTGATTTGGATTTTCATTGGCCTCATTGCATTTCTGGCATTCCTCGAGTTGATCATCCTTGGACTGATAGTATTCCTGACAATCCGTTTTGACGAAGCGAAAACCCGGGATACCAGAGAGAATCTCTGGAAAGGTTTCACCTCCATCCTAGGCGCGCTCATCGGACTCGTGGCTGGAAGAGGATTGAGTTGAACCACTACGCCGAAGGCTGATTTCGGATATGCGGGTTGCCACGTCGATCCCGGATCTCTCAACGCTCCTAAACAGTATTCCCCGTCCCCTGGGTCTGGTTCCCACCATGGGCGCTCTGCACGATGGCCACTTGGCGTTGGTTGAAAAGGCCCGCCGGGAGAACCAGTCGTTGGTGGCCACCATCTTCGTTAATCCAACCCAGTTTGGACCCCAAGAAGACCTGTCTGGTTACCCCAGAGACGAGAACAGAGACCTGGATATGCTCCGCCAACATGGGGTGGACCTGGTGTTCGCACCCACGGCGGAAGAGATGTATCCGCAAGGCTTTGACACCTGGGTGGACGTCGGCGCCCTGGGGGACCGGCTGGAAGGCGCCCACCGGCCCGGACACTTTCGCGGGGTGGCCACGGTTGTTACCAAGTTGTTTGGTCTGGTGCGGCCTGACCGGGCTTATTTCGGCCAAAAGGACGGCCAGCAGTTGGCGGTGATCCGCCGTATCGTACGGGACCTTAACCTGGGGCTGGAGGTCGTGGCCGTGCCCACGGTGCGCGACCCCGACGGGCTGGCGCAAAGCAGCCGCAACGCCTACCTGACACCCAGCCAGCGTAAAGCGGCGCCTGTGGTGTACCGGTCCCTTTGCCGGGCCAAAACGCTTTGGAGCAATGGAGAAAGGGACGCTGATAAGCTGCGGGCAGAAGTGAGGGCCGGTTTAGAAGGGGAACCGCTGGTGGAGACCATTGATTACGCCAGCGTGGCCCACGCCGAAAGTTTGGACGAATTGGACCAGGCGTCAGCTGGGGCAATGGTGTCTGTGGCGGTTAGGATCGGCCGCACCAGGTTGATTGACAACCTGATCCTCGAATAAGACAGGGGCATTGGTCCTGCCCCGGCCTGCCGGCTAAGACAAGCGCGAATTTCGTCTTATATTGATGAACCCGAGGTGGATGATTCGCGTTACCGGCGGAGACGGCAGATGCCTGCATCAACCACCCGTAGCGCTGGCTCCCTCGGAAACTCTCGCCCTTTTGACCCCGCTGATAGCGCCGTAAAACACTATTGCCAACAACGGCGAGGCGCCGGCAACTAGAAAAGCCGCGGTCACGCTAAAATGCGCCGCTATGAAGCCCAGAAACAACGCGCCGCCGCTCATTGCCACATCCCGGCCCATTGTGAAGGTGTTGATCGCGGCGCCTCGATTCTCGTTGGAGACGCTGTCCGCGGCAAACGCGGTGAGGGAGGGTATGACGGCGCCCATGCCCAAACCCAAGGTAGCGGCGAGCACCAGAAGTCCAAAGGCGGAGTGGGTCATAGGAATGAATAAGACCGAAACGCCGATAACCATCAGGCTGGGGAGGAAGATCACTGGAAATCCATACCTGTCGGATGCCCTGCCAGTTATCTGCTTTGCCGGAAAAGAGCCCAGTGCGACGATCAGCAGGAACAGTCCCGGGTTATTCAATCCCTGTTGAACTGCGTAAATGGGTAGAATGGTGAAGGTCACCACCCGCGCCATCCATACTCCGAAGTTGACCACCGCGGCCACCCCAGCCTCTTTACGGAAGCTGTCGCTCAGCTTGGGAAGCCTACGAACGCCTTGGGGCCTGTAGGGGTCTCTGACGAACAGAAAGGCGAGGACCGAAGCGCCGGCAATGGCGGCAGCGGCTAACGCCGCGACGGTGAAACTTCCTGATTGGGCTGGGGAAGCGGCGCCCTGGGGGCCCGAGTCGAAACTGACGAATTCCCCCAACATTAGCCATATGCCAACGACAGGCCCCAGACCCAACCCAAGTTGCGGAAATATACCGAATGCGGCTTGAGACTCCCCGCGGCGGTCGGGAGGCACGACTTCACCAACCATCGTGACTATGGCCGTGTAGGCCATGGCGAACCCCACGCCAAGTATGAATTGACCCAGGATAAGAACCGCTGTCGATGGCGCCGACGCCAGAATCAGACACGCAATGGCGATCAGCGCGATTGAGACCGTGGCGATCGGTTTTCTTCCCTTCCCGTCAACCAGCCATCCCACAAAAGGGCGAGTCAGCAGTTGGCTCAACCCCATGATGCCTATGATCCTGCTAACTTCATTGGCGCTTCCTCCCAGGGCCTGAACGTGCAGCGGGAGTGTAGGATGCAGGATGGACAGGCTCGCGGCAACCAGGAGCGTGCCAAGCGACACCAGCAAGAAGTTGGGATTGAGTATTCGCTCCTCGACGTACTCGAGGGCGGCTGAGACCATGAATATGTATCCCTGATCCTCGCCCACATCCAGGTATAATGGCGCCGCCACTTGGTCTCCGACGGTAGAGATGCTTTCCGCGCCGGCTTTGATCTGCTCCATCTGGCGCGGACTCAGGATGTGGCTTTTTACCAGGGTGACCGCAACCTCGCGTTCAGCTTGCGTGTCGTAACCCAGGTAGACTTCCTTCCTATTACCCTCGCCCAACAACCGCAGTAGCCGGTAACGTCCTCCACCGATGGTCGAGGGACGGCCTCTCACCAGCAGCACCGGGGCGCTCGAGCTGCGTACCAGGTGGTCGGCGACGCTGCCGTGCATCATGCGGCCTAGCCCTGTGCGCCCGTGAGTGCTCATTACCACCAAGTTGTCGGAGCCGCTATTTGCGGCCTCCACCATATGAAACCTGGGGTCTCCGTTTAAGATTCGATAGCTGACCTGTACGCCCTGTTGACTAAAGGTCTCAGCGCGGTCTTGCAGGTAGCTTTCCATTGTCTGAGGGGCTTGGGCTTCGACGTGGGCATCTGATTCCGATGGGCCAGCTTCCGCGCCAGACCTCTCAGATGCGACGTGGACCAGCTCTACGTCGAACTTGCCAGCCGTGGCGATGGCGCTGGCCTGCTGAAGAGCTAGCTCCGATAAGTGAGAACCGTCTAGCGGCACTACTAACTTGCTCCAGGAGATTTCGCGCCGGCTGGCGTCATCCGTGGGGCGGTATAGCAGTAGCGGCAGCGCCGACCGGCGCAGCACCTGCTCAGCTACGCTGCCGAGAGCTAACCGGCGTAATCCAGTACGCCCGTGGGTGCACATGGCGATGATGTCGGCACGGTGGCGGCTCCCCATAGCGACTATTTCTTCGGCAACCTCACCGTAGGCAATGTCGACGCTTACCTCAAGCCCACCCGATTGCAACTCGCCAGCCAGACCTCTCAAGTAATCCGACATCTCGTTTTGTTGAGAGAGCGTGGCCTGTGGATTTGAGCGTCGAAAGGGATGCGCCGCCATCCTGCGAATGGCGCTCCCTGTGGGAACCACCTGGACTAAGATTATGGAACTGCCGGTGCTGTGAGCGAGGGAGGCCGCCGGAGTTAGGATCTGCTCCGAATTAGGCGAGCCATCAACAGGCACGAGAATGCGGTTGAACTCAGGGTCGGCCATTTGAACGCTCCAGTCGGTTGGCGGATCCGTTGGAAGATGTGTGCCGGACAGGCCCAGAATGCCGCGCCCATCCGTTGGGAATCATGACCTGCTATCAGATTGCCATGGTCATCGTCAACCATAACTCCGCCCGCTAGGGTTGACGGGGTTGTCATGTACTGCGGAATGTTTGGCGTTCCAAGGTGAGCAGGAGACCAATGACCGCGTTCCTGTCTTCATCACAAGCGGTACGATCATCTGAGGTGATTCGGGATTGCCGGAATATGGTTTGCCACCAGGACGAGTTTGTCAACAGGGCGCAGGAATAACCACTCCTGATGGGAAGCCCGTGGAACTACCGAGGTGCCGCTTAAGCCGAGTTTGGGGAAAGATTACTCTTGGACCAGTTCCCTGACCGCCTCGGCGAAAGCGGGGATCACCTGCTCCCAGTCGCCAACCACCGCGTAACGCGCCTCTCTTAAGATGTTGGCTTCGGAGTCTTTGTTGATGGCCACGATGACCTTTGCGCCTGAGCATCCTGCCATGTGCTGGCTAGCCCCGGATATGGCCACGGTGATGTAAAGGTCAGGCGTGATTGTCTTTCCGGTGAGTCCCACTTGATAGCTGGAAGGCACCCAGCCTGAGTCTACGGCGGCCCGGGAAGCGCCCACCGCGCCGCCCAATTGTTTGGCCAGGTCTTCTAACGCCGAGAACGGCTCGGGACCGCCCAGTCCCCTTCCTCCGGAAACCACCACCCTGGCGTCTTCTAGTTTTATGCCCTCGGCCTCTTCTTTTACGGTCTCGACCACCTGGCACCGGACCTGGGAAGCATCGATCTCCACCGGGAATGACACCACCTGGCCCTGGCGAGAGGCGTCCGCCTCCAGTGGCTCGTAGGCCTTGGGCCTGATGGCGGCTACTTGGGGACTGTAATTGCAGCTCACCACCGCCACTGCGTTGCCGCCGTACACCGGACGGTTGGCCAAGAGTTTGCCCGACGAGGCATCCACCGAAACCTCGAGGCAGTCTTGGGCCAAGCCTACACCCAGCCTGAATGCCAGCCGGGGGGCCAATTCACGGCCCTGGTTGGTGCGCGCGACGAGAACGATCGACGGATTGGCTTCTTTGACCAGCGCTTCCATGGCGACGAGCTGAACGTCCACCTGGTAATCGGCCAGCAGGGGGTGGGTCACCGCGTAAACCTTGTCGGCCCCGTGGCTTATGGCTTGAGAGGAGGGCTGGTCCAGCGTGGCGCCGAAGACGCCTATGGCAAGCTCCTGGCCCAGGCTATCTGCCAACCCGCGGCCCGCGGCCAGCAGCTCCAAGGATGTGAGACTCAAATCGCCTGCCGCCACGTCTCCCAGGACTAAAACTCCAGATTCGTCTGCCATGTTGGCCTCCGGTGGTCTTTCAATAACGGCTCCCATTCAACCTTAGACCTAGAATCAATCCTTGAACCAGAGGATCAGGTCTTGGCCGGGCAGCTGAGGTGTGAATGGGCTGATTAAATAAGCTTGGCTTCCCGCAGCTTCAGGGCCAGCTGGCGGCCCGCGTCCGCCGCGTCCTCGCCCTCGATGATCTCGCATTGCTGTATGCGCTCGGGCACAAACAGGTCCAACAAGCTCAGACGGGGCTGAAGCTGGTCAGTCTCCACGTCCAGGTCCGCTGCCGTCCAGATGGTGGGAAGTTTGCGGGTGGCCGCCATGATTCCCCTAAGTGTTGGGTACCGGGGCTGCCCCAATTCGTTACTGACGGTGACCACAGCCGGGAGGGGCGCTTCCACGACCTCGTAGCCGTCGGAGGTGATTCGTTCCACCACCACCTTGCCGTCTTTGACCTCCACCTTTTTGCCTAGGGAAATGCAGGAGAAGCCGAGGATCTCGGCCACGCCCAGGGGGACCTGCGCGTTATCCCAATCCGACGCCTGCCGGCCGCAGATGACCAGGTCGAAGCCGTCAAGTTTCCGAACGGCCGCGGCGAGTAATTGCGCCGTGACGAAGCTATCTATCGTGTTCCCAAATGCTTGATCTTGGAGCAGCACCAATTCGTCGGCGCCCATGGACAGGGGTTTTTTCATGACATCCAAGGCGAACTCGGTGCCGCTGGATATGACGGTTACCGTGGCTTCTTGAGAATCTTTTATCTGCAAAGCGGCTTCCACCGCGTTTTCGTCAAACCCGTTTACCACCGGCGGAATGGTGGCCGGTGTATCCACCTTCTTAGATTCTGAGTCGACACGAAAGGCCGCCATGGGCATTTCGGGATCGATGACCTGTTTGGCCAGTACGGCTATCTTGATGGGCATGGGTGATCCTTTGTTTTGGGGCTTGTTTGTGGGATGGCGCAACTATGTGAAACATATCACCACCGCTCGAATCATGTCAACGAATCCGCCGGCGTCCCGAGCCTTTACCCGGACCCGGAGGCAATCCGTTGATCGCCCGATGGCGCTCCCCCTGGTTCCTTTGGGCGATGATATAATTGATGTCATCCTTTTGGTAATCGGGATTCCGGGGAGTCTGAACCATATGAACACGGCAAAGACGTTTTTTTTACTCATGGTGCTTACCGCCCTGTTTTTGCTCATCGGATTTGGATTCGGCGGCGAAGGCGGCCTGATCATCGCGGTATTCTTCGCCCTGATCATGAATTTCGGCTCATATTGGTTCAGCGACCGGATCGCGTTGAAAATGGCCCACGCCCATCCGGTCATAGAGGAAGAAGACCCGGAACTTTTCCGAATAGTTTCGGAACAGGCACAGGCGGCCGGATTGCCGATGCCAAAGGTTTACGAGATCGACTCCGATTCCCCCAACGCCTTCGCTACGGGGCGCAGTCCCAACCATGCCACAGTGGCAGTCACCACCGGGATCCGGCGCATTCTCAACCGTGAAGAACTGGGAGGTGTGCTGGCCCACGAAATGGCCCACGTGGGCAACCGTGACACACTGATCATGGCCGTTGTGGCCACCATAGCCGGGGCCATCTCCATGTTGGCGTTCATGGCCCAGATGTCGGCTATCTTCGGCGGAATGGGCGGCAGCCGTGAGCGGGGCGGAAGCATCATCGGCCTGTTGGTGATCGCCATCGTTATGCCGATGGCGGCGGGCTTGGTCCGCGCCGCTATCTCACGCACCAGGGAATTTCAGGCCGACGCCACGGGCGCCCGTACCTCGGGAAACGGCTACGCCCTAGCCAGCGCCCTGGAGAAACTGGAGATGGGCGTTCATAACCGGCCCATGAAGGTGGCCGAAGGCGCTTCCCACCTGTTTATAGTCAATCCCCTCAGCGGGAAGTCCATGGCCAGCATGTTTTCCACCCATCCGCCCACCGCCGAACGGGTCCGCCGGTTGCGCGAATTACCGCCCAGCTACTGACCTTGCTTGTGATTTCCTGGAAACGGCCGAACACCCGGCCGGTGCGGCCCATGGAGCATATGGGAGTCTAGATGGGCTGCATCCTGATGATCCTCCGCCCGATAGCATCTTTTGTATTGGGCATCATTGTGTTCGCGGGCCTGATCCTGCTGGTGGTGGGGGGTAATCTAACCGGAAAACTGTTGGACCCTGATTTCTATACCGGCGCGCTTGCTGAGCAGGATACTTACAACCGCATCTACACTGAAATCCTGGTCGACCCAGATCTGGAGCTGACTACTCAGGATTTACTGGGAAACATAAACGTGGACCAGGCGGACATCGTCCCGCTGCTTAGAGACATACTCCCTCCCGAATACATCCAGGCCCAGGTGGAAGAGGCCATAGGCAGGACCGTTGGGTATTTGAACGGCGACCTGGAAGAACTAGAGGTCTACCTGGATTTGGGGCCTCCCCTAGCTAACGCCAAACAAGTGTTGCTGGCATACGTCGACGAGCAGATTGACGTGTTGCCGGTGGAAGAGTTGGACGCCGAAAATTGCACGCCGGAAGGGGTGCAGGAAAAGGCCCAAGACCTCAAGGACTTGTTCGCTGGCTTGGCTTCAGGTCAAACCCCGGAGTCGCTGCCCTCCCTACCGTCTTTGGACGAAGCGTGCCGGGAGGACCTCTTCGCCCAGGTCGATGAGTTGGCCATTGTTGGCGGCGCATTAGACCAGGCTCCCCAGGAAGGATTGCTGGCTGACCGGGAAGAGCTACAGCGGCAGTTACTGGAGGGAGACTCGAAGGGTTTTTTGAAGCAGGCTTCCCACGCTGTTGCAGCTCCCCTAGTGGACGCCGCCATCGGGCGGGTGTCCGGAGGGATGATAGACCAGGGACGTTTCGACGTGATCAAAGCCGTTGCAGCATATGATGAAGCGAGGACCGAGGCTGAGATCCGGCAAAACCTGACGGAGGCCAGGGAAACCATCGTGCGAGCGGAGTCTTTGGGAGGCGCACTGGCGATAGTCATGTTTTTCGGCGGCTTGGCGCTGATGGCTCTGGTCTACTTCCCCAACCTGGCAAATATGATCCGATGGCCTGGAGTGACCCTTTTGATGACTGGAGGTGTGGTTTACGGGGCTGGCAGGGTTTTGGAGTCCAACGTTTCCGACCGGCTGGGAGCCGCCATTCAGTTTGGCGCGGGAGGGGCCTCTCCCGTTCCGTCTTCCGTGGTTAGGCTGACCACCGACCTGCTGGTTTCCTTTGGCCATAACCTCACCAGCGGGATAACCGGGCCGGCGCTGACCGTGTTGATCGTGGGCTTCGTGCTTTTCGTGGCGTCCTTCTTTGTATTTACCATCAAGCCCTTTATACCCTTCTTAAAGTAAGGGTCCTGCAAGTAGGGGGCTTTCGATTGTTGCGCTGGCGGGAGGGAGGTGAGGCGCTCAGACCCAGGCCCACCCCAATAGGCCTTACATGACCGGCAATGACTCCTTGGCAACGTAGGGGCGAGTTTCAAACTCGCCCCTACGTTATCCGACAAGATCAATGATCGAGAGACGCCCCAGGCCTGTTTGTCAGAAAATGGCAATGGGATTCACCGGCGAACCAGTGACGTTGCGAAGTTTTAACGGCCCCAACGACAGCATGAACTCGTAGCGGTTGCGCTGGGCGCAGGCCTCGGCCAAGTCCTCTAGGTTGGCATTGTCGATGAGCCAGATCCCCAGGGTCACAAGGCACATGGTGTGCAGCGGCGCGGTGATGGTGGCGTAGTGGCTGGGACGCACGTCGTTGGATGTGTCCGTGCCCAGCATCGCCACTCCTCGCTCCTTGAACCAGGGAGTGCAGGCCACCTGACAGGCAACCATGGGCTCGGTATTGGGCACCGGACCCGATTCCAACCGCTTCCGGTAGTTTCCAGTGCGCACCAGCAGGATATCGCCCTCCTCCACCCGGACCCCTTGCAACTCCTCGGCGGCTTCCAGGTCCTCGGGCATCACCGGTTGGTCCGGGGGCAGCCAGTCCACGTTCCGGACCCGGGTGATGTCTAAAAGCACCCCCCGCGTCACGATGCCGCCGGACGCCGCCTCGATGGAATGGGTTTGCGCGCCTTCACGGGAGGTAATGAGGCTGGCGGGCTGGCCGTTGTAAAGCTTGCCTTGCCAGGAATAGTGGGACAGGGCGTCGATATGAGTGATGGTCTGGCCGTGGAAAACCATGCCGATGAATTCGGCCGCGCCCCGGCGGACCAACTTTCGCTCCGGAGGGTCGGTGTCTCTTCCCTCGCCGCTGTCGACCATGTAACGCAAGACCTGATGGGTGGTATCGGCAGCCATCTCGGTCAGTATGGGACGGGCGCAACTCACAGTCACACCATCCTGCACCAGGGCCGCCGCCTGTTTGGCTTTGTGGGGAGCGATAAGATTCAAGCAACCGCGCTGGTCTTCGTCTCCCCAACGTCCCCAGTTGCTTAGAGAAGTCATCCAATCCAAGACTTGGCTTTCTGATGGAATTTCACCCGCCATGGGTAGTGCCCTCCCGTATCACGATTTGATTTTGCGTATTCTCAGAGCCCCGCGTCCGTTACAACAAGGCGCCAACGAACCCTGCATAGCCCCGTAAGAACTCGGCGGCGGTGGCGCTGTTGCGGCCTTCAAGTTGGACTGTTTTTAGCGTTAGCATGCCCGTGCCGGTGACCACCCCCAAGGGGTCTGGCCCGGCCAGCCTGACCACTGATCCCGGTGGAAGTTTGCGATCATGAAGTTCAGTATCGATCTCATATGATACGGCAGCCACATCCAGGAATTTTATCAGCTTGCCGTCCCATTGGGAGTAGAGTCCGGGCCACGGGGTATAAGCCCGGAGGCGGCGCTCCAAATCCAGGGCGGACAGGCTCCAATCGGCCTGGCCGTCTTCCCTTTCCACCTTCCTGGTCACGGTGGCGCCGTTTTGGTCTTGAGGTCTGGCGGTGAGCAGGCCCTGGGCCCAAAGGACCAGGTTTTCCATCAGTAATGCCGCGCCTATCTGAAACAGTTCTCCGGTCAGACCTTCAGCCGTTTCGTTGCCGGTGACCTTGTGGTTGCGGCTGGCTATGACAGGTCCCGTGTCCATGCCCTCGTCCAGCAGCATCAGGCTAACGCCGGTGGCGTAGTCCCCTTCCAGAATCGTAGTGACCACCGGTGAAGGTCCCCGGTGCCTGGGCAGCAGTGACGGGTGCAGGTTCAGGCATCCCCGGGGCGGCAGGTTGAGGACCGGAGGCGGAAGGAACCTCCCGTAGGCGGCCACCACGATGATATCCGGCTTTAGGCTAGAGAGCAGGGTCTGGGCCTGCTGTGACCGCAACGTGGGCGGCTGGTGGACTTCCAATCCTAATTCTAGTGCATAGATCTTCACCGGGGGGGATATGGGAAGGCGGCCGCGTCCGCCCGGCCGGTCCGGCGGGGTAAAGACGCCGCAAACGCGAACATTTTCCGATGCATTCAGGGCGTCGAGCACCGGCAGCGCAAAGCTGGGAGTGCCCATGAATACTACGCGGACAACGCCGGGCATGACGCCTTCCCCAAGACGGTGTTGAGAGCGGTCTTGGCTCATGAGGGTTCTTGAAATGCTATGGAGATAACGGAGGGATTCGGGGGCTTTGTGAAGCCAGAGGCGCCTGGGCTGACGATTTCTTTAGCAGTGGTATTCACATGAATCATTCGATGATCTAAAGTTAATCTCCACCGGTGATTGCGGATTTTTCCCGGGTTTAGACGGGTCAGAAAAATGGCGGCCGCCTTGACACCACGAGGCACGAATTGCTAAAATATCTCAACCGCTTGGCGGGAATTTAAGAAGGAGGTGATTGCGCATGAAAGTTAGTTTAACACTCAGGGGCGATGGTAGGCATCTGTCTGGACACGACGAGGTGATCGTAACCTAGACGTTACAGACGGAATACGAGAACCCGTACGTCGGGCCCAGGCCTATGTCTACCATCGCCCCAGGACTAGAAAGTCCGCGGGCAAGTCAATGGCAGAGCGGCTGGGCCCGATCCTTTTTTATAGGTCAGGCCGTAATTCCTCATAGGAAACCGGTTATCATCAAAGTCTGAATTATTGACTTAGCCAGAGGCCATCCTTAAGATTTCCTGGCAATCAAGCACCAAAAGTTCAATGTTATGGAGAGTGTATGCTGCGGATTCGGCTTAGAAGGGTTGGAAAGAGAAAGAACCCGTCATACAGGATCGTAGTGGCCGACGTTAGGGCGCCGCGGGACGGGGCCTATCTTGAATGGATTGGTAACTACGACCCTATGGCCGATCCCCCGGCGGTGACTATCAAAAAAGACCGGGCCGAAGAATGGTTGAGTAAGGGCGCTCAACCGTCGGACGCCGTCAAACGCATACTCCACTGGCAGGAGATGTTGGAGCGAGAACCCCTGAACCAGACCCCTCAACGTAAGAAGGCCGACGAGACCCCCGCCGGTTCCATCGCTCCCGCAGCCCCGGTTGCCGCCCCAGTTGCCCCTGCAGTTGCTGAGACTCCCCCAGAGGCATCTGATGAAGAGGCCGCCGATGCATCGGGCCGAGATGTGCCGGGCAATGAAGGCGGACCCGAAGAGGCCGCCGATGCATCCGGCGAAGATGCGCCGGCCGGTGATGAAGACCCAAATGAAGTTCCCAACGAATGAAAGAGTTGATTGAGTATATCGCACGATCCCTGGCGAGTAACCCCGATGCCGTAACGGTCACCGAGGAGGAGGTAGATGGCCGCGTGATCTTTCGCCTGGAAGTTGCGCCCGAAGACAAAGGAAAGGTCATCGGCCGTCAAGGCAGGGTCGCCCAGGCTATGCGAGTATTGCTGCGGGTGGCGGCGGTGAAAGACGG
Organism: SAR202 cluster bacterium Io17-Chloro-G2; assembly: GCA_002816875.1. Taxonomy (GTDB): domain Bacteria; phylum Chloroflexota; class Dehalococcoidia; order Lucifugimonadales; family UBA3495; genus Io17-Chloro-G2. The sequence goes on from MUCP01000013.1 coordinate 70,481, forward strand.
GACCCATGCAATTTTGGAGATAGTCTAGCCTATTCCCCGGACCGCATCTTTTGATGTCCTCCTCAGAGACCTCCTCCACACCAGACGCCAACTGCCAGGATCTCCCACGGGACCCAGGCCATAACACCTCTGAATCTTCTGCCGAACAAATAAACGTTGGCCGCGTCATCAGGGCCCACGGATTGAACGGGCAGTTGCGGGTAAAATCACTGAGCGATGTCGCCCAGCGGTATCAACCGGGTGGGGTGGTTTACATAAACGGTACCCCATTCACCATAACGGCGTCCGGATTTTTCCGGCATGGGCAAATCTTGTTGACCCTCCAGGGAATAGAAGACTCCAATGCCGCCCAAAAGCTGGTCGAACAATGGATAACAGTTCCCGTGGAGGCCGCGCCACCTTTGCCGGAGGGGGAGTGGTTCCACTTTCAGCTTTTGGGACTGCGGGTCATCACGGATCAAGGCGAAGACCTGGGAAAGATCACAGATATCCTGGAAACAGGCAGCAACGATGTTTACGTGGTCTCAGGAGTTAAGACCGAGATACTGATCCCAGCCCTTAAAACGGTGATAACGCAAGTCCGGTTGGACGAAGGCGTTATGTTGGTTTCGTTGCCGGATGGCCTTCGGTGACCCCTTTTTTACTTTGACCGGTATGAGGGGCGATGCTAAAATCGAGTCGGCATCAGCCGGTTCACGGGCACGAGGATAGCTATATGTCTGGTCACTCTAAATGGTCCACCATAAAGCACCAGAAAGGCGCGGCCGACGCCAAGCGGGGAGCTCTTTTCACCAAACTAAGCCGGGATATAACACTGGCGGCTAAAAGCGGCGGGGCAGACCCGGATATGAACTTTCGGTTGCGCCTGGCACTCGACAAGGCCAAGGCCGGCAATATGCCTTCGGACAGCATCTCCAGGGCGGTAAAACGAGGCGCCGGCGGTGGCGCCGGCGCGGGGGAAGACTTGGAGGAGATCACTTACGAAGGCTACGGCCCCGGCGGCGGCGCTATTTTGTTGCAGGCGGTGACTACCAACCGGAACCGGGCTGCCGCAGAGATACGCTCCACTTTTACCAAGGGCGGCGGGAGTCTGGGCGAGAGCGGTTGTGTCGCCTGGAACTTCGAGACCAAGGGAGTCATAACCTTGGAAGTGCCCGATGAATCGAGGGGCGAAGAGCTGGGCTTGCTAGCCATAGATGCCGGCGCCGAAGACATTGACATCGACGAAGGGGTTTTGGAGATCCACACCCCTCCGGAAAGGCTTCAAGAGGTTCGCGATGCCCTGGCCGATGAGAAGGTGAACCTGGACTCGGCTCAGATATCCATGGTGCCCAAGGCCACCGTCCTGTTGGAATCCCATGCGGCTGAACAGACCCTCAAGCTTTTGGATAACTTAGAAGAGTTGGAGGACGTGCAAAAGGCCTACACCAACGCAGATTTTCCCGTGGAAGTTCTGGAAAAGTATCAGTCCGAAGCCTGAGCAACTATCTCAACAAATGGTTCGCCCCGATTTCATCTGTGTCGCCACCAAGGGAAGCGGTTCATCCCGCCGGTTAGTGCTGACCCCGATCTAATCGGGGCGAAGGATGGTCCGTCATGGATAGACGTGTTTGCGGTGGTTTCTAAACCTTGGGCTCTCTGGACTGGCGAAGCATCTGGGGAGTGGTCCGCGTCCTGCTCCAGAACC
>MUCP01000050.1 GCA_002816875.1 SAR202 cluster bacterium Io17-Chloro-G2
AACCGATGATTCCTAGGCGTGAGGTCATACAATGAAATATCTAAGGTTGGATATTAGGACTTAAGGATCAAATGGACCAACCTTGTTCTCTGATCAACTGCAAGATGTTTATACATGGAATGCTAACAGCGGCACACACATCTGGAATATGAGGGCGACTCGGATGATTGGTGGGTACTTCCTGAGTCACCACTGTGGATCCGCGATGTATAGCTAGCGCGATTACAAAAGGATCAGCGCCTGATCGATTCCGTCTTACGTCTATCAAATTCGGATGCTGTAGGAGAATGCCGCTCACGATGGGTTGTATCTCCCGGTCGATGGGAATAAACATTTCCGTTTGTCGACTGGCCCATCGATAAATCTCATCGTCTTGTCTTTCCAGTTCATGGAGGACCTCTTCGGTAGCGACTAGGGTGTGTTCTTGAATGAGCCCCTCAATTCTATCCCATAAAGATGGGAATATGTCTGGCGGGTATGCTCTGCGCCTAGCATGGATAATAGAGCTTGTGTCGATGCTATAACTGACCAACGCGGTCACGTGATGCTTGTAGCGGAACCCATTACTTCTCTTTCGATATCAGGGAGATGTTTGAGCTGTACTTCCAGATATTCGGCCACGTCACTTCCGGTGATGTTGTCTCTAAGATAATTTTCTAGGATAAGTTTGGTGAACGAACGGCCGGATCTGTTAATCACACGATAACGATAGGGCACGGGGAATCTCTGAGAAGGTGCAGGCTCAGCGAGATACTCGGACCTTTTGATTGCGTAAAAATCAGCGGTGGTCTTGCCGCAAATTAGTAAACGCCTTAGTAACGTTTCCCTACTCACACCGAATTTTGCGGCAAGGTCAAAAATTTCATCATCTGCCCACTTCGAACCGGCATTTGAGGATACAGATGATTCGAGCAACAAATAGTCTCTCGGCACAAGGGTCGCGCCGGCGACTGCGTTGCAAAATATCTCTGTTTGTCCTTCCAGAGATGGATTCTGCCGTTCCTCTAATAAGTCGCAGAGACCTCCTTCCCGTAAAGTCAAATGCGCCAATTCGTGGAGCAGAGTAAATGTTCTCCCGGCTAGAGAATCTTTGCTGTTGAGGGCAATCACAGGGTATTGAGAGCCACTGTAGGAAAACCCTCTGGCTTCTTGGTTATCGACAAGCCACATCTGGAAGACTAACACCCCGATTTCTTCGATGGCCTCTCGCCAGTAGTTGAACGAGGTGCGCTGTCTGCTACGGCGCACTTGATCGGCATACGTGATGCCTAATGTGTCACGAATTTGCACTCCGATCAGCTCTGGATCGTCTGAAAGAGAAGCCATGATGGGGAACTCAGGAGGATCGTGTTCAATAAGAGGGAACAGTTCGAGGGCGGTGTCTCTACGAAATTGGGCCCGGCGCTTTTCAAATCTCAACTGTGGAGAATCCGAACCAAAAATTGTGCCGGGCAAACGCCTGAAATCGCGTATTGCTGGCGTGTCTTCTGGGGGGACAGGCAGATAAAAAAGCGCTAACGGCCTTTTGTATGCGGCAGCTAATTTTCGAAGCTGGTTGACAGTCGGTTTGCTATCGCCCTGTTCCCAGCCAGCTAGACGCTCGGGCGTTGTCCCAATTTTTCTTGCGGCCTCTTCTACGCCGAAACCCGCGTCTTTCCTGGTCCACTCTAAAAGGTCCGGTTTGATTAACGCATTTGCGCTTTTGGCCATTGCTAGCCTCTTCTCGCGTCGCGAGTTTTGTACGATGTAAATCCAAGTTACATCAGGTAACCCGGCAATCCTAACCCGCAAGTTGCTCCAAAATCTCGTTCAGGTGTTGCTGGCGCTCTCTCAGGTCTTGCAGCCGGGCTTGCTCGGTTTCCACCACTTCCGGCTTGGCTTTTTCGCGGAAGTTGGGGTTGGAAACCAACTTTTCTACCCGGTCCATGTTCTTTAGGCAGTCGTCCAACTCGTCGCGCAAGCGTTGTTGCTCCGCGCCCAGGTCAACCACCCCTTCCAGCGGCAGATGCACCACGACCGGGTTGACCACCAGAGTCACACCCCGCCGGCCGTCGCCTCTTTTGGATCTATCGGCCGTGGGGGGCAGTATGCGCAGCGGTTCCACCCGGGAGAGGGCCTGAATCACTGGAGCTTCCTCTTCCAGCGCGGACCGGAAGCCGTCGGTTTCCACCAGGGCCTCCAAATGCTGGTTGGCCGGTATGTGAAGCTGCGCCCGGGCATTTCGCACTGCCCGGATGGTCTGCATGACAATGGATATCTGTTCCTCGGCGTCCCGGTCGATGCGGGTTTCGTCGGCCTGGGGATAGGGGGCGATCATGATGGACTTGGGTAGGCTGCCTTCCGCAGGCAATCCTGGCACCAAGACCTGCCAGATCTCCTCAGTGATGAACGGCATGAAGGGGTGCAGGGCCCGTAGGGTACGCTCTAGAACGTGGGCCAAAGCCGGCAGTGGAGAAATGGCGTCACCCGACCGGATCCTGATCTTGGCCATCTCTATGTACCAGTCGCAGAAATCGTTCCAGATGAAGTCGTAAAGCTTTTGCTGGGCCTCTCCCAGCTCGAATGTCTCTAAGGCCTGGTTCACGTCTAACAGCATCTGGTTTAGGCGGCTGACGATCCACCGGTCTTCCCGATGCTCAAGTTTAGGCAGGGCGTACCAGCCTTCATTCCCGGTTTTGCCTTGCAGGCTCGTTAGGACGAAGCGGGAGGCGTTCCAGACCTTGTTGGCGAAATTGCGGGCGGCTTCTACACGGCCCTCGGTGAAGCGCAAGTCGTTGCCTGGCGCGGTGCCGGTGGTCAAGGAAAAGCGCAAAGCGTCCGTGCCGTAGCGCTCGATGAGCTCCAAGGGGTCCACGGTATTACCTCGGGTCTTGCTCATCTTGGCGCCCGAGGAGTCCCGTACCAGACCGTGGAGGAATACCGTGCGGAATGGCGCCTGGCCGGTGTTCTCCAGGCCCATCATGATCATGCGGGCCACCCAAAAGAACAGGATGTCGTAACCGGTTTCCAGGACGGAAGTGGGGTAGAAGTAGTCGAGATCTTCCGTCTGCTCTGGCCAACCCAAAGTGGTATGGGGCCAGAGGCCGGAGCTGAACCAGGTGTCCAGCACGTCGGGGTCCTGCCTCAGGTTGCCGCTGCCGCAGGCGCCGCAGGCGGTGGCGTCTTCCACCGATGCGGTCTGATGGCCGCAGCCATCGCAGTACCAAACGGGGATCCGGTGGCCCCACCATAGCTGGCGGCTGATGCACCAATCGCGTATGTTCTCCAGCCAGTTGAGGTAGACGCGGGTGAAACGCTCGGGAACAATATTGATCTCGCCCTGAGCTACGGCAGCGTGGGCACGGCCGGCAATTGTGTCCGGCTGGTCGTGGCTGCCCAGGTTCACGAACCACTGGAGGCTGACCAAGGGCTCCACCACGGTGTTGCACCGCTGGCAGTGGCCCACCGAGTGGCGGTAGTCTTCCGCCTTCTCCAAAAGGCCCAGGGAGTCCAACTCGGCCACCACGTCTTGCCGGGTCTGGAAGCGTTCTACGCCGGCGTATTTACCAGCGATATCGGTCATGTTGCCGTCGAGGCCTATGACCGTAACGATTTCCATGCGGTGGCGCTGACCGATCTCAAAGTCCACTGGGTCGTGACCGGGAGTTATCTTCAAGGCGCCGGTTCCGAATTCGGCGCTGATGGCATCGTCGCCGACTATCGGGATGCTGCGGTCCATGATGGGCAGGATCACCCTTCGGCCCACATATTGACTATATCTGGGGTCTTCGGGATGAACCGCCACGCCCGTGTCCCCCAACATGGTTTCCGGCCGGGTGGTAGCGACGGTTATAAATGCGCCGGGCTCCCCTTCCCCGGGAGCACTTTCTAGGTGATAGCGGATGTGGTACAGCTTTCCGTCGTGCTCCTCATGCTCCACTTCCAGGTCCGAGAGGGCGGTGGCGCAGCGGGGGCACCAGTTGATGATTCGCTCGTGCCGGTAGATCAAGCCCTTGTCGTACAGGTTGACGAAGGTTGTTCGCACGGCGCGGCTGGGGCCTTCGTCCAGGGTGAATCTATGACGGTCCCAATCGGCGGAGATCCCTAGCCGGCGCGACTGTTCGTGAATCAACCCGCCGGACCTTGCCACGTGTTCCCACACCAACTCTACAAATCTTTCCCGCCCTAGTTCGTGGCGGCTCTGGCCCTGGGCTGCGAGTTGCTGCTCAACCACCCACTGGGTAGCGATGCCCGCGTGATCGGTGCCCGGCAACCAAAGGGTGGGGACGCCGGTCATGCGCCGCCAGCGCACCAGGGCATCTTCGATGGCCTTTTCCAGAGCGTGGCCCAGGTGGAGCTCTCCGGTTACGTTGGGAGGCGGCATTATAACAGTGAAGGGCGTCTGGCCCTCTTTTATCACCGCAGTGAAGTAGCCGTTGGACAACCAGGAGTCGTAAACCCGCCGCTCAACGTCGGCGGGATCATAGGCGGTGGGCATGGAGGTGGACGGATTGGAGGACATATCTGGTACCTAGGATTAGGTTTGTCCCCGATGTCTACTCCCTAAAAGGGAGCAACACGCGGTGAAGCAACTATATCACTGGGCTGGAAAGGCCGTCTATGTTCCCGGCAGGGCGCGATGGCGATTTGGCAGTCTTACTGCCGGATGGCCATTAACCTTCTGTCCCACCAACTCCCAACGGTCCTGCCGGGTTCCGGCAACTACTAGGTCAACCAGGGTATGTAGCAACTCTCCTGTGCGCCGATCATTGGAGTTACTAGCGGCCGCCACCGGTGATAGGCAGCCAACTTCTTGGACATTGATGTGGGGTTTACCACGCCGCAGCCCAGCTGGTTGGGGAACTGCTGATTCCAGAGCCCGTCAGCACATATGCCCGACGTTCGCATTTCGAGGTAAACAAGGACTGAAGCAAGCCGATGTGTGCCTTCAGGGAGGGCCGGTTAGGCTGTGGTCAATGAGTATCGGAGTTGGGTGGGTATGGTTAGCTATAGGCTCGCGTTGACACGGCAGGAACTTTCGCGGAGCGGCATCGCTTAGGTATATGAATGCACGAGTCTGCTGCCCTTGACAAAGTCATTGCAGATGTTCATGGCAATACCGTATCGGGATCTGAGATTGGCGCCTGTATTTCAACGTCCTGGCCGTGCCAGGTGGCTTTGATCCTTTTCTTTTCTTCGGGAGTTGCAACGGCCAGAATAAAATGGATTAACACTTCAGGATTGCCATGATTCGCCCCCGGCAAGTAATCTATGCGTGTTGGCCAGCCTTGATATTTCCCAAAGAAGGTCAGCTTGCCCGTGAGAAGGTTAGCTTCAATTTGAACCATTTCCCGGTTGGAATCGTCCTGACCGTCCAGCACTTCATCGAAAGTAGCTTTATCTAGGCCCGTTCGTCTTTCAAATATCGCCGAATACCTGGCGTCGATACCGCTAATCACTTCGTTAGGGATTGTCCACACGCCTGCTTCCAAGGCGTTAGAAAGTGTTGGATTTTCACCTGGTCCCGGCGATATCTTCGTAATAGTCGTAGGTGTGGGAGGCGCTACGTCCTGGGGATCTACGAAAGGCAATGGTGGTGGCTGAGGCGTCGGAGTAGGTAACCGAAACGTAGCCACCTGGAGGAACCGATCCCGGTCCATCACCATCGTCGCCATTAACGGGGTTTGGGCGACGACACCAATCAGAATTACCTGGGCATCCGGATGACTAGGGTGGATCGTGACGGTAACTGTCGTGTTCTCGGTATAAGTTCCGTCAATGCCCGAAGCTGGGCTCAACTGGATTTCCCCGTTATTGAAGGCCACCTTGGTCTGCTTTGGTTCAACATTGCTCCCATTAATGTTGATCGTGTAACCGGTCTGAGGTACGACCGTAGGTTGGGCCCGGTTTGCTTGGGATGAAGCCTGCACTACATCAGGAATGTCAGAACGCGGCGGCTTCGCGGATTCAGGCGGTGGAGATGTTGCGATTGTCAATGCGAATAAGCTTAAGTGGCAGGTCGGGGCGGTCGCCCAGCCGTCGTGGAAATCAACTTCTGTTGGCAGTTCCTCCCACGGCCCACGCCGATGGGAGCGTTGGATCATAATGTTCGACTTCTCAGAATCCGCTAAAGCCTCTTCCACCGCACTTATCTGCATCTTGATATTGATGCATTCTGTTAACGGCGTCTTGGTCGAGACGTCTATGACTGTGTTTGAGAGTCTAAATCGGTGGTCATTTAGGAAAGGCGCCTCGAATCGTGAAACCGGCTTTAAGGTCAATTCATCTTTGGTCGCGACGGCCCCCGCAGGAACCTCGACTTGGACGGCGCCGTTCTTCGAGATTACCGTAGTTGCTATGTCCGGACCGATTGGCGCTGACACGGTTTCATTCAAATGGTGATTCACCAGGATGATTCCAATGATGGAGATAACTGCTACCGATATAACAGAGGCCCCTAGGATCATAGCTTTTGATAAGAAAGACCGGCCCTCCGAAGCTGCAAGCCAAAGTCTATAAAATCGGAGTAGGTCGTCTCTTGTCACGAAGTCTTGGGGACGCCGTGCCCGGTCTCGAGTCCAACCCTGGGGGGAATCTGCAGTCATGAAGGGTAAGTCAATCAATCTGACATTGGGATGTCCCCGAAATAGCAACTTTTTGACAGGACCCACGACTAAATGTACTGTCAAGTACCACTGCGCTGAGTTCTCATCCAGTGTCCAAGTAGGGTCCAGGTCGCATTGTAACGAGAGGACTTTGCCATGGCCGATGAATTCCTCACCGCGCGTCCACTCGCTATAGAACGATACTTCCCGTTCTCCCAACCTTTTCAATGTGGCTTCTAGCCGGCATAGGCGATCACCTCCATTACTGATCTTGAGCCAATGAGGGGTAACGAACGCGTCGACCTTCCATTTTGATTGGAAATGGTCTCCGTTGTCGACAATAATTATGTGACCGACGGGGGAGCGTTTGACGTGAATCCGGGGCCTTTGCCACAGGTCTTTGCCGGGCACATAGACTGCCGCTGCAGCCGCTATAGCCGCAAACACAACCCCAGCATAGACTAGTAAATCTAACACGGGACTCCTTCGATAGGATGAACAAGCCACGGGCAAATGAATTGGGAGTAACATTCTGAAACAATGAGTGGGATTTGTCAAATGTAGAAGAAAAGATGGGTAGTATTCGACTGGCCTATCCAGACTTGGGGACGCCAGCGCTGGGGGTTGGTGCCTCTCAGCGGATTAAGACTCCGAATCGGGCAGACTGGAGGGTAAGAATGGGATGTCAGTCAGGCAGCCGATTGTCAAAATCAACTGCCGGGGCCCAGGCTTCCCACGAAAATGGATATCCACTTGCAATAACTGGAGAATGCCCCTAGATCTAGGGACGCGGGCTCTGGAATGGCTTTCGATACCCGGGCGTTGACCTGGAGTAGGAGCCTGGGTAAGAGGTCAGCCGCTTGTCATTGGATCCAATCAAGACACCTTGTTAGCATTGTGTCTCTTTCAAATATCTCTATTGATCCAATCGCAGGTGAAATAGCCCTGGATCAGGCTCATTGGGTGCTTGGTTCCCGGTATAGATGGCTTAGCAGGCTGTTGCCGGCGGGGTCCAGACTTATGCCGGCAAGTCCGGGAAAGTCTGCGTCGTACCGGTAGGCGCGAAATAGCCGGTTGGCGTTGCCAAACCGCTCGTCGGGACCGTAAAAGGGGTTGACGTATTCCCAGACCATCTCTCCTTCCCGGGTCACTTCAAACACCCTGCCCGTCATACCTTCGCAGATCAGGGTATTACCGTTGGGCAGCCTCTGTGAGCCGCTGATGAAGGAACTGAAAAACTCCCAGGGCGGCCGGGTCTTGTATTCCCACTCGATCTTGTTGGTCTTGGGGTTCACTTCCAATATCCTGGAACCTGGGCTGGGCGCAGTCAAAGCGTGCCAGCCGTTGTCGAATATCAGGATATTGCCGTTGTCGAGTAAGTTTGGGTCGTGTTGGTGGCCCAATTCTTCCCGCCCCCATTTCCAGGCGAAATTCCCGGTAGCCTTGTCCACGATGGCTACCTGGTCCAATAACCGCCAACTAGTTAGGATGTTGCCGTCGGGTAAGACATCGCAGGTATTGGTATGGGTCCACTCGTCCCGGCGGTGCAGCGGGCATATGGCGTCGGCCACAGGGTCCAGATGTTCGTGAGCGTGCCACTCCCATACCGTATCACCCTTGGGCGAAACCTCACGGAAGTAGTCGCACCACATCCCTTCGGGAGGCTCGGTCCCGGCCACGCCTCCCTTCACTTTTTGGGTGGTTTCCGGCGGGGTCAGTTCCCAGCCCATGACCATGGTATTTCCGTTGGGCATCCGGCAGAAATCGTGGTGAAGCGTGGGGTCTTCATATTCCCATACCCGATTGCCATCCCAGTCGAATTCGAGGATTATCCCGCTCCTGCCGCCGATGGCCACCGGGCCTTTGTTGGTGCGCCCAGCGACCAGCAGGTGGCCGTTTTCCAGCAGATATCCGTAATCGCCGGGCCGATAAGGGAGTTGCCACCGGTGGACGATACAGCCTTGCATGTCTAGGAGGTAGGTGTTGCTCCCTTCCATAGGAGAGATCAGGGTATAACCCTGGTAGGCTTTGTCGGGCTTATGAAGATTCAACCCCAGCTTTTTCATGGGATGCGCTTCCTCTGCAGCTTGGCCGCTGGATATATCGAAAAAATGTCACCGCGACGGTGACATTTCAAGGGTATGGAATTAGTCACAGCTTGCGGCCAAACGACGGTCCAGTCAAGTTGTTAGGCGGAGAGATACCGGGGAAGATCGTGGAGGCAATTCCAACCGGGCGGCAGGTTACATCCCAAAGGCTTTTTTGTAGCTTAGGCTGATCCGCCGGTTCTCGGAGTCTATGGTGAGCACCATGACCTTCACCGTCTGGCCCTGATATACGCATTCCTTGGGGTTCGTAACCTGTCTAGGAGAAAGTTCGGTGATGTGAACCAGTCCCTCCACGCCTTCTTCAAGTTTGACGAAAGCGCCGAATTGGGCCAGGTTGGTGACTACGCCCTGCACGACCTCGCCGATCTGATACCTTTCCGGAACGGTCTCCCAAGGCTCGGGCAGGGTGCGTTTCAGGCTCAGGCTGATTCTCTGGTTCTCGGGGTCCACCGCAAGAACGTAAACGTTGATCTCGTCTCCGGCCGTTACCACGTCCTCTGGGGCCTTGACGTTTCCCCAAGATAGCTCCGATATGTGGACTAGCCCTTGGACACCCCCGATATCGACGAATGCGCCGAACCCCCGAACCGATACTACTTTGCCAGGCATGGTCGTACCGACTTCAATCTGTTGAATGAACTTTAGGCGCTCTTCCTCCTGACGTTGGCGCCAGATCGCCTTTTCAGACAGGATCAGCCGGTCTTGATCTTGATCGACTTCGATGACGTTGAATGGACATTCCTGTCCTATTCGCTGCTCTAAGAGGTCGGCGGCGGGACTTCCGGAATCAATGGCCAGGTGGGAGAAGGGGACAAAACCACGAATTGCCCGGTATTCCACTTCCATGCCGCCACGGTTGTGGCCAGTGACCTTGGCGGTGACCAGCGCTTCGTTATCCAGGGCATCCTGCAACTCTTGCCACCAAATGTGCTCTCTGGCCCGGTCCACCGACAGCAGGCCCATGTCTCCAGGCCCTTGGCCGCCGACTATTGTCACTAGGAGTTTGTCGCCTTGCTTGATACGGCCCAATTCTTCGCCGGACATCGAGCGCATCTCTTCGGAAGGGACCACGCCCTCCATCTTCAGGCCCACGCTGACGATTATGCCGTCTTGGTCGACCCGGACGACCTCGCCCTCCATGGCCTCGCCGGGCTGGTAGGTGCGTGGTCCCAGGACATCTTCAGGCAATTCCGACATCTGGGAGTATTGATCGGGAAGTTGTTGGATGTCTTGCTCTTGCATAGCGCCTTCACACCTGATAGGAGCCTTATATTACGAGGTTTCGCTCTAGGAAACGGGGCCACCGGGGGGTTATTCTAGACCCGCGCGGCCCCAGGTTCAACGGTTTACACGCCGCTTTTGTCTCGAAAGTTCCCAAAAGGGCCGGCGGCCCTGGACAATAGATATAGGCGCACATACGTGCGCCTATATCTACGTAATTTAGATCGGGACGGTTTTGCCTTCCCTGCGCCGCTATGTCCGGCTAAGGGACCTGTAGCGGGAACGGGATTGAACCAAGGTGAGGTCCCAGCCAATTCAGCTCGTTGGCCAGGTGCATCGCTCCGGCGGTAACCAGCCGGTCGCTGGTCACCTGCCACTGGGCGCCGACAGTCGAATTCCTGCCACGCTGATGGCCGCTTCATAGAAGGCCAGAAGCATGTCTGAGCATGCGCCCTTGGTGTCGTCGCTACCCTGCTGAACCAGAGAGTTCAGCCCACCGATGATCCAGGCAACGTCGTTGGCGTAGGGTCCGCGCCGGTGCAGGCCACCGCGGCCAGCGCCACCACCCCAAAGATGACGGCCAATCCCCTCTTGGTCAATCTGGGTAGGATCTTCACCTGGTTACCTCCTGGAACTTCGCATTCCGCCGGCCGCAGCATTGCAAAGAGAAGCTGCCAGACCGTGGATCGCGGTCAATCAATCAGAGTGAATTGACGCCCGCCAGCCTGGCAAGGGCGGATCACGTCAATGGGTTAAGGGCTAAGCCACGGCGGCGCGGTCGCCTGGCTGCCCCATCGTTTATTCTGATGAAAAAGCGCACCAGAACGATACGGAAATGCCACCGGGCGGCCTTAAATCCAACCGAAGACGCGTGTCAGGGTCAATAGGGGGTGGGAGGTTGGGAGGGTGTGTTGCTGAATCGGGGCTTGGGTGATGGCCGCAATTATCTGGTGGGGTCTAACGCCCGCCCCACCCCTAAGGCACCGGCTGCTCCAGGGTTTGCAGGTCGTAGAGTTTGCGGTATAGGCTGGGGCGGGCCAGTAAGGATTGGTGGGTGCCTTCTTCGGTGATGCGGCCGTTTTCCAGGATGATGATCCTCTGGGCCCGGTGGAGGGACGACAGCCGGTGGGCGATTATCAAGGTGGTGCGGCCCAGGGTCAGTTGTTCCAGCGCGTCCTGGATCAAGGCCTCAGCTTCGGAATCCACGCTGGTGGTAGCTTCATCCAGCAGCAACACGGGGGAATCCTTGAGAAAGGCCCGGGCCAGGGAGATCCTTTGCCGCTGGCCGCCGGACAACGCAACCCCACGCTGTCCCACCAACGTCTGGTAACCCTGGGGCAGCGTGACGATAAAGTCGTGGATGTTGGCGTTTTTCGCCGCCTGTTCCACCTGGGAATGTTCCGCTTGGGGATTGCCGTACAAGATGTTGTCCCGAACGGTGGTGGAGAACAAAAACGGCTCTTGGGAGACCAGGGAGATCTGGCTGCGCAGGGACTGGACATCTAACGTGTCCAAGGGAACACCGTCCAATAATATCCTGCCGGCCGTGGGCGTATAGAACCGCAAAAGAAGGTTGATCAATGTGGTTTTTCCGGCGCCGCTGGTTCCCACCAGCGCCACCACTTCCCCGGGCTGGATCTCCAGGGAGAAGTCATTGAGGACGGGTCTCTGGGGATCGTAGGCGAAGTCAACATTCTCGAATGTTAGTTTGCCCGTGGTCCGGGGCAATAACACGCCGGTGGGGTCTTCGGTGGTTTCTTCGGCGGTATCCAGCACCGCAAAGATCCTCTCGGCGGCCCCAACTGATTTCTGGATCTGGAAGTTAGCCCGGCTCAGCCCCTTTAACGGGTCGTAGAACCGGGTCAGGTAGCTCAAATAGGCTACCAGGGCCCCAAGGGTCATTTGCTCCGCTATGACCTGAGGAGCGGCCAGCCACACCACCAGCACCGTTCCCGATATCAGGATCAGCTCGACGCTGGAACTGTAGAAGCCTTCCAGACGCGCCAGCCGTAGATTCGCCCGCAGGATGTTCACCGAAAGACCGCTGAAACGGCTTAGTTCGGCGCGCTCCATGCTGAAGGCTTTGACCACGCCTATTCCCGAGAGGGTTTCCGTCACCAGCGTGGATAGCTGCCCCAGCCGTTGCCTGACCGCCAGGGATGACCCCCGCACCACCCTCCGGAAGACGTGCATGGTAACGCCCAGCAGAAACATAAAGGGGAGGATGTAAAAGGTCAATCTTGCGTTCAGTGAAAAGAGGAGGGCCAGCGTGCCTAGCATCAAGATCAGGTGAACGCCTGCCTCGGTCACCAGGGCTTGAAGACCATCTTCCAAGGAATCGGCGTCGTTGACCTGCCGGGAGACCAAGTCCCCCACCGGGGTCCTGCTGAAATAGCTCAATGGCAGCTGTTCCAAGTGGAGGTAAAGATCGCACCGTAGTTGGTGTATCGCCCGCTGGCTCAACAACGCCAGCAGATAGCGCTGGGAGAAGTCGAAGATCTGTCTGAAGATGACCGATCCCAACACACCCAGGACCACCCACGTCAGCAATGATGCCTCTTTAGCCAGGATTACTCGGTCGATGAGAACCACGCCCATCAGCCAGGGTGGGGCCAGGCTGAGCAGGGTGGCGCTGATCATGCAGGATAGAACCGGGGGGAGCAAGTACCAATGGGGCCAGATGTACTTGACGAGTCTAAAGACCTGGTTTTTCTCCATATTCCGGCGCTAAAGCCTCAGTGTTTGGATGGGAGCGGCCAGGTGACGTAGGCGGTACCGGTAATCCCCAATGGCGATGTGGGCAATCCATGGGGCCTTTGCCCGTCGGTCAAGAAAACCGTGGGGAACTTAGGCTTGTCCAGCCATGGCCTCGGCATAAACCACATTCGTGCTCTGGCGGCCCAGGCTCTTTTGCTCCAATAGCGCTAGGCGCCGGGCGCCTTTGGTGGTGTCACTGGCCACCCTTGCGGGGTCCCACAGGTTCAGACGGTGTTTGTGCAGCCAGTAAGTGAATTCCTTGACGTCTGTCAATGATAAAGCTTTCCGCATGGATATTTTGGCCTGACGGCGATACTCTTCCAGCAGGTTGGCGCGGCTCTCAGTGTAGAGGTGGTTGAAAGCGTCTTCAACCAGGTCTTCGCTGTCGGGGTAGCACCGGGCGATCTGTCTTTTTCTGACTTCTTCTTCCACGGCTAGCTGCAGGGCTTCTTCCACCACCACACCATACCAGTAGTTGAGGTAGCCACGGTATTTATTGACGCCCAAGCAATCGCGGAATATCTCCGGGGTGACCGGTTCGGGAAGCCGGCCGGAGAAAAGCAACCGTTCTTTCTCCTCACTGGATATAGCGGTCCCCATCTCGGGGCAAAGACGTTCCGCCAGCAATAGCCAGTCGAATGCTTCGCCGCCAATCAGGTATTGGTATGTGCGGTCCTGGTGAATCTCCCGGGGCAGGGTCCATAGCGCCATTGCTTCCAGCAAAACCTGGTGCCAGGGGCACCCCTCCTGCAACGCCTGCTTGATGTGGCGCAGGGCCTCTGACGGCTGTTGCGCCAGCCCGTTGGAGGGAACGGTTTGAAAAACGGCTTCGGACTGGGTCATGACAGGCCGCCGGAAGAGGGAGAAGAACGGAGGGCGTCAAACACTTTTAGGCGGTCTGGCTTGGGGGTGCGGATGAATTCCAGGAACTGCTTTCGAGTAAAGGTATTCAAGATATGCCGGGGTTCACACCAAGCCCTGCGGGCCACCGCGATGCCATACCGGTTCTTGTCCAAGTGGGCGTGATCGTGGGAGTCGGTATTGATGACCAGGGGAACTCCCAGTTCCCGGGCACGGTAGGCGTGGGTATCTTTCAGGTCAAGCCGCTCGGGCGAGGCGTTGATCTCCAGGGCCGTGCCGGTCTCACGGGCGGCGTGAAGCACGGCTTCCAAGTCGAACTCCGTCGGCGGGCGTTGCCCCAGCAAGCGGGTGGACAGGTGGCCGATGATGGTGACCGACGGATGGCGCATGGCCTTGATGATCCGCTGGGTCATAGTGGCGCTATCCTGCCCCATGGCGGAATGTACCGAAGCCACCACCACGTCTAGCTTCGCCAATATATCGTCGGAGTAGTCCATGCTGCCATCGGATCGGATATCGACCTCGGAGCCGCAGAGAATTGTGATGGGGCAGTTTTCCTGCATTGACTTGAGGATGGCGATTTGGTTTTCCAGCCGCTCGGGGCTTAGACCATTGGCGATCCCCAATCCCGCCGAATGGTCGGTCAGCGCCATGTACTGATAACCCTGGGCTATCGCTGCCTCCACCATTTTTTCTATGGGGTCGTTTCCGTCGCTCCATTCGCTGTGCAGGTGCAGATCACCCTTTAAATCGGAGCTTTGCACCAGGTTGGGCAGCCGGTTCTCCAGGGCGGCGTCAAGTTCCCAAACCCCGGTCCGAAGCTCAGGGGTGATGTATGGCAACCCCAAGCGGGCATAGAACTCCGCTTCCGTAAGGAACTCTTCCATGGTTCCCGTATCTCGGCTGGTGATGCCGTATTCGTTGAGAGACAGCCCCATGCGGTTGGCGTAGTCGCGCAACCGTATGTTGTGCTGCTGGCTTCCGGTGAAATACTGCAACATGGCCCCGAAGGACGCGGGTTCTCCAAACCGCAGGTCGACCTGGACACCGGGTTCGGCCACTACGCTGGTCTTCTTGTCGCCGTGGACCAGGACCTCTTTGACCATGGGAAGGGAAACCAGTGCTTGGGCCGCCAGTCCGGGGTTTGAAGAAACGCCCACCAGGTCGATGTCGCCTATGGTTTCTTCCCACCGGCGCAGGCTGCCGGCGGGAAACAGTTCTATGATGCCGGGACATTTCTCGCGCAAGGTGGATGCGATCTCCTCGGCCAGGGGCAATGCCTGGCCGATGGGGGTTCGCTGATCTTTTGTCCTAATGGCCTGGATGTGGCGCAATATGGAGTCGGCGGCCTTTTGACCCAGACCGGGCAGGGCAGCCAACCTCCCGTCCCCTATTGACTGCTCCACGCCCTCGATGCTGCTGATGCCCAGCTCTTTACCGATGAGCAAGGCTGTCTTAGGGCCGATGCCGGGTATGTCCACCAGGGACAGGACACCACTGGGGAGCTCATCCAAGAGCCTATCGTAGGTAGATACCCTGCCCGTGGTATGCAATTCCCTGATTTTGTCGCTGATGGCCTTCCCGATGCCGGGGATCTTTTTTAAATCCATTCCCTCGTCCACCGCGGTGGACAAGGGAAAAGAAAGGTCGTTGATGGTACGGGCGGCCCTTTGGTAGGCGCGAATCTTAAATATGGAGTCGCCCTTGATCTCCAGAAGGGCGCCCATACTCTCAAACAGCTGGGAGATTTCTTGATTGCTAACGGTCATGGGTCAACTGAGCCGCCGGAGATCATATCGAACCTGCCAAGGGGTCGGTGAGAAGCGCCGACTAGGTTTCCCAGCCGGTTTGGAGGGCCGGGAAGGCTATTGCGATTTCTGAAAGCATTGGGGCGTTGATGCTCCAAACGTGCCCCATTAGAGGCACGATTTGTAAAGACATATTCGAAGTTATCACAGGGCATTTCTTAGTGTCAACGTTGACTAACCATGGGTAAAATATTATACTCGGCCTCGGATTCTGCCTCTCAAATCAATCATCCATTTCGGTCGGCTCACCGCGGCGGGGCCACTTCTTCAAGCTACTGTGCCAGCCCGCGGACCAGGTCAGATTTGCATCCTCAGGCAAGCTCAACAACCTTCGTAGACGCCCTGATTCCGATGGACACCCGTGCCCGGCGAATCGCCAGGGATGTGGCGTTGATCATCGGGTTTAGCCTGTTCACGGCGCTAATGGCCCGAATCTCCATCCACCTGCCGTTCACCCCCGTGCCGATCACAGGGCAGACTCTAGCCGTGCTATTGGCGGGGGCGGCCCTGGGCAGTTGGAGGGGGGCGGCAGCTTTGGCCGTGTATCTGGCCGCGGGGTCACAGGTCCCCTTCTATGCCGGTGGAGGGTCTGAATACGTTTGGCAGATAGCCAGAGGCGATTTCATTTTTGGCTTGACATCGGGCTCGGCCGGATTATTTTGGGATCTAGCATCCGGGGGCTACATAATTGGTTTCATACCCGCGGCTTTTGTGGTGGGTTATTTGTGCGAGCACGGCTGGGATAGAAAGGTGTGGATCATCCTCGCCATGTTGGCGGGTAATGCGGTCCTGTATGTACCCGGCTTGTTGCAATTGTCATTTTTCGTGCCCAATGACAAGGTATTCGAATACGGCCTTTATCCGTTCATAGTTGGAGATCTAGTGAAGTTATATATCGCGTCTTTGGTTGTCCCCATTGCTTGGATAGCCTTGGACCGGAGGCGGGGTGGAGGAACATGGACATAACCTGGATCGGTCATTCTTGTTTTAGGTTGAGGGCCGATGATGTGGTGGTGATAACCGATCCATTTCAGGAGTCCCTGGGGCTCAGGCCCGATGCCAGGCCTGCCACGGTGGTCACTGTAAGTAATACCCACCCCAACCATAGCAACTGGCCGGAGGTGGCCGGATCTCCCAGGGTGTTTGACGCGCCGGGGGAGTATGAGTATTCCGGAGTGGCAGTGCGGGGAGTCATGACCAGTTTGCTGCAGGACACCCCTATCGAACACCGCAGCGTGGCTTACTCGATAGAAATCGACCGGGTCAATATTTGTCATTTGGGCGACATTACCGTGCCGCTAACTCCCAAACAGGTAGATGAATTGGCGCCTGTTGACGTTCTGCTTCTGCCCACCGGCGGCAGTTGCACCTTAGAGTTGGACCAGGTCCTCCAGGCGATGCAGGACCTAAACCCCAAGATTGTGATTCCCATGCACCACAGCGTGGAAGGTGTGAGCCTGCCCATTCAAGGAGTGGACGTCTTTCTAAGAAGCATGGGTCTCGACGAGGTCCAGGCCCAGCCACGGTTGGTTGTGACGGCAGCCAATCTGCCCGTGGACCGAAAGGTGGTGTTGCTTTCACCCCAGGCCCGTCCCGCTTAATCCATCTTGGGAAAGCTGAAGCGGGACCGTTTCAAACACAGTGATGTAATCATCAATGCGGGCCACCAGAATGGTGTTGGCCGGACCAGGTTTGCCCTCTAGCGTCACACTGCCCGGTACAGCATTGGTGAAGAATGGCTGGAGCGGCAACCCGTCCTGTCTAGGACCTGCGGCCAGCGTCACCAGGAAAGCCAATGCCAGGCATGACCAGATAGCCAGGACTCCGGTCCTCCTCCACACCGCAGCGACCTCAGCCACCTCTCGCTAAAGCCCCTCAAGACACCAGCAACCGGGCTCTTGCTTGATTGGAGACGAGAGAAGGCGCCCCAAGTGCTTGGGGCGCCTTTCAGTTGTTCCTAAAGTAGCCGATGGGGATTTATTCCGAAGACTTGCGTCCCATGACGAAGGAACCGGCCACTCCGAGAATTGCTACGATGCCCAGGATCAAAGCAATGACCCCGAGTGCCCCACCGCCGCCGCCGCTTGCACCGTCCGCGCCGGCAGATCCGGCTGACCCGGCTGGGCCTGTGGCTCCGGCCGAACCGTCTGCACCGGCGGAGCCGTCTGCACCGGCAGATCCGGCAGGTCCGGCAGGTCCGGCAGGTCCGGCAGCTCCGGCAGCTCCGGCATCACCCTTGGCGCCCTTTGCTCCGGCGGCGCCCATCATACCTCCAGGCTCGTCGGCGGCGGGCGCTACGTTGCTGCCGCCCACCAAAAGGCTCCCCTGGGGGGCCACGGCGTACCAAGAGCCGTATTGCCCGATGACATCGCCGGGTTTCAGGTCTCTGACGTAATGGTAAAGGGGCCAGCCGTTATAGGTGACCTGGGTCCCCTTGCCGTCGGCCCGGACTAGTGTTCCCAATAGTTCCGCGTCGGCAACCGACCTGAACTCGGGCTGCTCCATTGCCTTAGGATCGGCGTCGGTGTAGAGCGGAGGCCATGCCCGCAAGCACCCGTCGCTGGTGCAGGCGCTGACCGCGGGAGCGCTACCGGCGCCCTGGGTGTCTCTGGTGTAGAGATACAGCGTCATGCCGGACCCGTTGACCAAGTGCTGGCTCAATCCAGCCCATGCGGTGGACACCAATGCCGCACCGCCGCTCATGGTGCTGCTGGCGCTTATGGATAGTTCGGCGTCCGCATGGCCGCCTTGCTCCCAAGTATCGGTCTCTGCGGCGTCGAAACCGCCGACTTTGAAGCTAATCGTCTTGCCGGTGAAACTGGCGTCTCCAGAGATCACCAAAACGGCAACGCCGTTCTCGGTGGTACCCGAGGCAACCTGTTCACCGTCGATCCACGCGGTGACCTCAGTGCCATCGGCGGCGGCCTCGCCATCCACAGTGGCGGATATGGCCGTAACATGTGGCGGCACCTGTTGTCCCAGAGCCACAGCCGGGAATAGCAGCAACAAAGCCGCCATGACTGCCAAGGCCAGAATCCTTACTTTGAACATCGAGTCCTCCTAAATTTCTTTCAACATGCAATTGGGCATTAGGATAGCAAAGATATATGTTGACGTATAGAGCGTAGATTTACAAGTAATACGGACCACAGGTTATCGCGGATTTAATCAGCGGGCAGGGTCCAGTTGGGTCCGCGCAGGCGCCATTCCAGGTAACCGTTACCAGAGCAAAAAGAGAGACGCTGGGAATCATTTCCCAGCGTCTCTCTTTTCATCCATTTTGTTTCCAAGTGACGTGCCGTTAGGCGGCTCTCCGTCCTACGGCGAAGGCTCCGCCTGCGACCACAATGGCTACGATGGCTAGGATCAAGGCGATGAGGCCGATGGCTCCACCACCGCCGCCTTCACCGGCAGCTCCGGCAGCTCCAGCGGGCCCGGCGGGGCCGGTGGCCCCGGTAGCGCCGTCAGCGCCGGCTGACCCGGCTGGTCCGGCGTTCCCCGTGGCGCCAGCGGCGCCGGCAGCGCCCGCGGGACCCGTAGCGCCAGCGGCTCCGGTATCGCCTTTGTCGCCCTTGTCCCCTTTAACCGGGGCCGCGGTAGCCACCATCATAGCGGTGGGCGGTACAGCGGTTGCTTCCATTGCCGAGGTGGCTGAGATGGTGAGCTCCGGATTCACATGGCCGCCCTGTTCCCAGGTATCGGTCTCGGCCGCGTCGAAATCGCCTATTTTGAAACTGATCGTCTTGCCCGTGAAACTAGCGTCTCCCGAGATGATCAGGATGGCAACTCCGTCGGTGACCTCACCCGATCCTACTTCATTGCCATCTATCCATGCGGTGACGACGGTGCCATTAGAAGCTGGTGCACCGTCAACGTTGGCTGTTATGGCCGAAAGGTGAGGAGGAATCTGCTGTCCGAAGGCCACGGCCGGGAAGATCAGCAGCAGCGCCGCCACAGCCATCAGGGCCAACAATCTTACTTTGGTCATAGATTTGCTCCTTGGTAGTGACGTAAGAATCGTGAGGCCGCCACTAGGGCGGCCTCACGTTAACCTCTTGGGTTGATCCAGGTTTATGGCAGGACGATGAGGTTCCAGCCACCGACCAAGGATATACCGCTGAAGTCTTGGGCCTCGTTGACCCGAACCCAAACGATGTCACCACCCGCTGCAGTGGTTAGGTCGTTGGCCGACTCGAAAGCCGGGCGCGGGTCGTAGAAAGCCCAACCCTGGGTTGCATTGTTGAACCGGAACACCCGCACCAGGTTATCGTTATTGTCGATTATTGGCGCGAATACCGTGCTCGAATCTTGTTCCTCACTCGCGGGAGCGGCGGTTGCCGCAGCCACGGCTGCGGTCACAGTGAAGCTGTCACTGGCCGTTGTGCCAGCTACTGTGGCCTTGACGCTTTGGGCGCCAGTGTCAACCTGAGGCACTATGAACGTGGCGGTGAAGTTGCCGTCCACATCGGTGGAGGGCACCGGCACCTGCCGCACGTCGATGGTGGCAATGGTCAGCGCGGACACCTGGGAGGTGCCTTTGAATCCCGTGCCTACCACGTTTATCTCAGTGCCGGCGACGCCGCTGACCGGGTCGATTGTGATGCTAGCGCCAGGTACCCGGTGAGTGAGCGCGTCGGTCACCGTAAACGTCGTGCTAGAGGTTGGGTCAGTGTAATTGAACTCAACGGTGACAGTGTTGGTCGAGGGTATGCCGGCTCCCAAGGGCACTCCTATGGTAGTGCTGAAGTTACCCGAAGAGTCGGAGTTGGTGGTCACCGTCCTGGTGCTGAATCCAGACCCGCTGTACTTAACGGTTATGGATATGTCCTGCGGGCTGGTGGTGTTAGTGGCCGGGTAGCCGCTGCCTTGGACCGTGAGGGTCGTGCCTGCACGGCTCTCTGGCGGCGTCAATGTGATGTCGCGGTCCACGATGGTGATGGTGGATACGCCTTCACGGCCTGAGGCGTCAAACGCCTTCAACTCGTACGAGCCCGGCTCAACGGTGACGCTGCTCACGGGTATCACCACCGACGCGACCCAGTTGCCGCTGCTGTCGATAGAGACCAGTGCGTCTTCGTCAATGTTGGCGTCCAGGACCCTTACGCCGCCGATGGTGATCTTGCTATCGGTGTCGGCGGAGTTGTCGATGGAGCTATTCTCGGTGAAGCCCCGTCCCTGGACCGTTACGGTCTGGTTCGGTGCGATAGTGCTCGGGGTTATCTCCACCGGGGAGCCCAGGATGGTCATGTTTTGGGTGTCATTTTCACTGGCTGTGGAGAGTTTGATCTCCTGCACGCCCAGCGTCACACCGTCGGGCACCACGAAGGTGAACGTATCCTCACCAGAGGTGATGCTCGTCGCAGCCGTCAAGAGGGCCAGCGTTGAGTATATATTTACGCCACCCAACTGGAATTGCGTTACCGCCGTTGGGTCTTCATCCTGTGGCCAGTCTTTAATGTTAACAGTGACGGTGTCGCCGATGGAGGCTTCCTTTGGCGTGACGGTCATTAGACCGTCTACCAAGTAAGACGCCACCGTTCCATCGTCCTTGTTGTTCTGACCGTCAATGGCGCGGATCTTGTTCGAGGTCGTCCCGATGACGAAGGGCGGCACGTTGACCGTGAAGGTCAAGGTGAACGTGTCGTCGGAACCCACCGAGGCGTTTCCTAGAACGGTCTCGGTCGTGTCCCGGGTACCGTCTTCGTCAGTGTCCAACCACACGGTGGCTGTAGTTCCGTTCTGGAACCCCCTGCCGGTGGCGGTTACCGTCTTACCGCGGTTGCCGTTATCGGTGCTCAGGAGCAACTCCCGCGGTATGTTGTAGGTAGTGCTTGTTACCTCAGTGGTATCCCCAGTGGCGCTGGTTCTGACCTTAACAGAGTAGTCTTTGGTCCCTTCTGTCGGGTTCTTCAGCCCCGCCGCCTGGGTAAAGATCAC
>MUCP01000014.1 GCA_002816875.1 SAR202 cluster bacterium Io17-Chloro-G2
CCAGCCGACAAAGCCCGACATTCCGGGGCTGGTGTGCAGGTCGATCCAGGTTTGATAGTAGTGGTTGTCGGGACGTTTGCCGGCGGCGGACAAACGCTGGGCCCAGTCCAGATAGGGCCATTCCACCGCCAGCAGGGTGGCTACGACGTCGATGAACTGGCCCGAGTAGGCGATGTTGCGCAGGAAGCCGCTGTAGCCTAGAGTGGTGGGCCGGTATGCCAGGTTAGCCACGTCCTGGGCCGACAGGCCCCGCCGGCGAAATTCCTCCTGGAACAGGCCCTCTTCTCCGCCCAGGCCTAGATGAAGAAACTCCACCAGCGGGCGCGCGGCGTTAAAATCCGGCGCTTTGGCGGCGGCCAGGCTCAACAAGATGGACCAGTCTTTCAGGAACAGGTAGTCCTGGTCGAAATACACCTGAAATCTGTCGGAGGAAAGGGTGTTGTCGCCCAGCTCGGTGACGAAGGGATGGGTCACCACTTTTTCCCAGCGGTCCCCGGTCCCCGCTTTTAGCTCATCGCTCAGGCCCATATGCCTTGAGGCCCCCTGATATTCCGTGCCGCACGGTGGCTGATTCTAGAGTCCGGGAAGGGCTAACGCACCTAGGGACCCGGCCTTTGAGGCCGACCCGGTCATACCTCGGGTGGCGTTAGGCGGACCGATTCAGGACTGATCACGGGATCATCCCGGCCGCCGTCTGTCAAAAAGCCTATGGGGATGCCCGGAAGGGTCTCGATATGCATTCCCGTGCTGACGCCCATCTCCAGAGACAGGCGCGCCACGGCGTCATTGTCGTCAGCCTCTATCATCATCAGGTAATCGTAACGGCCCAAAACCGCGTACTGGCCTAGAATCTCGGCTCCAGCCCCGGAAACCTTCCTGGCGGCTTCCACCACCAAGTTGCGGTTGGTGTGGACCCTGGTTCGGCCTTCGGTGGTAAGTGTTCCCAACAGAAAATACAGCGACATTTACCCGCCACATCTCGCAATAGTCCAGCGTTGATGCGTGCCAGTATAACACCACCGTTTCCCAGTTACGGAACGGCATGAAACTCTGGTACAGCCGCTTATCCGTTGCATGAGAATTCTGGGCGATTGGGTCAACAATATACCCAGAACATGTTTATTACTGGGCGCCCTCCACGAACTCATTGGTGAAGGCGGCGTTGGCGTCTATAGGGCTTTCAACCAGACCGTTGGTGTACATCCAATCGGCGAAGTTGCTCCACTTTTCCGAGGTTTGCCAGCCCGCGGGCCCTCCCTCGGTCCATAGCGGTGCGATGACTAGGATGCCGGGACGCTCGATGGCTTCGTCCACCTCCCCTTCAGTAGCGGCCAACAGTGTATCCACCGCGGCGCTGGGATCGGCCGCGGCATCGGAGTAACCTTTCATCAAGGCGCGGACCAGCCGCTGCACAACATCGGGCTTCTCCTCAAGCATCTTTTCGCTGGTGACCAGCACCAGCTCATAAAAGTCGGGCACCCCCCACTCTTCCATCCGCATGATGTTCACCGGGTGACCCTGGTTCTCCATGAGGAAAGACTCGTGGCTGAAGTAACAGCCCACGCAGGCGTCCACGGTGTTGTTGATCAACATCTCAGCCAGGTTGAAGCCCACATTGACAAGCTCCACCTCTTCCAGGCCGCCCGCCACGCCGTCGGCCTTAAGCATGGTGTCCAGCAAGGGCTCGTTCAAGGGAATGCCCGGATATCCGACTTTTTTGCCTGCCAACTCGCTGGGGCGGGTGATTCCCGAGGATTTCAGCGTCTGCACCGAGTTCAACGGATGCTGCACCAAGGCGGCGACGGACACCACCGAAACCCCCTGGGCCCGGGCCATCAGCAGGTCGGGTTGATAGTTGATACCGAAGTCGTCGGACCCTGCGGCCACGGTCTGGTTGACGGTAGACGGGTCTACCGGGGTGTAAAAGTCGACTTCCAGGTTCTCGTCGGCGAAATATCCCTTTTCTTGCGCGACGAACAGGCCGGCATGGTTGGCGTTTGGATACCAGTCCATAGCCAGCTTGATCTTCACCGTCTCTTCAGTACCGCCGCATGCCGCCGTCAACCATAGGGCAGCCACCGCCAAGGCCAAAATCCACCGTTTTCCGCTTAACATGACTATCCTCCACCAATTTTAGTGATCGGTCCCCCGCCGAAAGATCTTTCAGATTTGTCTAATGCTCTTTATCTAATCCTCTCCGGCCGCGGTTGTGCGGCGTTGGTTGTGGTACCAGGGCAGAAGCGCTCGCTCCAAGGCCCCGGCGATAAGAAACAGGCCGATGCCCATCAGGCTCAATATCACCACGGTGGCATAAACCCTCTCGGACAGGAATTGGGACTTGGAGCGGATCGCCAGGTAGCCCAGCCCTTCGCTGGAGCCCACCCATTCCCCGATGACAGCGCCGATGACGCTAACCGTCACGGCGATCTTGATGCCCGAAAACAGAAACGGCAGCGAAGCGGGGACCTGTACCTTGCGAAATACCTGCCACCGGTCCGCGCCCAGGGTGCGAAGCAGATTCATGACGTCAGGGTCGGCCGATTTCAAGCCGTCCACGGTATTGACCACGATCGGGAAAAAGGAAATCAAGGCGACTACGATGACTTTGTGTTGCATGCCGTACCCCAGCCAAATCAGTAAAAGGGGGGCGATGACGATTATGGGGATGGTTTGGGAGGCGATGACCGAAGGGTAGATCACCCGCTCCAGAGTTCTAGATAGGCTGATCAGCCAGGCCAGCAGCACTCCGCTGACCAGGGCCACGGCCAAGCCGATCAGGACCTCCTCCATCGTTACCCAGGTATGACCAAGCAACATTCCCCGGCTTTGCCACAGTTCGCCTCCGATGGACGACGGTGCGGGCAACTTCCAATGAGGAATATCGTTGACGGCCACCACCCACTCCCAAAGCGACACCATGCCCGCCACAATGAGCAATGCCGGCAGCCAACTCTGCCACCCTTTGAACATGTCCAGGCCGGCCCGCCCGCCAGATCTGACGCGGCCCGGTCCCCGTCCCTCGTCCAGGCCGCCCTGGTGGTCCCCGTCGAGGTGTTCTCCCTCTACGGCCATGTCTCTGCTCCATTTTTAACCGTCTCTTCCCGCAATGCCCCCAGCAATTTGGCCTTTAGCGAGGTGAACTGCAGGCTGGTTATTGCTTCGAAATCCCGGGGCCGGGGCAGGTCCACATCGAGAACCATCTTGACCTTTCCCGGACGGGAAGTCAGCACGTAAACCCGGTCGGAAACCAAGATGGCCTCGTCAACATCGTGGGTGATCAGGACGATGGTGCTTTTCATGGAGTCCCACAAGTTCAACAGCCACTCTTGCATCTGGATGCGGGTTAGGGCGTCCAACGCGCCGAAAGGCTCATCCAGCAGGACTAACTCTTGGTCCAGCAACATGGTGCGAAGAAATGCCGCCCTCTGGCGCATGCCGCCCGAAAGGGCGAAGGGGTATTGGTCTTCAAACCCGCTCAATCCAAAGGATTCGGTAAGCTGCAAAGCCTGTTTCCGGGCCTGCCGGCGGGAGACCCCCTTCAGTTCCAATCCCAGGATGGCGTTGTCAAGCACTGTGCGCCAGGGAAGCAACAGGTCCTTCTGCAGCATGTAACCCACCCGGCCCAGCCTTTGCTGGTCTTGGCCGCCATCCAGCGAAACTGACCCGCTGGCCGGCTGGTCCAGCCCGGCGATGATATTCAGCAAGGTGCTTTTGCCGCAGCCGCTGGGGCCGATGATGCTGACGAACTCGCCATCTTCCACCGCCAGGTCAACTCCCGCAAGAACCGGTTCGCGTTTTCCCCCAACGGTGAAGGATTTGTGTATAGATTGCATCCGGAGTTTGGGTTCCGGATGTTCCATTCCCGGCAGATCTGGCACTTGGGCTTCATCCCCTTAGGACTCTAAAAAGTTAAACAAAAAAAGGCCGCCGAGAAACGGGTTCGGCGGCCATCATTAGCCTTAATACCATTGCCCGATTCCCTCCGCTGGCATTACCCAGGTCAGGTTCACAGGGTCGCCCCGATGAATCGGAGCCTCTCAGCCCGGCTTAACCGAGCTCCCCTACGTGCGTCGGCCTATTCGTTTGTTAATGGACGCAATTATAGAAAGTCTCACGGATGCGTGTCAACTAGCCCCGTTCCCGGTATGAACAAAGGCGTGAAGGAGGCGTGACGTTTCTTGACAACGCCAATCGTGCCACAATACAATTCGGCTCAAATCACCCTCGTGAACCGTCGAACTCGGCAGCATCTTTTCTCTAGACATCCAGGCCTCGAAAATAAGACCCAAAGCGGGGCTCTTTAGCGGGGCTCTTTAGCGGGACTATTTAGGAGGAAGCAATGTACAGGTGGCCCACCGTAAATTACAAGGAAGAGGGCATGCGGGAAGGCATGCAGATAGAGGATTCCCAGATCTCTATAGACGACAAGGTAGAACTTCTGGACGCTCTGTCAGAAACCGGGCTGAAGCAGATCGTAGTGGGGTCTTTCGTCAGCCCCAAATGGACTCCCCAAATGGAGCGCATCGATGAGATAGTGACCCGGTTCACTCCGAAACCCGGTGTCACCTATACCGCATTGGCGCTGAACTCCCGGGGCGTGGAAAGGGCCAAGGCCTATTCGCCGCCATTGACCATTGAGCGGGACCAGTTTCCCCGGCTGGGGGTCCACATGTGCGACGTTTTCGTCCGGCGCAACACCAACCGCTCCCAGGCCCAGGAGATGGAGCGATGGCCCCAGGTGGTAGCTCAAGCTCAAGAGTTGAACATCAAAGAAGCCGGCATCGGCACCAACGCCAGCTGGGGGTCCAACTTCCTGGGCGAATTTCCGGTGGACGACCTCATGACCATGCTGGAAAGGCAGCACAGCATGTGGGATGAAGTTGGCATCAAGGTAGCCAGCGCGTCCATGGGCGACCCCATGAGCCACTGCACTCCCGCCAAGGTGGAAGAGAGCGTTTACCGCGTCAAGGAAAAGTGGCCGGAGATCAACAACATCCGCCTGCACCTGCACAACGGTCGCAACATGGCCATCGCGTCGGCTTACGCCGCCATGCGGGTCCTTGGCCCCGAGGACACCCTGGATATCGATGGCACCATCGGCGGGTACGGCGGTTGCCCTTACTGCGGAAACGGCCGAGCCACTGGGATGGCCCCCAGCGAAGACATCCTTCACATGATGGAGGATATGGGTATCGAAACCGGCGTCGACATCGATAAGCTCATCGAATGCGTGTGGATGGCTGAGAAGGTGATGGGACGCGAGCTTTACGGACATGTCTCCAAGGCCGGCCCCCGGCCCAAGAGCGTAAGCTCACTCTACAACATCGACATGCCCTTTGTGGAGACCTTGGAACAGGCCAAGCACTTCAAGGTCGGCCCGTCAGCCTACGAAGGCGGCATCTACCCCTATCGCGAGCCGATAACCAGCGAATACCGGGACCGCGTCGACCAGGGCAAGCCCGCTTACGACCCCGCCGGGGGCGAATGGCCCTGGAAACAGGACTGGTTCCCCGCCAAGGACTAGCCGTCGATCACGGTCAACAATAGCTTGAGGAAGCTAACAGGGCCGCCCTACTTTGGGCGGCCCTGGTTTTTCGCTTTCTGGCGGTTGAAGATTGACGCTCCATTTATTGATATATAATTTAATTGCACATATGGCTACGGTAGCCAATGTTTGACTTCAACCAAGGGACCGGATTCGACTGGGATCAAGGGAATTCCGATAAAAATTGGATAAATCATGGGGTCAGCCGCGAAGAGTGCGAGGAGGTATTTCGGAATCGGCCGTTGGTAGGGGAATTAGAGATTTCGGGTTCGGAGGAAAGGTATCCTACATTAGGGGAGACTAATAGAAGGTGACTGTTGTTCGTCGTCTTTACAGTGCGGCGTGATTTGATTCGCGTCATATCCGCTCGCGACATGAGCCGGGCTGAGAGGCTAATGTATGAGAGAGGCTAGAATGAAGCCCATTCCAACATTCCACTCAGAAGACGAAGAACGGGAGTTTTGGGCTACACATGACTCTACCGAGTTTGTTGATTGGAACAAGGCCCAAAGGACCGATTTCGAGAACTTGAAGGCCGCTGTAGGAAACGAGGCCGTTAATTTTCCTGCCTACCGAATCAAAACGCATGTTAACTGGAAAGATGTGCTAATCGCCTTCGTATTTTTGGGGATTATCACCGGGGTTCTCATACCGAGTTACTTGTTGCGGAACGATCATGAGTGGATCTCTAGAATCCTGGGTGGGGCAGGAGTATTCGTGGTTACATGGGCATTGAAGTATCGCGTCCAGCAAGCATTAGCGCTGGGAATTTTTGTTCCAGTAATTGGAGTAATTGAATTAGGATTTAGATCTCCTCTAGCTGCTATGGGATTCATTCGAGATATATTAACTACTCGCTACGGAAGGGCGCCTGCCGGTACGCCGCCACCCAGCACGCAATCCGGTTATGATTTGGGTCACACCGAAGAATAGAGCGGAGATTGACGGCCACATTTGTTATTGAACATTTTTGATTGTGCCATGTGTCTGGCCGATTCGATTCCCCCAAACTGGTGATTGCTTTTTCAACGGCTAAAAGTCAATCGACAGCTTGTGAACGACGCCTTCTTGCCCTAAATACCAAATTGTGAAAGAGGTTTCCAATGACCACCAATCCCACCGACCCCAGCCAGGTCCGCCTGACGGGCGAAAATTCGTTTATCCGGCTTTCCCGTCAGGACGGCGCCCTGGAGACCACCAGGACCAGCCACTGGCGGGTGTTGCTGTCGCCCGGCGGCCAAGGCCATGTCTTGTTCATGAAGTCCGATGTGGCCAACGATGAGGTGCGGGTCTATTCGGACAACATCGCCCTGGCCCGCTGGTTGCAGGAAGAGATCGAGTCATTCTTGTACCCCGAGTTCGCAGACCAGACACTGCCGGTGATGGACGCTGTGTTTACCAGGTCGGGCGATGGCAGGTCATTTTGGACCGAGAGCGTGGAAAGCGACGAAGACTCCATCGCCCTGACCTGGCACGATTTCTTGGAGCCTTATATGCTAGTGAATCCGGCCGGAGGCGAGACCAACAGACCTCTTGGGGTATATAGCTGCTTTATTCCCGCGCGTAAGGCCCAATTGACCGTCAATGGGACCGTAGCCCAAGGTGAGGTCACCGAGGCTATGCGCGGCGACAAACCCAGTAGTAGCGCCTGCCTAGCCTGGTCAGAGACTTGGGTCAGGCCTTAGAATCCCAAAGACGTCCTCGGAACGACCTTGGCCGGGCTGGGATATGAGAGGTCTGTAAATTTCTACCTTGTCCGGTGGATTGCGGTAGGGGCGCACGGCCGTGCGCCCCTACTCTCATGGGTCCATGGTTAGGAGCGGAAAGGCCCCGCGGTGTAGGGCCAGGTTCTAAACCTGCCCTTACCGTGTAGTATCAAATTGATTAGGCTGGAAACCGCCGTAGAAACTCCCCGTCTAACATCCCAGGAGGAAAGAATGACACCCGAAGAATTGCCGGACCATGCCCCGGCGACAAAACTGTTCCCCCAGTTCAGCGACGAGTTATTCTGGATGATTTCCACCGAGCTGGCCGGCTTGACCGATGAACAGCTGGATTTCGAGTCCGACCGGTGGGGTTGGAGCCACTGGAGCATTCGCCGGAACCTGAGTCACATGGCTTCGGGTGACTACCGCTGGCTTTGGCAAAGGTGGCGGCGGGAACTCTTTCCCAATGGGTTGCCCAACGGGGACGAGATGGACCGGTTGTTGGATTCTCCCTTCGACCGGCGGCTGGACGAAAACATTTACTGGGAACTCGATGTTCTTCTTGCCAAGTTGCGCCAAGCCTTGTATTTCGCATGGTCGGTGTTGGAGGGAGAGACAGTGGGCTCATGCCGGAGCAGGGAGATCGAGACCAACAACGGCGGAATGTGGCCCGGTCTCATGGACGCTGGTTACCGAGGGATCCGCTCCCATGACTCAGACCCGGCAAAACTTTACATAACGCTTGAGGCCACCTTTCGCCACAGGTATTTCGAATACATCACCCACCTGTACAACATCCAGCGCCTAAAGCGCGCCCAGGGCCTGAGCGCCATAGCCAAGATTCCGATAGAGGGATACTTGGCCCTGCCCGGCTGGGACTTGAGCGAGCCGTAAGGTAGTCGCCGCGGTATGTCGTGTTGAACGCCAGTAGGGGCGCACGGCCGTGCGCCCCTACGTGAATGCATGAGTGGTCGATATTTGCCGGCGAGTCGGCTAAATGAACGCCGTAGGGGCGGGTTTTAAACCCGCCCCTACGCGCAATCGGATGCTGCCTAAGCCGAGGTACAGGCCACGCTGATGACGTTGCCGGCCGTCTCGGGCAGGTTGTGCTCCTTCCAAGTTGACCCGGCGTCGTGGGTTCCGAAGACCTGGCCCTTCCGGGTGCAGAAATACACTTGATCCGGCGCTTGGGCATTGATGGCCACGCCAAAAGTGGTGCTCTTGGGAGATATCCCCTTGTCGAACCTCTCCCAGGTTTGGCCCAGGTCGGAGGTCCGCATCACCCCCCCTTCCTCGCTGCCGAAGTTCAAACCCACGCAGGCGTAGAGCGTGTTGGGGTCATTGGGCGCCGCTTGCACACCTCGGGAATACTTTACTTCGGAGATTTTGCTGAATCCCAAGTCCTCCCAGGTCTCGCCCCGGTCCTTGGTGCGCCACACTCCCGTGCGGTTGGAGATGAATACGGCGCCTGAGTCGGCGGCGCCCACGGCGACACCGTGCAGGTCCATCAGGTCCACGTCGCCGTCGAATTTGCTGTTGACTATCTTCCAGGTCTTGCCACCGTCCGAGCTTCGGGCCGCGCCCCCCACTTCCAGTGCGGCGTACATGTTGTTGGGGTCCGACGCTTCGATGCCTATTCCCAGGATGCGGGTTGCGAAGGCCATTTGGACAGCGTCGGGGCTTGCGACAGTGGACAGGTAATGCCAGTTCTCTCCACCGTCCTCGCTCTTGTAGACTTCGGCTCCTTCGGTTCCTAGGAACATGGTCTTGGCGTTGGTGGGGTGGAACTTGACTGACCACACCACCCGGCCCTCAGTCATGTTCATCCGCTCCCAGTTGTCCCCACGGTCCAAACTGCGGTAAACCCCCCTCTGGGTCCCGGCGAAGATCACCGCCGGGTCTTCGGGGTGAACGGCAATGGCCCGGACTTGGGCCGATGGGGCCATGCCCCTGGTTAGATTTTCCCAGCGGTCATCACCCGCTTCCTTTCGATACAGGCCACTCGCTTCCGCGCCGACATAAATAAAAGTCTTGCCCGCCATGAGTCTAGCCTCCCCACATTGCGATTTTTCGTTGATATTTGCCGGCCCCCATATCTAGGATATTTGGGCTCGGCCAGAAGTCGCGGACATTTGACCAAAGAATCCTATCGTTGTCAATCACTGGAATCATGGGCTTTCGCCTGGCCGAGCTTTCTGATTCCGCCTCTGGAGGGACCCGATTCGTCAAGCCTCGCGGGCCAGGACCAACCCCCAAACGGAAGCCGCTCCCGCCGATTTGAGGGCTGAGGCGCAGGCTGAGATGGTGCTGCCGGTGGTGGCAACGTCGTCAACCACGATGACCGCCGCCCCGCGAAGATCGGTCTTGGCTCGAGGCCCCGTCTTTGCCTCAAAACTGCCTTCAACGTTTCGCCGCCGCTCGGCACGTCCCGCCGTCCCCACCTGGGGTGGTGTGTTGCGGACTCGGGCCAACAACCCGTTGTCCATGGGTATTCCCGTGGTCTTCGAGACCTCCATGGCCAGGAGTTCCGACTGGTTGTAGCCGCGTTGCCGCGCGCGACTAGAGGGCATTGGTACGGGTACCAGCACGCCGCCGGGGATTCTTCCCGCGGTCAGGAATTCTCCCACCAACTCTCCCAGCCTGGGAGCGGCTGCCCGGAGGTTTCGATATTTTAATGCGTGGACGGCTTCCTGGATGGCGCCGTCGAATAGGAACGGCGCGCGGATGGCGTCCACGTCCAAGGGGCTTTCCTGGCAAGACACGCAAGGGCTAGACCGGCCTGGTTGGGCGCAGAGGCGGCAATAAGGCTGATTCAACCTGGCCACGCCGGCCAGGCAGGAAGAGCAGAGCACGTCTCCCTCTGTCCGGCAGCCGAAGCATTCCAAAGGGAAAAGCAGGTCCAGGGTGGATGCAGCTAGTTTTGATATGAGGTTTTGCATTTAACCCGGTTGCCGCATGGCTTTCCATTTCTCCAGGATCAGATTGTCCCTGGGGAACGCCATCTCCGGCAGGCCGTCCAGCGGGAAGAACCCGATGTCCTGGGCTTCCGGGCCGGCGGCCAACCGGCCGCCCGTCTCCCGGGCCGCAAAAGCCACCACCACCACGGGATGTCCCAGTTCTGAGAAAAGCCCGACCAACCGTTGGACTTCCACTTGGAGGCCGGTTTCCTCTTCGACTTCCCGGGCCGCGGCCTCCTCGACCACCTCCCCCCGGTCCACGTAGCCTCCGGGCATACTCCACAGGCCGTACCCCACCTGGTTGTTGCGCTGGATCATCAGCACTTTGCCCTGCCTTTCTACGACACAGGTGGCGGCGATCTTTGGGTCGTGATAAACCACGCGGCCGCAATTTGGGCACGCCGGCCTCTGGCGCCCCTCCACCTCCCGAATCTCCAAGGCCGAGGCGCATCCAGAACAAAACTTTTCTTGAGATGACATGATTTTCCCAGGATACCACCATGGGCTATGATGTCCTACGCCCATGGGTCACCCATGGCCGAGGGTCAGCTAGGACCGGAACTATCGTTCAAGCGGCAGATCAAACCGCTGACGGCCCCGGGATGAAGGCATAGTTTTGAAAGGTGTGAGCGGATAGACCGATGCTTCCAACCGTCCAAAGATTAGCTTCAACCGGGGCGTTCCGGGCCTCCGCGGTCTTCGGAGCGGCGGCTGCCGCGGTGTTAGGGCTGGGCATGTTAGCGCTGGGCCACTACTCCGCGGTCCTGGGCCGGCTGCTGCTTACCGCCTTGGCCCTGGGTCTATTCGCCTCATTGGCCTTGAGCCCTTCAATCGTGAGTCAGCGCGCAAGGCAAAGGAATCAAACGCCATGGCTGGGACCCGCCGGAATGGCCGTGCCGGTGCTGGGTTTCCTGCTGGCCGCCATCGGCATCTGGGCCACCCCCGACAGCGACGCCTTTTGGAAATCCGCCGCCATCGTCACGATCCTGGCAGTTGGCATATCTTATTGCTTCTGGTTCCTGGCCTATCCCGCCGGGTCTTCTAGTTCAGCGGGGCGGCTAGCCTGGGCGTCGATGGGCGCTGCCGCGTCGGCGGGTCTAATGGCTTCAATCGGGGTGATTTTTGAGATCAGGCTGCTGCCCTGGTGGTGGGTTGTGTCCCTCTTGATATTGGTGATGCTGGTTGGCTGCGTGGCGGTCCCGTTGGTTAGGTTTTTGGCGGGGCGGCGGAAGTGAAGACATCCGCCTGAGCCTCTAGCGGCGGTGATAGCCATCAACTGCTCCAGGTCTGCAGATCAACCATCTCGGTAGTACTCCATGCCAAGATGTGTGATCTGCCCGGCACCCATCAACCATCTGAGTGTGTTCTTGAGTTTTGTCTGTTGAATGAATAGGTCATGCTCTGGATATACGGCTGGCGCATGCTGGGGACTCTTAAAGTAGAAGGACAGCCACTCCTGGATCCCGCTCAGCCCGGCCCGCTTCGCCAGGTCCATGAACAGAGCTACATCGAGGGCCAACGGGGCGGCGAGGATGGAATCCGAGCATAGGAAGTTGACTTTGAGCTGCATGCGGCGCCCAAGCCAGCCAAAGAGGTCTACGTTATCCCAACCTTCCTTGTTGTCCCCACGGGGCGGGTAATAGTTGATGCGGACTTTGTGGTAGGCATCGGCATAGAGGTCAGGGTACAGGTCAGGCTGTAAGATGTACTCCAACACGCCAAGTTTCGATTCCTCTTTAGTCTTGAAGTTCTCAGGCTCATCGAGGACTTCACCATCTCGGTTGCCCAGGATATTCGTCGAAAACCAGCCGTCCACGCCGAGCATTCTCGCCTTCAGCATTGGAGCGATTACTGTTTTGACAAGCGTCTGGCCGGTCTTGAAGTCCTTCCCGCAAATCGGGACCTCCTCATCGCGTGCAAGCTTCTCGAGAGCCGGAATGTCTATCGTTAGATTTGGCGCGCCGTTGGCGAATGGAACGCCCTCCATCAGGGCGGCGTAGGCATAGATCATGGATGGGGCGATTCTTTCATCGTTACCTTCGAGCCCACCTATGAAACTCTCGAGGTCTTGATGGACATCCGATTCAGTAACGAATTTTTCGGTAGAAGCACACCAAATCATCACGAGCCGGTCACAGTTGTTGATGACCTTGAAGCTGCGTATGTCATCGCGAATGGCGTCGGCGACTTCGAGTTTTGTCCTTGCCGTCTTTGAGTTAGTGCCTT
Organism: SAR202 cluster bacterium Io17-Chloro-G2; assembly: GCA_002816875.1. Classification (GTDB taxonomy): domain Bacteria; phylum Chloroflexota; class Dehalococcoidia; order Lucifugimonadales; family UBA3495; genus Io17-Chloro-G2. Next base: position 12,435 of record MUCP01000014.1, read on the forward strand.
TGATCCGCCTTACGTATTCATTGTCGAATACAGCCGGCATGGGCTCGATGGTCCTAAGGAAGTCCGCAATTGGTTCGATATCTTCATGCCGGTTCAGGACTCCGCACTTCAAGGCAGCCTCATATGCATTGTCGGGAATCGGGTCCCATGCGCCGAACACAAGCTGGTCTAAGTCTGCCAGCGGAACGAAATCCCGTATCAGCGGCGTCTGTTTCTCCGGTCGCTTGCCAAGCCGGATAGTCGCCATCTGAGTGATCGACCCAACAGGTTGTCTCATTCCGCGCCGAATTAGCTCGACGCCGGCGATTAGCGTGGAGGAAACCGCACCCAGACCCACAAGCATAATGCCGAGCTTCCCATCGGCCCCTTCGATCGACGGCGATTTCATCGTGACGAAGTCCTTGGGTTCAAGGGCAATTCCTTGCTCGCGAGCGAGCTGCAGCAGCCGCCCGTGCCATTGCGATGGGATCCTTCCGGTCTTCGCCCAGTGTTGCACGGTGCTCTGACGCTTGCCTAGAAGAGCTGCCAGGGAGGACTGGTTACCGAAGCGATATATTACTTGCTCTGCGGGGTTCAGGTGATGGTTCATGGCGGGTATCCTAACGAAAATATCGTTAGGTGTCAACTCGCCTGGTCTATTTTTGCGATGATCTTATTCGATCCATCTTTCCTACTAAACCAAAGCTAACGTGTTAGCTACACGAACTCTGTGGGTTTCACGTTGGTTTTAGGCTGGTACCGCTTGCAGATGAATCCCTATCACGGTTTCAGATGGACATGGGATTAGGCCCGCGGTTGGGCCCGCAACAACCCCTCCACCTCTTCACGGGTGGGCATGGAATCTTGCGCGCCGGATTTGGTTACGGCCAGAGCCCCGGCGGCAGAGGCGGTGCGCACGGCTTGGGGGATGTCTTGGCCTTCCGCCAAGGCGACTGCCAGCGCGCCGTTGAAGGCGTCTCCTGCGGCTACGGAATCTACGGCGTTGACTTGGAAGGGCGGGACGAACTCTCCGCCCTCGGATGTGGCGTAGTAGGCGCCCTGGTCCCCTAGCTTGACTACAGCCAATTCCACGCCCCGGTCGACGAGCCATCGGGCCGCGCGCTCAGCCGAATCTGGGTCGACCACCGGAAACCCCACCAGCGCTTGCGCTTCGGTCTCGTTGGGTGTGATCACGTCGCAAACTTGATAGAATTCTTCCGGCAGGGGTCTGACGGGGCCGGGGTCTAGGATCACCCTTTTGCCCTGGGAGGAGGCGTCGTCGGCTACCTGTAAGGACAGATCCAAAGACACTTCCAGTTGTAAAAGCACCGTCGATGCTCGGACCAGCGAGCGGGTTACCGCTCGGGCTTCATCGGGGCCGCAGGTATCGTTTGCGCCTAGTATCTGGATGATACGGTTCTGGGCGGATTCGTCGATATCTATGACGGCGATTCCCGAGCTTACGCCGGGGCTTACGCTTATGCCGGACAGGTCAATGCCGTTGGATTCCAGGGTTGCCAGCAACTGAGGTCCAAAGATGTCGTCACCCACCCGGCCCACCATGGCAGTCCGGGCGCCCATTCGGGCGGCGGCCACCGCCTGGTTGGCGCCCTTGCCTCCGGGATAGGTCAAGAAGCGGGTGCCAACGACGGATTCGCCCGCCTGGGGGAACCGGGGGGTTATGCTTACCAGGTCCATGTTAATGCCGCCCAACACCACCACTGACACCGCTGCCGGATTTTGGCCTGCCGTCATTTAAGCCGCCTATTTCGTGGCATGAGCGCCCCTTGCCTACCGGCCGGATGTTAGCGTGCTATAATCCCACTGGCAAATTCAGGCACGAATCCTTCCCGGCCAAAGGCGAAATCTCCCGGTTTCAGAGGTGGAAATGGTTTCAGCATTGGAAGATCTCAAGGTTGTGGACTTGACCAGGACACTGGCCGGTCCCTTTTGCACCATGATGTTGGGCGACATGGGCGCCGACGTCATCAAGATAGAGGAACCCAGCCGGGGCGACGAGACGCGGTCTTGGACGCCCTTCTGGAACGGCGAAGGCACCCAATTTTTGACCTTCAACCGCAACAAGCGGAGTCTCAGCCTTAACCTTAAGGAACAAGAAGCGGTAGACATAGTGCTGGGCCTGGCGGCCAAGGCCGACGTGATGATAGAAAGCTTCCGTGCCGGCGCCCTGGAACGCATGGGATTGGGCTACGAGGCGGTGCGCCAGGTTAATCCGGGTATTGTCTACTGTTCCATCTCTGGCTACGGGCGCACCGGGCCCATGGCTGAGATGCCTGGCTACGACCTGATCATCCAGGCCTACAGCGGATTGATGAACCTGACAGGCGACCCCGAAGGCGACCCCATGCGGGTGGGTTTTTCGTTGGTGGACCTGTTCACCGGGATGATGGCCTATGGGTCCATCCTCACGGCCCTGCGCCACAAAGAAAGCACCGGCGAAGGCCAGTGGATCGACACCTCTTTACTGGACGGCCAGGTGGCCACCATGAGCTACCACGCCACCGGCTACATGGGCACCGGCGTAGAGCCGCATCGCCTGGGGTCGGGCCACCCCAGCTTGGTGCCCTACCAGAGCTTCACCGCTTCCGACGGATTCTTCATCCTGGCCTGCGGCAACGACGGGCTGTACCAGCGGATGTGCCAGGGCATCGGCCGGTCCGACCTTGCGGAAGACCCGCGGTTCTTGACCAACACCGACCGGGTGGAGCACCGGTCCGAATGCGTTAAAACGTTCAATGAGATATTCGCCAAGGAGACGGTGGCACACTGGGTGGACCTGATCTCCAAAGCCAGTGTGCCATGTGGCCCTATCAACCGGGTCTCGGACGTGGTCAACGACCCCCAGGTGGCGGCCCGCAACATGATCGCCGATATGCCCCATCCCAACGTGCCCGATCTGCGCGTCCCCGCTTCCCCGTTGAAGCTGACCAAGACACCCCCCAGCATACGCCGCAGCCCGCCGGACCTGGGCCAGGACAACGCAGATATCCTGGCTGAGTCGGGCTATGACGCCGGCCAGATATCCGAATTGCGGGAGAAGGGCGTCATCGGTGGATGACCGGCCTGCCCCGAGCGCTCAATGTGATTCAGGAGAATTACTTGCCATCCCGTAAAAAAGTAAGGCTGATACACACCTCGGACACCCACCTGGGCGACCAGGCGGGGCACCCACGCTCAGCCAAGGCGCTGGAGTCAGTGGTGGGCTCGGTGGCCAAACTGGGCGGCGATGTTCTGTTGATGGTTGGCGACGTCTTCGATAACGACCGCATCTCCGACGACGTGCTGGAGTATTTTCTGGCCCAGATGGGGAGGCTGGAGGTCCCGGCGGTGATCTTGCCGGGCAACCACGATCTCTTGGACGCCAACTCGCTGTACAACCGGACGCCCTTTCGCGGCAAGCCGGCCAACGTCCACATAATCTCCCAAAACGGCGGGGAAGCCATAACCCTTACCGATCTGACCTTGGACCTTTGGGGACGCGCCATGTTGTCGCACACGCCCCAATTCCGCCCATTGGAAGGGATGCCGCCCAAAAACTCCGAAAGATGGCTGGTGGCCATGGCGCACGGACACTTCCACGTCGAAGGTGACATCGACGTGCGTTCCTCGCCCATCTACCCCGAAGAAGTGGCCGGGGCATCTTGCGATTACCTGGCTCTGGGCCATTGGGACCGCCACTTCGACGCCTCTCAGGGGAAAGTTGTTGCGGCCTATTCCGGCTCCCCGTTGGAACCCGTTGGCCGCACCGGCGAGGTTGGCGTCACGGTGGTGGATCTTGATCCGGTGGGAGGCGTGAAGTTCCAAAGGGTTTCGGTGGGCAACGTCGCCTGAGGAGATTCTCGAGAATATGAAGCGAATAAGCAGGGACAACCACATTTACATGCTGGAGCCGGAAGCCTCTCCCGCCATAGTCGTCGATTCGGGCGACGACCTGATGGTGGAGACCTGGGACGCCTTCGAAGGGGAGCGGGACCCGGCAGTGCTGGGCGAAAGATTTCTGAAGGGCCCGGCCACCGGGCCAATCTACGTCAATGGAGCGGAGCCGGGGGATGCGCTTAAAGTTGAATTCGTTTCCATCATCCCCAAGGAAGCTGCGGCTCACATGGTGATGCCCGGCCGGGGGTTTTTGGACCAGGAGTTCACGGAGGGATATCCCACCATCATATCGTTGGAGGATGGCCACGCCGTGCTGCCCAGCGGCACCCGCTTGCCCCTTTGCCCTTCCATGGGACTGGTGGCCACCACGCCCACCTACCCGCAGAGCACCGCCAGCGACAGCGGTCCCTACGGCGGCGACATAGACATGAAAGAGCTGACTGCGGGCAGCGTGCTTTACCTGCCGGTGTTTGTCCCCGGAGGCATGCTGGCCCTGGGTGACTGCCACGCCGTGGTTGGGGACGGGGCCGTGGCCGGCACGGGCGCCGAATGTTCCGCTGACACCCATATCCGCGTCACCGTGGAAAAGGGTATGGACATCAAAGGGCCCCGGGCGCTAACACCGGATCATTTCGTGGTCCTATCCCATGGGGAAGAGTTGGGGCCCGCCATGAAGCAAGCGGTGCGGGACATGGTGGACTTCCTGGTGAAAGAGAAGGGCCTGAAGCCCTACGACGCCTACACCTTGTGCAGCCTAGCCGGCGACGTCCGCGTGTCAAGGACTTTTAGACCCATCAGCCCGGTTAAGATGATGCTTTCCCGGCAGGTACTGGACCAGTTGGGGTAGCAATAGGAGATTCGTATTGCTTGGCGCTTAATTCCTGTTCCCCTGTGGCCGAGTGGATGGGCTGTTGAAAAAATCTGAGGGACGGGCGCTATGACTAATGAGTGGATTCCCTCTCTGGCATCTGCCACACATAGATGTCTCCCTGCCCATACACTTGAAATCCCAATTTGCGATAGATGTTGACCGCCATCTCGGACGAATAGAGGACGCCCACCTGGCACCCTTGGTTTCGGGCGTCCAACAGAGGGGACTTCGTCATTGCCTGACCAATGCCGCGGCCTCGAAACTCCGGTAGCGTAGTAACGCCGTGGATGCCCGCCACTCCGGCCCCCAAAAAGAGTGCTGAGGTGCTCACTGCCGTACCGTTGTGAGTCCCCAAGTAAAGGCGCCATTGGGGATTGTCGATTATTCTGATCTCCTGGTACATCTCCAGCCAGGCCGTCTTCACAAAGCCGGGAAATTCACTGACATCGGACATTATCCGGCACCAGGTGCCCAGGTCTCCAGCATTGGTGACTTCACTGATGGTGAACCCTGGGGGCACGGATGCTGTTTCATTTAGCGTACGTAAATCCACCGCCATACCGGTCAACGTCGCGGCGTGGAAAAAGCTCTTAGCCTCTAGAAGCTGGCTCATGCCGGGAAATGGGTTGGAGGGGCCAACCCACCAACCCATTGGCACTTGACGGGATCTGGCTTTGGCGATTGCAGCTTCGATCACCGTCTCGGGCCCTGCGGAGGGGGTTTCCGCTTGGAGGACCAGATTAAAGATAAAATAGGGAATCTCGGAAGCGATCCAAATCTCGCCAGCATCCTGGTGCAGTTCCAGCTTGGACCATTTGGTCCAAGTCAGAAAGCTTTCCCTGGTGTTGGCTTCAATGGCGCCAATCAACGACGAAGGGGTAAAGTCTAGAAATTCTTTACTCATGGTGTGATCTCTTACGCGGCGGCTCATGAGGTGGGACTTTGCAAATCATGCTTACCATGGTGACGATGGTGAGCACTGGTGGCTCGCCGATTCTCCTAGTGGCTGCCAACGGCGGGCCGGCAACGATGGTTGTGGTTTAAGACCCCTCTTCCGCCCGCGCCTTTAGCGCCAGATTCATCTCCTCAAATCCACGGATGGTTTTCGGAAATAGCCCAATCAGCCCCATCAAGGGGACCAGCACTCCGGTGAATATCTCGCCTTGTACGAAACGCGCTCCACCTTCTGCCTGATCCTCAATCAAGAAGTAATGTTCGCCGTCAAAAAGGCCGGGCACGAAAAGATGTCCTAACCAGCGCAGTTCACGGCTGGGTTCGGCATTTAGCACAGTTGGCTTGAAGGTCATCCCCATCCCGTCCGGCGGCTTTAGGTACACCTGTAAGCGGTTGCCCGTAATCGGTTCTCCCTGAGCCGTTCGCATGAACGGGTTCCATTGGGGGTATGAGGCGAAATCGGTCAGAACACCCCAAATCTTCTCGGGTGGCGCCGCTATGTCTATCTCGGTTCGAATCTCTTTCATCGGATCTCTTCCATTAGTGTGTCTTCCAGTATACGGCGATGCCCAAGTTTCGGAGGATACCGGCCGGCATCCGTATCGTCAAGCCACAAAATGACCGCAGTCCGCGGCGACAAACTCGCCCATCACCCAGTCCGTCGGCCGTCTTACGCCAACCCTAGTGCTGCGCTATCCAGCAGCCCTTGGCTATGATTGCGGTCCACCGGCAGTTAACGTTTTGGGCAGATGAAGAGCTTGACCGCATTATATCGCCGGAGTAGTATCGATTCAGCTTCGAATCAGGGTTATGGCTGTCTTACGGAGAACCTCAGCCACGGGAGCGGTGTCTTGGCCCAATCCTTGTCCTGAGTCTGCGAAGTACGTGTCAACAAGCATAATTTGAAGGAGGCGGTATGATCTACGAAGTCCGTACCTACACCTTGCGCCCCGGCACAGTCGGCGAATTCGAGGACCGTTTTGAGAAGCGGCACCCCTACCGCGAGAAGTACTCCAAACTCGGTGCTTTCTGGCACACGGATTTTGGGACCCTTAATCAGGTGATCCACGTTTGGGAATACGATGATCTTGACCACCGCGCCGAGGCCCGGGAGGCGGCCAACCACGACCCCGATCTAGAGAAAAATCCCGGTGGCCGGGAGTTCGTAGTCGAGCAGCAGTCCGAAATCGTTACGCCAGCTTCGTTCATGCATCCCCTGGGCAGCCGGGATTATGGCAGCGGCAACGTTTATGAGATGCGCACCTATAACTACGAGCCGGGCGGAATCCCCAAAGTGCTGGCGGCGTGGGCGGATGCAGTCCCTCGGCGGGAGGAATTTTCGCCTCTGGCAGCGTGCTGGTCCACCGAGTTGGGGGCGTTGAACCGGTTCACCCATGTGTGGGTGTACAAGGACCTCAATGAGCGGAACCAGGTCCGGGCTGAAGCGCGGCAAGCCGGGGCCTGGCCGCCCAGCTCCGGCGTTAGTCCGGTGCGGCAGGAAAACAAAGTTCTCATAGCGGCGCCTTTCTCTCCGGTTAAATAGTTCCCTCCAGGGTTTAGGCGAGACCGAGAAGAAATGCCTGCCCCATCGGCGGGACCGGGGGGGCGGGTCATTCCCTCGTTGGGCGGGAACCGCTCCGGATTGAAACGCTTTGTCGGTTCACCACGTTGCAAGACCAGGAGGTAAAGCATGGACTTTGGAATAAACGCGGACTTTACAGTCCCCCGGGACGGTACCCACGAAGACGCATTCAGGGAGTCCTTTGAGGAGGTGGACCTGGCCGAAGAGATGGGATTGGATACGATATGGTTGGGTGAGGCGCATTTTCGCCCGGCCAGATCAGTGTTGGCCGCTCCCATCGTGGTGGCCAGTTCCATCGCTACCCGCACCAAGCGGCTAAGGGTTGGAATGGCAGTCCAGGTATTGCCCATGATCCACCCATTGCGAATTGCCGAGGAGGCAGCCACGGTGGACCAACTCAGCAAGGGACGTTTCGAGTTCGGTGTTGGGCGAAGCGGCAACGTCCGAGCCTATGACATCATGGGAATCGACTACAGCGAGAGCAAAGAACGGTTCCAAGAAGCCCTGGATATAATCCAGCAGGCTTGGTCGGGAGAGACTTTCTCCTACGAGGGCAAATACAACCACATTACCGACGCTACCGTATCACCATTGCCCTATCAGAAGCCCCATCCCAAGATTCGGATAGCAGCGAGCAGCGACGACAGCTTTGGCCGTATCGGCCGGCTAGGTTATCCCATATTCCTGGGACTGCGCGCAATGGATGTCGAGGACTTGAAAACCAACCTTCAGGAATACCGTGAGGAGTGGAAAAAAGCCGGGCATCCGGGCGAAGGCGGCGACATTAACGTGCGCTTCCCCATGTACATCGCCCCCAGTGACGAAGAAGCCATCGAGGAGCCCCAAGGCAGCATAGAGGCCTTCTTCCAGCGCCAGCGTGAATTCTTGGATTACTCGCGGGGGCGTGCCGGGACCCAAGTTTCCGAGGCACGTCAGGCCCGCTATGACCGTCTAGCCAACATAACCTATGAGGACCTCCTGGAGACCAGGGTCGTTTTTGGTAGTCCCCAACGGGTAGTAGACCGGTTGACCCAATTTCAGGAGATGCTTGGAATCACCGGCATCACCGCTGAGTTGAATCCCGGTGGCTTCCTGCCCAAGGAAGCGGTGCGCCGGAGCATGAAGCTCCTGACTCAGGAAGTGATGCCGGCGTTCAAGTAATCGAAAACCGGCCGTGGCCGATGCCGAAGGCCTTTTCGTCAAACAAGTTCAATCCCCGCCGGCGCCTTTTGGGCGCGTCACCGGCGGGGATTGGTTCGTAGGCGCCAGGGTTGCTCAAGCCAAACCTTTGTGGTTCGATCCGCCTTAGGCGGACACCATGAGCGGAAGTTGGTGCTAAACCATTCGTCATTAGCTTGGCGAAGGATGGTCCACAGGTTGCGGACTTTTCCAGAGGTTGAAATAGCCGCTAGCAACAGCCTGTGGTTCGATCCGCCTTAGGCGGACACCGTGAGCGGAAGTTGGTGCTAAACCGTTCGTCATGAGCTTGGCGAAGGATGGTCCACAGTGTGCGGACTTTTCCAGAGGTTGAAGTAGCCGCCAGCAAC
>MUCP01000015.1 GCA_002816875.1 SAR202 cluster bacterium Io17-Chloro-G2
CCAATGGAGGGTGTCTTGCCAAATAATTGCCAGATCGCGCTGAAAGAATGGGCCGTGACTGTAGACGCCCTGGCCCAGGGCCAGCAAATCCTCTTGATTCGCAAGGGCGGTATCCACGAGGAGGGCAAGGATTTTAGGGTGATTCACCCCGAATTCTTGCTGTATCCGACCTACGAGCACCAGAGGGAAGACCTGCTCAAGGGTGAAAACCAGGAACAGCTTAGAGGTCTGCTGGCCCAGCCCCACAATGATGAGGAGATTCGTTTCTCCCACTGGGCAAAAGTGGAAGAGCTGGTGGAAATCTCCCAACAAGGGCCGGTGGACGCTCTGGCGCCCCACCACATCTGGACGAAAGAGTATGCCCAGTCCCGCCTGCACTGGAAGCCCATGGTGCCCCTGGCTATCATGCTGATGCGGGTCTACCGTATGGAGCAGCCGGTTACCGTGCCTTTCCTGCCGGAGTACCGAGGCTGCACTTCGTGGGTCGATATCATCCCCAACGTTGATTTGGGCAACATGGAACCTGTGGTTTCCGACGCGACCTTCCAGCGGATGTTGGACGGCATCAGGGGCTCCTTGGAGATGCCGGTAGCTCCGGTCTAGCCTGAGCCCGGTTGGAGCCACACCTGAATCGAAGACAGACAGGCAAGGGCAGATAGGCGAGGACGAATATGCCAGCCGATTCAACCTGTCCCCCAAAGAAGGTCCTGCTGGCCAATTTGCGGGAACAAGCGCAGGAGCGCGGGCTTCTCAAGCCGGATGTGGACGTTTCCCCAGACCATGTTTTTTCTTTGGTCCGGGACATGGACTACCAGCGTGCCAGTTCACGAGAGCCCCAAGCCACTATCAGCGAATGGCGGGGTACCTGTTCAGGTAAGCACTACCTGCTGAAGGCTCTGTTTGAGGAAATGGATTACCAGGTCAAAGTGGTAATGTGTCCTCACTGGTTCACCCAAGAAAACACGGGAGGGTTCCCCGACAACTTGAAGGTCCTCTTAACTAAAGGACCGGTTCCCGACGTTCATACTTTCCTCAGGGTCAACGCCGGCGGAAGCTGGATCCAGATGGACGCAACCTGGCCTCTTTGGGCGGAGCCATTAGGTTTGACGGTCAACCACAGATTTCAACCAGGGATGGACATGGAGTTGGCCTGTGAGCCAGCGGAGTGCTTTGAGGTACCGGCCGGTGAAGACCCGCAAAGATTCAAGGAGACATTGATTAAGTCATTCTGCGGACCAAATTCATCAACTAGGGAACGTTTTATCCAGGAAATGTCGAATTGGTTAGCCCAGTACCGGCCAGTAAACGATAGATAGAAAAGGAACCAAGCTTATGAAATTTCGTAATCTGCCACGAACCGATCTGAGCTTGCCCGAAGTGGGCTTTGGAGTCTGGACTGTGGCCACCGACTGGTGGGGAAAGATCGCCGACGCGGACAAGGCTGCCCTGCTGGAGAATGCCCTGGAGAAGGGGATCAATTTCTTCGACACGGCCGACACCTATGGCGAAGGGTACGGAGAGGAGATTCTGGCCAAGGTCCTGGGCCACCGGCGCAAAGAGCTCATCATCAGCACCAAATTCGGCTACGACTTTTACGACAAATCAATCCCCAGGGTCGGCCATGAGCCGCGGCCCCAGAATTTCAGCCGTGAGTTTGTGACCTTCGCCTGCGAACAAACGCTGCGCCGGCTGCAAACCGACTATATCGACCTTTACCAGATCCATAATCCAAAGTTGAGCCACCTGGAAATGGACGAGTTGTTTGAGACTCTGGAACAGCTTCAATCCGACGGAAAGATACGCTACTTCGGTTCCGCCTTGGGACCGGACATCGGCTGGTTTGAAGAAGGCGAAGCATCCATGCGCGAGAGGCACGTGGATAGCCTGCAGATCATCTACAGCATCATCGAGCAAGACCCGGCTCGGGATTTCTTCCCCATATCAAAAGAAGAGAACGTGGGCCTGATAACCCGGGTGCCCCACGCATCGGAGGTGCTCACCGGCCGTTACATCGAACCGCCCACCTTTGAGGAAGGCGACCACCGGGCTTCCCGAAAGGCCGAGTGGATGAGGGAAGCCATCAGGAAGGCCGAGCAGGCGAAATTCCTGGTTCAGGACGACGCACGCACCATGAGCCAGGCCGCCATCAAGTTCTGCCTGGCCCAGCCGACCATCGTATCCGTATTGCCCAATTTCACCAACCTGGATGACTTGGACGAATACACCAAATCGCCGGAGGCTCCGGATCTGACCGAGGAAGAACAGACCAGGCTGGACGAACTGTGGCACAACGATTTTTACCTGGAAGAGAGGGAGCCCCAATTCCGGGAGATTTAATAACCTGCGCGGTTCTACGTAAGCCGAAGTGCCATATATGTAATACGTCACTAAATCGATCAACACTTACTGAATCATATAAATCTACGGTATGCCAATAATGCCCGGCGGATAAAATCATCCACCGGGTGTCATTGATTTAGAAAGCAATAAGGTTATAATCGGGGATATTTAGATTCCCCTCTTGAGTCGTATTAGCCTGGGGTGAAAAAAGGTCCGGATGACCGTGGGATGAATGGGAGGATGTGAGGCTATGACCACCACCGCTGCCACCCCCGTAGCCGGCAATCGAGCCATGAATTTCATCTACCGATTCGATCAAGGCGATGCTTCTATGTCCGGCCTATTGGGCGGCAAAGGAAGCAATTTATGCGAGATGGCCCGTTTGGGGCTGCCGGTCCCGCCGGGATTTGTCATCTCCACCGATGTCTGCGACCAGTACCACTCCGGGGGCGGCAGTTTGCCCGATGGCCTGGACGCCGATATCAAGGCGAACGTCCACCTGTTGGAAAAATCTGTGGGTAGGACATTCGGATCGGCGGATTCTCCCTTACTTGTATCGGTCCGCTCCGGCGCCCAAGTCTCCATGCCTGGCATGATGGACACGATTTTGAATCTGGGCATCAACGACGAAATCGTGGAGGGCCTGGCCGCCATGATGGGAGACCCCCGGCCGGCCTACGACGCCTACCGGCGGTTCCTGCAGATTTACGCCGACGTGGTGTTGGAGATTCCGGGCGAGACCTTTGAAGAGATACTGGCCTCACATAAAGAAAAGGCCGGTGTTGAGCAGGATTTCCGACTGAACCCGGAGCAGATCCGCGGTGTCATCTCCGACTATAAAGTTGCGATTCGCTCCGCATCCGGCGACGACATCCCCGCCGATCCGTGGCGGCAACTCACGCTTGCGGTGGAGGCGGTTTTCCGAAGCTGGAACAACCCCAGGGCCATATTCTATCGGAGTCACAACGGCATTTCCCACGACATTGGAACCGCGGTGACAATCCAGACCATGATATTCGGCAACCTAGGTCCCAACAGCGGAACCGGGGTCCTGTTTACCCGCAATCCCTCCGACGGCGAACAAAAGCCCTACGGCGAATTCTTGGCCAACGCTCAAGGTGAAGACGTTGTGGCCGGTGTTAGAACTCCCCAGCCCATCTCCAGCCTGGCCGGAATGATGCCCCAGGCATATCAAGATCTGATGGGCTTGGCAGATAAATTGGAAGGTCACTACGCTGACATCCAGGACATGGAGTTCACCATTGAAAACGGCCGCCTGTATTTGCTGCAAACCCGCAGCGCCAAACGTACGGCGTTGGCGGCGGTCAAAGCAGCCGTGGACATGGCCAACGAGGGGTTGATCAGCCGGGATGAAGCCATCCTCAGGGTGGATGCCGAAGAGATGGTCCAATTGATGGTTCCCCAGTTCAAGCTTGACCCCGGTTCAAATGAGATGAAATCCGCCCTGCTGGCCACGGGGTTTGGCGCTTCGCCGGGCGCGGCCACGGGTAAGGTCTACTTTGAGGCAGACCGGGCTGCGGAAGCGGCAGCCCAGGGTATCCCGGTGATCTTGGTGCGCCCGGAAACCAAGCCCGACGATATTCACGGGATCATTGTATCGGCCGGCGTGGTTACCAGGAGAGGAGGCGTGACCAGCCATGCTGCCGTGGTGACCCGGGGTCTGGGGATTCCGTGCATCGTCGGCTGTGAGGGGGTACAGGTAGACCCAGACCAGGGGTTCTTCTCCGTCAACGGCTTGATCGTTCGCGAAGGAGAGGACATCAGCGTTGACGGCGCCACCGGCGAGGTGTACATCGGCGGTTTGGAGACGGTGGACCCCGACATGGATGGGATGACCGAGGCCAAAGAGATACTTGAATGGGCCGACCAAGCGCGTAGCCTGGGGGTCATGGCCAACGCCGACACCCCGGCCGACGCGCTGCAGGCGGTGGCCATGGGGGCGGAAGGCATCGGCCTATGCCGCACCGAGCATATGTTCCTCGATTCCCAGCGCCTGCCTGAGGTTCGCCGGATGCTGGTCAATGCCGAGGCGGCCGAGCAGTGGCGCCGGAATCAGCCCGATGGCGTGGAAGAGCCAGCCCCGGGTGCGGACCTCCCTGCGGGGGTGGAGGATTTCTACGGCGCTCTGGAAAACGTCAAGCAATTGCAAACCGAAGATTTCACGGGAATGTTGCGGGTGATGGGAAGCCGTCCGGTGATCATACGGCTGTTGGATGCCCCGCTGCACGAATTTCTTCCTCCATACGATACCGTGCAGGCTGAGTTGGCCGAAATGCGTAGATTGGGAGCGCCGCCAGAGGAGATCACAGACAAGGAAGCCTTTCTGCTGCTGGTGGAATCTCTTAGGGAAGAAAACCCCATGCTGGGACACCGGGGCTGCCGCCTGGGTCTGAGCTTCCCTTCTATTTACCGCATGCAGGTGGAGGCCATCATCACCGCTGGGGCAGGGTTGATCAATGAAGGCATAGAGGTCAACCCGGAGATCATGATTCCCCTGACGGTGCATGTAGAAGAGATGCGGCGGCTGCGGGAAGACCTGACGGCGGCAGCTTCCAGGGTGCAAGAACGCCTTGGGGTCAAGGTCGCCTACAAATTCGGCACCATGATTGAAACACCCCGGGCGGCTCTGACTGCTGGCGCCATTGCCCATGAATCGGAATTCTTCAGCCTGGGCACCAACGATTTGACCCAAATGGCTTTCGGCTTTAGCCGGGACGACGCCCAGGCAAAATTCCTGGGCTCGTACGTCGAGCAGGGCATTCTACCCGGCGATCCCTTCGCCACCATAGACGCCGACGGGGTAGGGGCGTTGGTGAAGATGGCGGTAGATGCGGGGCGAAAGACCCGGCCGGACTTGGAGGTTGGAATTTGCGGTGAGCACGGCGGGGATCCGGCCAGCATCGCCTTCTGCCACGACGCCGGGCTGGACTACGTTAGTTGCTCACCTTTCAGGCTGGCCGTGGCGCGGCTGGCCGCGGCTCAAGTGGCGATAAACCACGCCAAAACCTGATTCGGCGCCCAAGCCCAAGAGACTGGGCGGCTACAATGGGTTTTCCGGGTCGAACTCCTCCCAACCGAAGAGCCTTTTGATCATCGAAAAAAATCGTGCGCTATCAACCCGCTCCGCCACCAAGACATTTCCACCCAGCCCTGCCACTTGGCTCACTCCCAACCGTTCCTGATCCTCGGTTTCCACACGCAGGGTCAGGTGGCGGCCGCCAACCACTTGAGGGTCGATAGCGGCCGCCAAGGCCAGGGGATCGTAAAACTGGAACTGCTTTCTGCCGTGGTCCAGGCGGAACCAATCCTGCAGCAACCTGATTACCAGTTCTCCCATTCTATTGCCGCCCTTCAACGCCGCCACCTGCTTGCGGCTCAGCGCCACTTGACGGGATGCGCCCAGGTCCACCAGAGTGATGGGGATTGTTGTTGACATGACCATATCGGCCGCCACCGGATCGCTGTAGAAGTTGAATTCGGCATGGGGTGTGACGTTGCCGGGAGAGTTTACCGCCCCGCCCATTATGAACAAGGAACCAGCCAGTTCCAATACCCCCGGATGGCGCTGCATCAGGCGCGCCAGGTTGGTCAGGGGACCAAGGGCCACCAGCGTTATCTCTTCAGGGGATGCTCGCAATCTCGCCGCAAGAAACTCCGTTGCGCTTTGGTTGGTAGTAGCGGCTTTGGGCCTAGGCAACCTTCCGGGCAGGCCCGTCCTTCCGTGGAAAGCAAACGAGTAACTGAACCGGCCAGTAAGGGGACGGGAACTGCCCCGGTAAACCGGGATGTCCGGGCGGCCGATGGCATTCAACACGGCCAAGGCGTTGCGGGTCCCGCTGGCCAGGGGAACGTTGCCGCCCACGGTCGTTAAGCCTAAGACCTTAGGCCCCTGGCCCGTTTTCGACATGTCCACCTGCAATCCGGCGGCCAAGGCCATGATTATGGCGATGGCGTCGTCGACGCCGGGGTCGGTGTCGATGATGATGCCGGAGGGCGGAGTAGGGCTCATTTGGGCCTGCCTGGGGGCGCGCTTGTCTTCAATCTTTATAAAGAAGATTTGAGTTGGCGTAGGATGTCAGGGCGTCCATGGACGTGTGCCAAAATTTATAACCGGTTGCCTGCTTCAGCGTCCCGGTGCTGACCACTATAGGATACCTCGCCAGGTTGAGTCCCGCCGCCGTGGAGTTTCGTTGGATCCTTAAGTTCCAGGTCAATTGCACCAGGGGATAGGCCAAGAAGGCGGGAAGACTGACCATTCGGCTATCTATGATCTTCGCCATTTCCCGGTAGAACACCACTCCGTCCCCGGCCACGTTGAAAATCCCCGGGATACCCCTTTGGATGACGATATCCACCACCCTGGCCAGGTCGTCCTCATAGACGAATTGCAAGGGAGGATTCTGGTTCTCCACCTCTAGGAGCCAGCGCCTAAAGAACGCCTGGGTCAGGTGGTTGCCGGCAGTCGGGCCCAAGACCATGCAGGACCGGAGGATGGTCACTTTAGTGCCTCCCTGATGTTCGGCGAATTCTTGTAGAGCCTGCTCGGAAAGAAAATTGTCGTATCCGTAAGGAAAATCGGTTTGGGGCCTAAGGGGCGACCGGATGGTCAAAGGCACCGGATTATCTGGGCGCGCCCCATAGACCGTGTTGGAGCTGACATAGACAACATGATTCACGCCGGCGCGCGCGCAGGATTCCAGGACGGTCCTTAGAGCAGTCAGGTTGTTCTCCCGAATCTCATTGACCTCGCGGCGGTTTCTGCCCCGGCGGCTGATGAAGGCCAGGTGCACCAGGGTGGATACGTGGTGCTCTAACAGGGCGTCGTCGATGGGTTGGGTGACGTTGCGCCGGTAAGCCGTGATGTTGTGGATGGGGAAGGGCAACGGCTGGCTGTCGATAGCCACCAGCTTGTCCAACGACCCTTTTTCTTCCAGTTGACGCAGCAGACTGGTGCCGATGTATCCAGAGGCCCCGGTAACGGCCACCGCAGTAGGATGCGTGGTCATTTGATGCCGGCGCTCCGTTCTGCTCCGGAAGGCAGGCCGGTGTCGTCACACCCTGGTTCGCCGTTGGATGACGGCGGGTAGCGCACATCGATCGTGGCCGATTCCGAGGTCAACGGCACGTTTTCCACTAGGATCCGGATATCAGGGTTTTCCGGCGCCGGGGTGCAGCCCCGCGAGGGTGCTGCCCAGCCAGGTTTGGGCCATCACCCGGATCTTTTGGGGTTTGGACAGGCTGACCCGATGATGTAGTACGTCGTAGTCTGCCGACTCGATGCGCTCAAGGACTTTGCAATACAGCTGGCCCAGAACTGCGGGACACGCCCGGGACCGAAAGGAGAGGTATGGCAGGAGCTGGAACCCGCTGTGGAAATATTCCTTGGCTCGTTCCGCTTGAAACCGCATCAGGTCGGTAAAGGGTTCATTGACGATCCCGGCCCGCAGGTCGCCCTCGGTGTAGCCAAACCGCGCCATTTCGTCCTGGGGCAGATAAACCCGGTCCATAGCCAAGTCCTCTTTGACATCTCTTGAGATGTTGGTGAGTTGCATAGCCAACCCCAAGTCGATGGCGTGGTCCTTTGCGCGAGGGTCCTGGTATCCAAATATCTGAAGGCAGATAAGCCCCACTACAGACGCCACTTGGTAGCAGTATTGGCGTAATTCTTGGAAATCTTGATACCTGTTTTTGACGAGATCGGATTTGACGCCGGAGACGATGTCCTGGAAGTAGTGCTGGGGGATTTCGTAGCGTTGGGTTACATCAGTCAGGGCCAAGAAAACTGGGGAGGTGGCGATCCCGGCGTAGGAATTTTGCAAGTCTCCACGTATCGCGTCCAACCGGGCCAGCTTGGTTTCGGTGGTTTCAGTTGAGCGTTGGTCGTCGGCAGAGTCGTCGCAATGGCGGCAGAACGCATAGATGACGGAGATGGCGCGGCGCCGGTCCGCGGGAAGGGTCAGAAAGGCGTAATAGAAGTTTTTGGCCTCTCTTTGGGTAATTAAACGGCATTCCTCGTAGGCTGACTGCAGGCCGGAGCGGGTGTTGGTCAAATGGGCCCTCAAATACCTATTCGCCTACTACCTGCAGCATGACCTCTCTGGACCTGGGATGGTCCAATTCGATGAAGAACACGCTCTGGTAGCTGCCGAATTGCATATGGCCGTCTATGAGCGGGATGGTCTCGCTGGCGCCCAGTAGAAGATGCTGCAAGTGGGCATGGCCGTTGGGAGATTCGTCGGGCGTCATGTTAACGGTGCGGATCGAGAAGTCGTTGTGTTGGTAGCCTCCCTCGCGGGGAGAGAGCCTTTCCAAAAAAATCTCCATATCCTTCAGCAGTAACGGCTCGTTTTCATTGATCTTGATGGCGGCGGTTGTATGTTTTGAATAGACCACCACAAAGCCGTTTACCACTTTGGACTTGGCTACGCAGGTACACACCCATTCGGTGATGTCTATGAATTCCGGCGCTTTTTGGGTGTTTAGTTTTAGACTAAAGGCCTTGGTGACCATGCTCATCATCATCCCCCGGGGGTTAAAACTGGGCCATCGGTCCCATGATCATTTGATATACCGGCTGGCGAAATACCTTTTGCGCATCCAGGCCCTTGTGATAGGTTTCGAAACCTCCCCAACGCCAGCAGGGGCCAATAGTTGCGATAAAGGTGATAGTTGATCATGAATCCCGCGGAGATATTCGGGCCTTGATGTCCCCTTTCGCCGGGTTTTGGGAGTTGCTCAAGTTTCTTGCCTTCCAGGTATCCGGGAAAACCCGCGCCGGTAAAATGGGGTTCGTCCCAAAACCCGTCAGCTGTCTGCGCGCCCGTTAGGTAGGTAACCCCCATGTGAACCGCAGGATCGTCCCCTTCCCCGGCCGCCATCAGGGCCAGAAGCGACCAGGCGGTTTGAGAGGCCGTGCTGGGGCCCACGCCGCGGAGGTCCGGATCGGCGTAGGAGGCACAGCTTTCGCCCCATCCGCCGTCTTCGTTTTGGTGATCCAACAGCCAGGCAACGGCTTTCCGGATGTAGGGTTGGCGCATATCTTCGCCGATGGCGGACATGGCCGGCAACACTGCGCCAATGCCGTAAACGTAGTTTACGCCCCAACGGCCAAACCAGGACCCGTCGGGTTCCTGCTCTTGTTTGATGAAATCGCAGGCCCTCTTGACCGGCGGGAAGTCCTGGGTGTAGCCCAGCTTGCCGAACATTTCCACCAGGTGGGCAGTGACGTCCACGCTGGGAGGATCAAGCAATTCTCCAAAATCGGAGAAGGGGAGCTTGGCCAGGTATTTGCGGTTATTGTCTTTATCAAAGGCGGCCCAACCGCCGTTTTTACTTTGCAACCCTAGCATCCAATCCACGCAGCGCTTGATCGCCTCTTGCCGGCGATGGTCCTCATTTGGTGGAAGGGGAGCGGAGGCGAGGGCGATTATGACTTCGGCGGCGTCATCGATGTCTGGGTAATGGACGTTTTCAAACTCGAAGGACCAGCCCCCTGGTTCGGTATCTTTCGCCCTGACCTGCCAATCACCCGACTCCAGTATCTGGCGGTCCAACAGCCATCGGGTCGACTTTTGGATCATTGGATTAGAGGCGGCCACTCCCGATTCGACCAGGGCTATTTGAGCCAGGCAGGTGTCCCATACGGGAGACACACACGGTTGAACGATGAAGGTTTCTTCGTCTTCAATGGCAAAATCTTCGAACCCGGTGAATCCTTGTTGCATCACCGGATGGTCCATGTCAAAGCCCAACTGGTATAGGGCTATGAGGCTGTAGACCCAGGGCGGCTGGATTCCTCCCCAGGAACCGTCCCGCTCCTGATGCTCTTTGAGCCATTCGATGATCTTGCGTTCTGCGTTGGACCTCAATGGGTGAATCGGAAGCCGGTCGTATAACCCCAAGGCTTGGTCCACGTAATACAGGAGTTTTGGCCAGCCCCAATTCGCATCCGGTTCCGGCAGGGAATAATCGGTTTCTGATCTGGGGAGCGGGTAAAGCTCGTCTATGGCTGCCGGTTCTGGAATCTCACAGGTGGGCCGCCGGGTGAGTATGACCAACATGGGCACGATGGTGCCCCGGGACCAGCTGGAAAATTCGTATATGTTAAAGGGCGCCCAGGTGGGTAGCAGCATGATCTCGGGCGGCATGGTGGGCGTGCCCTTCCAGTCCCACTGCCCAAACATGGCCAGCCAGATCTTGGTGAAGATACGGGTTTGGGGCACGCCGCCCATGGATAGGATGAAATCCCGGGCCCTCTGCATGTAATGAGCTTCAGAGGGGTGGCCGGCCAGCTTCAGAGCGAAATAGCATTCCACCGATGTGCTCAAGTCGCCGGGGGCTTCATAATATTGAGCCCAGGAGCCGTCTTCCGACTGTTGTCGCAGCAGGTAGTTGGCAATTTTGCGCCAACGGGTGTCGTCCCGTTTTCCCAGAAAGTGGGTCAACAGCAGGTATTCCGCCTCTATGGTGGGATTTGCTTCCAAGCGCGCCCACCAATAACCCTCTTCGAACTGGTTGCGCCGGAAAAAGTCCTGGCAGTTAGCGATGGCGCGATCAACCACCTGGGCCGGGACTGGTTTTTCGGATGCCGACGTGTTCAGGGCCATCTGGTCAGGCTGCCTTGCGCTTAAGATATCCGCAATCAGTGAACCAATTCACGGCGTTGGCCAGGGCTACTTCCACGGGGCTCTGGGGCAGACCGAGCTCGGCGATGGCTTTGGCGCAATCAACGTACATGGGGTGTCTGGCGACTTGGATGCCTTCAACGGGAATCCGAGGCTCCCGGCCCATGAGGTTTCCCTCAACCATCTGGTCAAGATAGCCGGCCGCGGTGACAAGCCAGAAAGGGAGACGCCAACGAGGCGGGCGCAGGCCGGTGATCTCTCCCAACATGGTGAACAATTGCATCAGTGTGACATTGATATTGCCCAAGATGTAACGCTGTCCCGGTTGCCCCCGCTTCATGGCCAGGATGTGTCCCGAGGCAACGTCTTGAACGTCTACCAGGTTCATGCCGCTGCTGATGTAGGCTGGAATGCGGCCTTTCAAGAAATCCAGCACGATCCTTCCCGTGGGTGTGGGCTTTACGTCCCAAGGGCCAACCGGCGCCGTAGGGTTGACCACCACCACGGGCAGGCCCTGGGCCGCCTTGTCCAACGCTACTTGCTCTGCCCGGTATTTGGATCTTTTGTAGGCTCCCGCCAAAGTTTTTTTATCCAGAGGCGTATCTTCATTAGCGGGCGCACCTGATGCGAACCCCATGGTCGAAACGGTGCTGGTATAGACGATCTTATCGACCCCGGCGTCCTCCGCCGCGTCCAGAACGGCGGCGGTGCCGTCCACGTTGGTGCGGTACACCAGGTTCGGGTCGCGGCTCCAAAACGTGTAGGCAGCCGCGCAGTGGAACAGGCCTTGGCATCCTTGGGCGGCGCGCTCCACCGATTTTCGGTCTAGGATGTCCCCGGGAACGGGTTCGATCCCCGTGCCGTCTATGGCTGTAGTGTTGCTGCCTGGCCTGATCAGGGCGCGCACCTGGTAACCATCACGCCACAACATTCTGGCCAGGTTGCCGCCAATGAACCCCGTTGCTCCGGTGACCAAGACTTTCATGAAATCAAGCCCGGAGACAATACTGCGTTGGGTCCTGGATATTTCATACATTGCAAAAGGCGGCTGGAATTCCCGGCGCGGGGTGCGGACCCTTGTGTAGCGGCAAGGTAGAGGTCTGCCATCTTAGGAATAAAAGCCAGCGCGAACCGGGCCAGGGCCCACTGGGCGCGCCTCATGTTTACCGCCAAAGCCAACAATGTTGGGATTCGCCAGGGGTGGCTAAGAGTGAACAATACCGCCCGCGAACCGGGAATGGATATTCCAGAATTGGACAACGTGGGAAGATATCCCGGCAGGCGGCGGTCTGCCACGTCCAAAACCGCCCTCACTGACAGGAACGGCACACCGGCTTCTTGGGCGGCTGACGCCGCCGAATAGTCTTCCATATTCACCGATGCCACGGAATACCGGTCAAAGATGGCCCGCTTATCCTCCGGGGAATCGATCACCCGGTCCACGGTCAGTGACGGCGACTGGGTGAACCGCCAGGGCGTTTCTTGAACAGTATCAGCCGCCTGCTGCCACAGGCACGGGTTGGGCTCCAAGAAATCGGGCCTGACGATGGAAGCACTAGGGCATTCAGCGTCAGCCAACCCTGGATCGGGGCTAGACGCCGCCAGATTTGATCCCGCCCGGTAATACCGGCTGGAGAGGATCAGGTCTGCGGGCTTCAGAGATGGGTCCACCGCGCCGGCAAACCCTAATAGCAGCACGGCGCCGTACCGGTCAGCATTGGAGGCTGGCGCAGGCTTCAGCAACGAGAGAAGCTGTTGATAGGCCCGTTCAGGGCCTATACCCAAGGTTTGAAACCTTACCCTGCAGGAATCGTCTAGGTTCTTTTTGAGCAAGGATAATTCCCGCTCCATTGCGGCGGACACCAAAAGGCTTGCGTCAGGCGAATCTCGTCTTGGGGTCAACTCGGTCATCTCAAGATCACGCGGCGGTCAGGCCGCCCTTGCCGGCCGCCCCAGACTTGATAAGGGTTGCCCAGTCCTTGGGGTTTGAGATGGCCTGGAAGATGGTGGCTGATTCAAACCCGCAATGCATCATGCAATTGGCGCAGCGGGGGTCTTTGCCCACGCCATAGCGCTCCCAGACTTCGTCTTGATAAAGTTCGACCACGTTGCCCACGTGTTCATCGGCCAAGGGATAGCAGGGCTTACGCCAGCCCATGACGGTGTACGTAGGGTTGGACCAGGCCGAGCATTGGTACTCCCGCTCACCCTTGAGGAAATTCAGGTAAAGGGGATTGTTGTAAAACCGCATTCCCTGGGTATTTGCCGGGTCCAACATCTTCTTGAACGTGGCTTGAGACTCCCGCCTGGTTAGGAACATATCCCGATCTGGAGCGTCCTCGAAGTCATATCCGGGGGAGATCATCGATCCCTCCACGCCCAGGCCGGCCACAAAGCGGAACATATCCCACAGATCGCCGACGTCGCTTCCCCGGAATACCGTGGTGTTGGTGCAGACCCGATAGCCCTGATCCAAGGCCAATTCTATGCCTTCTATGGCCTTTTTAAAAACGCCTTTCCTGTCGACGGATTCATCGTGGGCAGCTTCCATACCATCTACGTGGATGACCCAGCAGAGATACTTGCTGGCGGGTATCTTTTGCAGCATCCGTTCCAGCAATAACCCGTTGGTGCAGCAGTAGACGAAATATCTTTCAGCCACCAGCCGGTTGATGATCTCGTGGATGCGGGGGTGGATCGTGGGTTCTCCCCCTGCTATGGAGACGATGGGACTCCCGGCTTCATGTACGGCGGCTAAGGCTTCTTCCACCGGCATCATCTTGTCCAGCACGGGTTTGTACTCCCGGATACGGCCGCAGCCTATACAGGCCAGATTGCACATTTCCAACGGCTCAAGCATGGTCACCAAAGGAAACCGTTTTCTGCCCTTTAGCCGGTTCTTCAAGATGTATGCAGCCAACCGGATGGCAAGTTCTGCGGGACGTTTTGCTGCGCTCATATTGCCTGCCCACGCTGGGTTTGGTGGTTGGAGATACCCATATCTTTCCTCCCAGGGTCCCAGTTGTTTGGCCCATTCATCAGAATTCCCGATGAGCCAGAAAATCCACCAATGATTCGGCTTCATACTTGGCCCAGGCGGGAAGGGCGATGGGATCAAGGGCTGCCAATGCCTCCTGGGCGCTGGTCTCCGTTATGGAGTGGGACTGTTTTTGGGCGCCGACCATTTCCAAAATGGTCAAGACGTTGTCCACGTCAGGGTCGGTCAGTTCTTCCTGGCCGTAAATTCGCAGCAGTTCTTCCCGGGAATTTCCGCCGGCGTTCTCCAGCGCGAATACAACCGGGAAGGTCTTCTTCCGCCTCCTGATGTCGTTGCCTGCAGGTTTGCCGGTGGTGGCCTGGTCTCCCCATATCCCAAGAAAGTCGTCCCGGATCTGGAACGCCCGGCCGATAGAACTGCCAAAGCGCGAGAAGGCGTTAAAAGCCACCGGATCGTCTGTGGCTAGAAGGACGCCGATCTCCACACCGCTCCGGATAAGGGCGCCGGTCTTGTACGCTATCATCTGTAGATATTCGCCGGCGACGATCTCGGTCCTGGACTCGAAATCCAAATCCAGGCACTGGCCTTGGATCATCTCAATGTAACTTTCCGTAAGGATTTGAGACACCCGCAACGCCCTTTCCGGAGGCACTTCCCCGCCGGCCACGTTTAAGATTGCCAGGTCGCCCACCGATTGAAGCCCATTGCCGGCCACGAGGGCACGGGGCAATCCCCAAAGGCGCCAAAGAGTCGGCTGATGGCGGCGTTCCACGTCCTGGTCCTGAATGTCATCGTGAATCAGCGAAAAATTGTGAATCAGCTCTAGGGCAGCAGCGGCGGGAAGGGCGCGGGCGGTATCGGCAGCCAGGGCCTCACAGGCAAACAAACACAAGGTGGGGCGCAGCGCCTTTCCTTGGGTCATAGAAGATTCCGCGGGGGCGCCGTACTGGTCCACCCATCCCAGGTGGTAACGCAGCGGGAAGAAGAGATCGTCTCCATTGGACTCGGGGACCGATCGGGTCAACGCTTCTTCGACCGAATTTCTGTACCGGGCGAACAACCCCGGGAGTTCCGGTCCTGGAGTAGCCTGGTTGACTGGTGTGCCGGTCACTTGAGGGCTCATTCCTGACAACTCTGTCCAGGGGTGTCCGCGGCCCTTGGCCGGGCTGCTCCACGGGTTTGTTAGGAGCTGTTTTGGTACATGTCAGCCGGTGGCGGGAATCCTAGCAAAGCCCCTTCAACGGTGTCAAGTATATCGCATGCTGGTCATGGGACGCACCCTGATGCGCTGGAATCAGCCGCACTCCAGCGCTGAATCTGGAACAATGAGTATGCTTGCCAAATCCGCCGGCAGACACTGGTTGGCGTACCGGTTCGCAGCCGTGCTGGGGCACAGGCAGGATTGGTCTTAGGACGGCGGCCAGGTGAGGCAACGGATCACGCGATCTGAACTGGTGTATTATTGGCAATCAGGGGAGATTAGTGTTGTTTTAGGCGGCGAAACGGCTTAGCGAGACATGCCAAGAAAATATGTGATAATGCCTATTCAGCATATGGTGTGATTTAGGTGGTTTGAGGTTAGCTACTATCATTGACACCCATGACTGGGTATACTATCTTATTACATCGGAATCATTGTTACCAACGAGCCTTGGCTTGATAGTTACTCCAGTTGGGCCGGGGCGTTTGGTGGTGGCAACGATCTCATACAGCCGTGAATACCGGCTGAAGCGATAGCGAAAACAATACGGAGGAGGGACCGATGGCTGACCAGGACGTGGCATTGATGGCCCATCTGCTACGGCGCGCCGGATTTGGGGCAAGCCGCGACGAGATAGAGGCCAAGGCGACCCAAGGTTACGACGCAACGGTACAGGCGTTGCTTCATCCCGATGACCAGCCTGGAGTTGAAGACGACCTGATAATGCGCTATCAGCCTTCTTATCATGAAGCTGCGGCCATTGAGAACAACGTTCAGTCCTGGCTCTACCGGATGATTAACAGCCCGCGCCAGCTACAGGAAAAGGTGGCCCTGTTTTGGCACATGATTTTCTGTGCCGGCCATAGCAAGATCGACAGCGGCCAAGAGATGGGGATAATGATCCAGATGTTCCGGGATCATGGCATGGGCAGCTTCCGGGATTTGTTGCTGCAGCTATCCTTAAGTCCTGGCATGATGTATTACCTGGACAACTCCGAGAGCCACAAGGCGAACCTCAATGAGAACTACGGCCGCGAGCTGCTAGAGTTGTTCTCGTTGGGCGTTGGCATGGATGAGGCGTTCAATTATTCTGAGGACGACGTAAAGGTGTGCGCCCGGGCGTTCACCGGCTGGAACGTGGCCCCGGCCTATCCGCCATTCCCCTACGGCCGTAGCCCGTGGGAATTCCGGTTTGATCCCGCGGACCACGACGACAGCGAAAAGACCTTCTTGGGAGAGACCGGAAACTGGGACGGTAGCGACATCATAGACATTGTCTGCAAACAGCCGGCCACCGCCCGTTTCTTGGCGCGCCACATGTACAATTACTTTGTGGCCGATGAACCCCAGATCCCGGCCTGGCGTTTGACTCCGCCCCGGGACGAGGCCGCTATCAAGATGTTGGAGAAGACCTACTTCGACTCCGGATACAACATCGGGGCGATGCTGGAGGTTCTGTTCACCTCCGATTTCTTCAAGTCTGAAGACGTCCGCTACGCCAAGGTGAAGAGCCCGGCGGAAGTGGTGGCCGGAACTCTGCGTTTGGTGGGCGACCACCGGGAGATTATGCCTGGGTTATTCGAAATCTCCCAGGAACCCAAGTACATGGGTATGGACCTGATGAATCCCCCCACGGTCGAAGGATGGCATACCGGGAGGGAGTGGATCGACAGCGGCACCCTCGTGGAACGCATCAATTTCGCTTCGGATTACCTGGGGAACACCGAGATGCCGGGTATCAAAGACATAGTGAACCGGCTGGCCGCGATGGGCGGTTCATTGACTCCCGCAGACTTTGTGGACGGATGTTTGGACCTGGTGGGACCGTTGCTGGTTGGCAACGACACACGAGAAGAGCTGACCGCCCATGCCCAAAAAAGTGGAGAACTCAGCCACGGTTCCGATGCGGAGCGGGCAGAGTTTACGCGGCGGACCGGTGAGATGCTTCAGATGATCGCCGCTACTGCAGAGTTCCAGTTCGGTTAGACCAAACACACGATGTTCCTGTACGCATGTACGTTAATCTAATGGAGGACGAATAATGGTTTCGACCAAGAAAGACCCGGTACTGGCAGTCCTTTCACTGTCTGGTGGCAACGACGGGCTGAACACCGTGATTCCGCGCAACAGCGGATTGTATCGAGACTTCCGGCCCACGCTGGGAATACCTGAAGACCAGATAATACCCATCAACGACGAGTTGGGATTCCATCCCGCCATGGGTCCCCTAAAGAAGTTCTGGGACCAGGGCAAGCTGGCCATCTTCCTGGGCATCGGCTATGCGACGCCGAGTTACTCCCACTTCCGCTCGATGGATATCTGGCATACCTGCGAGCCTGAAATCATAGGCACCGAGGGCTGGTTGGGGCGGGCCATCAAAGACTTTGACCCATCGGGCGAAAATGTACTCACCGGGGTCAACTTTGGACGGGGCCTGCCTCGGGCTCTGGTGAAGGACGGGGTGCCGGTGGCCTCTGTGGGCAACCTGGAAACCTACGGTCTGTTGACGGGGATCGATGGCGAATCCCAGAGGAACGAAGCATTGGACGTGTTTGGCAGGATGTATTCACCGGCGGTGGGCCGAGGCGCCGTGCTGGACTACATCCACCGCACTGGCACCGACGCTTTGAAGGGCGCCGACATCCTGGCCACCGCGCCGGACAATTACACTTCCACCGTTGAGTATTCCAACACAGCGGTGGGACAGTACATGAAGAACATCGCGCAAACCCACTTGGCGGGTTTCGGCACACGGGTTTTGTACACCACCTCTCCGTACAACAGTTTCGACACCCATGCCAACCAGGGCCAGCTCCATAGCGGACTGTGGTCCGACGTGTCCAACACCGTGGAGAATTTCTTCGACGACCTGCATGAGCATGACGCCGCCGACAACGTGACCCTTTTCATGTTCACCGAGTTTGGCCGGCGTGTATCCGACAACGGCTCCGGCACGGACCACGGCGCCAGCGGCATCGCGTTTGCGGTGGGCGACCACGTCAAGGGCGGGGTCTACGGCGAGTACCCGTCTCTCGAGCCCACCCAGCAGGAAGATGGCGGCAACCTCAAGTCCAGCATGGACTTCCGCCAGGTTTACACCTCTATTTTAGAAGACTGGCTGCACCTGGACGCCAGCCCCATCATTGGCGGTAAATTCGAGCCGGTGAAGTTCTTTTAGAACACTATCCGGTAGGATGAATGATCGAATGTGTTGCGCTGAGCGGGGCATGCTATCCCCGGCGCAACACATAACTAGGTAAGAAAGAGGTAAACGGAATGAGCACCCATTTTTTTGGGCTGAGTGACCGGACCTACTCCTACTCCCATTCGGTGGGACGCAGCGAGTTCTCCGGCACCGGGTTCAGGAATCCGGTGGATTTCGCGCTGGGCGCCGACGACGTGGTTTACGTATTGAACCGTTCCTATGAGAACCGGCCTGACGGGATACATGTCACCGTCTGCACCCTGACGGAAGATTACATCTCCGAATTTGGGTCCTACGGTGAGGCCGATGGCCAGTTCATGTGGCCTACTTCGATCGTTATGGACAAGGACGAGAAACTGTACATAGCCGATGAATGGCTCAACCGGATATCCGTCTTCAGCAAGGACGGGGAGTTTCTCAGCAAATGGGGAACGTCCGGTTCGGGAGACGGCGAGTTGGACCGGCCGGCTGGATTGGCCATCAGCTCAGACCAGACCATGTTCGTGGTGGATAGCCGGAACAGCCGGGTCCAAAAATTCACTTTGGACGGTAAATTCCTGGGCAAGTTTGGCAGCTTCGGGAGCGGTCCCGGGGAGTTAAATATGCCCTGGGGGATCGGGCTGGGCCCCGACGGCTCGGTGTTCGTGGCCGATTGGCGTAACGATCGGATCCAACAGTTCACCGCCGACGGCCAGTGGCAAGCGACCTTCGGCCAGAGCGGTGACGGCGTGGGGCAATTCAACCGGCCCAACGGGGTTTGTGTGGACCAGGACGGCGATGTCTATGTCGCCGACTGGATGAACAACCGAGTCCAGATACTAAGTCCTGAGGGCAGGTTCATCAATGAGATGAGCGGCAACCACGTCCTGTCCCAATGGGGCAGAGATAAGTTGGCGTCCAATCCCGACATGGTCCGCCAACGGGCCATAGCCATGGCCCAAGACCCGGATTTCGACAAGAAATTCTCTCACCCTTGCGCCATCAAAACCGACGGCCAAGGCCGGATCATGGTGCTGGACCACACCCGCAACCGGATACAGCTTTACACCAAGGACAAGGAGCCCGTCCTGGCTTAACGGGTCCTGATCCAAACAATTACCGGTGAATCAAGCGCCGGGGATGGAGCATGCAGATGCCCTCCCCGGCGTTTTTTTGCCTGGTTTCCGGGCCACGGTTGTGGTTCGACAAGCTCACCATGAGCGGAGGTTGTTGGTTAGGTCTTTGGATTAAATAGCGGAAATGCCCGAGAGAGCGATTAAGTCTCCAAAACCGCACATCCAGAGCGTGTCGAAGGACCGGCCACATTGGGCAACCGTCGCCCAGAGTTGAAATAATCTCAACCTAAAGCCGTGGTTCGACAAGGTCACCATGAGCGGAGGGTGGTCGGGTCGGTTGTTTTTGGGCTGTCAACCGGTGAGTTCGTCACCAGTTGGGTGGTCGAAAACCGCTCATCCTGAGCGTGTCGAAGGACCGGCCACGCTCAGCAACCGTCGCCAAGGGTTGAAATAATCTCAGTCCCCAAAGCCGTGGTTCGACAAGCTCACCATGAGCGGAGTGTGGCTGGGACTGCTGTTGTTGGGTCATCGATTGTTGGGCTCCACACGAGCGGGACGATATAAAACCGCTCGTCCTGAGCTTGTCGAAGGATAGAATCAAGGCCGGGCAGAATGTTGAAAGGCCCACCGGGGCCGTGGCGGGCGGTGATTCATGAGTGGCACGCGGGCACCTAGACTAGATAGCTAAGGGCCTTCGGGTGTGCCGGAGTCTATCCAGGCCGCAATCTCATCGGTCTCTTCCCGGGACAGGAATGGACCCCGTAGGGGCATGCGGCCGGAGGTGCCGATGGCGCGGGCCAGAGAGCGGACCAGGGCTGTTTCCCGGCCAGGGACACCGGGCTCGATGGCCCGGATCCCCGACAGGACGCTATCTTTCAACGCCTGGGGGGTTTCCCAGTAGAAATCGTGGATCCCGGGGAGGGGTTGGCGGCCCGACCGCTCTATCCATCTGGCCATGATGCCGTCCAGGATCTCTTTGACCCGGGGCCAGTACACCGGTTCCCGTTTTGAGGAATCGGCAGCGGGGGAATCGTCAGGCATTTGGGCGTATCTCCATATTCAATGATGCGATGGGCCGGGTAGTCACGAAAATTCGAGGTGGAGGGTTGGTGGTCTTGGGGGCTATCTGGGATGGTCGCTGACGGACTCCCGCTGCAAAAGCTCCAGGGCGTGGGGCAGCACGGGCAGAACTACTTCCAGGCATTCCTGAACACCCTTGGTGCTGCCCGGCAGGGTGATTATCAGGGTGTGGCCCCGGATGCCGGCCACCGACCGGCTGAGCATGGCCATGGGGGTGAATTTCAGGGTTTCGGCCCGCATGGTCTCCGCCAGGCCAGGTACCTCTTTGTCTATCACCGAGAGGCACGCTTCTGGGGTGATGTCATAGCGCCCCAGGCCGGTGCCGCCGGTGGTGACGATCAAGTCGACTTCTCCGGAATCGGCCCACTGGGACAGACGGCCGGCGATGATATCCTTGTCGTCGGCGACCACCTCGTATCTAACGGCCTGGTAGTCAGGCGGGGCCAGCAACTCCTGGATCGCCCGGCCGCTGGTGTCCTCCCGCTGGCCTTGGGAACCCGAGGTGCTTATGGTCAAAACGGCCAATCTAAACATGGCCACCTCCGGGCACTATATTACCATACAGTCCGTGCCTGA
>MUCP01000016.1 GCA_002816875.1 SAR202 cluster bacterium Io17-Chloro-G2
CTCGCCGTCCAAGAAAGCTTCCTCTGGGATGATGTTTCGTTTCAGACCCGCTTCCATGCGGCCGATATTGGAGGTGGTCTCACCGTCGATGCGGCCCAATGGCAGTTGGCCCAGGATCTCGGCGGCGATCAGGATGGCCGAGATCCCGTTTTCCGGTTCCAGCCCGGCATGGGCGGCGCGGCCTTTGATGTGAGCTGTGACCACGTTTTGCGAAGGCGCGGCTACTGTGATGCGGCTGGCCGGTCCCTCCCCATCGAAAACCACGCCTTCCTTGGCGCTCAACAGACTGAAGTCCAGGTGGTGCACGCCAACCAAGCCGCCTTCTTCGTGGCGGGTGAATGCCACCTCCACGGGCCGGTGGGCGCCGCCCGATTCTTTGACCGAGGCCAATGCCTCCAGCACGATGGCCAGGCCGGCCTTGCAGTCGCCGCCCAGAATGGTCGTGCCGTCGGAACGTAAGGTGTCTCCGTCCACGATCGGCTTGATGCCCCGGCCTGGGTCAACCGTGTCCATGTGGGCTGAAAGCATCAACGGCTCGCCCTGCCCCGGTAATTTGGCGACGATGTTGTTGAAGGAATCGTGCTGCACCTGGCATCCCAGCGCCTGTAACCGGGAAGATAGACTTTCGTCGATAGCATCTTCCTCACCCGAGGGACTGTCGATGCGGATAAGGTCCACCAGGGTGTTCAACAGCCTTTCTCTATTAGCCAACATAGCCTCCGCTAATCATTCGATTCGTGGGTTCGCCGTGGATTCACGGCAACGCGGCCACCGCTTTGATCTCCACCAGGAATTCCTCCCGGACCAACCCGCTGATGATCAGCAGGGTGTTGGGAGGGTAATCCTTGCCGGGAAATATGGTTGGGAATATCTCGGTGCGTGCATCCACAAAGGGTTGCACCGACGCTCTTCCCACCAGGTAGGTGGTGAATTCAACCACGTTGGTGAATGACGCGCCCGCTGCGGTAAGGATGGCTGACAGGTTCTCGAACACTTGCCGTGTCTGGGCCTTCACGTCCCCCGTGCCCACGGGATCGCCATTCTGGTCCACCGCCACCTGTCCTGCGATATATACCAGCTTCCCCGGGCTAACCGTCACGGAGTGGGAATAGGCGCCCAGCGGTTGGGTTACCGTGGAGGGGTTGAGGATCGTGCGTTCCAGGTCAGGCATGCGTTGGTCCTCCGTCCTGGTGTTGATGATTGGCATAACCGGTTTGTTTGATCTAGTGGTTGTTTCTGCCGGCCTTGAACCATTATACGGGAAGGGTGGCTTGGGAGAACTAGGGCAATGTTATACTCGCCATTATGCCTGACGGAAGCGACAAAGCCATGGGCAGGCCCCAGGTAGGGGTGGGCGTGATATTCGTCCGGGAAGGCCGGGTGTTTTTGGCCAAGCGCCAGGGTTCCCACGGGGAAGATACTTGGGCCTCGGCCGGAGGCCACCTGGAAGCGGGGGAGACGTTGGAGGAGTGCGCCCGGCGGGAAGCTATGGAAGAACTGGGGGTCGAAGTCGGCGAACTTCGCTACCTTTGCCTCAGCAACATCATCGCCTATGATACCCATTACGTGGATATCGAATTTATTGGGGATATCGGCGGCCAGGAACCAAGACTAGCGGAGCCTGAAGGGTTTTCCCAGTCGGGATGGTTTCCCTTGGACGGCCTGCCGGAGCCCCTGTTCCAGGCCGTGTGGTACGCTCTGGACAGCCTGAAGACTGGCACGGATTACTATCCGGGCAAATAACGGCCGATTCGAACGGAACGGCTTCCGGTATCGGCGGGCTGGCTCATATCAGGCCGGGGCCCGCGCTTAAATTGTTGGAGGATTGGCATGGCGGACAAGAAAGGCCGGGGATTGTTAATGGTTTACACCGACGTTCCCCCGGAAGTGGAGGAGGAGTTCAACCGGTGGTACAACGAGGAGCACATCCCCGAGCGGCTGGCCATCCCAGGGGTTCTCAATGCCGCCCGCTACGTCGCCCTTCAAGGCGGTCCCAAGCATCTGGCTTGCTACGAGCTAGCGGAGCCCGAGGCTTGGTCTTCCCCCGAATGGCAAAAATGGCTGACCGATCCAACGGAATGGTCCCGGCGGATGTCCCCCAGCGTGGTGGGCACCACATACATACGCAATCTTTACCGGTTGATTTATCCTCAAGAAGTGGCGCCGGACACTGCCGGGGCTGAAATGGCGCCCCTCATGCTGGTGGGCCGTATGTCGGTGCCGCCGGAGATAGACGCCCAGTTCAACGAGGCATACAACAACGAAAGGCTGCCCGCGGCATACTCAGTCCCCGGCTACATCCGGGGGCGCAGGTTTGAAGCCATCATGGGTGAGCCCAAGTACACGACGGTTCACGAGATGGAATCGGAGAAGGTGGCGGAGTCTCCCGAGTGGGCCGGCTGGAGCTCGGCTGTGACCCCAGCCTGGTCCCAGACGGTCAGGCCGCAAATGGTGCATACACAAGGCTCTCCCGGCATCTACAAGCGGGTTTTCCCGGCCTGATCCTTAACCAAAGTCTTCAACCAAAGCGTGACTTGCCAGCCCTTCCTGCCATACAGGGAGGGGTTTCTCCAGGGCAATCGCGTCTTAAGTGTGATTAGTTGGTGCTGCTTCGTCATTGCTGCGAAAGCCGCAGTCCAAGGGCGCCATTGTTCCCACGAGCAAATTTCGCAGATGAAAAAGGGTCTCTGGATTCCGGCCTGCGCCGGAATGACGGTTTGGGCCGGATGTGGGTGGCCTGCGTAATCCTACAGGCATGGGTTAAAACGCGATTGCCCTAGGGGTTTCTATTTCGATGCGTCCGGGCAGGGAAGTGGGGCGCCGCGATTGGCAGGCATTACAGGCGTATTCCTAGTTTTGGAATTGCCGGAAAAGGGTGAAATGCTCTATGTAGGTGAAACCTGCCTGATTTTTGGCCCAAAAACAGGACTAATTCGAAATTCGGACAAAATTTGTGCGTCGGACGGGCCTAAATCTGGTATAATAGACATAATGTTTCTAGGCATTGATCGGGCTCCCACCGGCACACCCCGCGGCGAACTCCAACCACTGGCCTTCTGTTTCCGTTGAATTTTGGTTTCAGCCTCGGCGAAAACCATCATATAGCAGGACGATATGCAGCAACAATCAAAGGAAGAATATACCGCTAAGGATATTAAGGTCCTTGAGGGTCTGGAAGCTGTACGGGTACGCCCGGGAATGTACATCGGCAGCACAGATCAACGCGGCCTGCATCATCTCATCTATGAGGTCCTGGATAACGCAGTAGACGAAGCCATGGCCGGTTATTGCGAGACGGTGGATATATCCCTGGACGCTGACGGCGTTATAACCGTGTCCGACAATGGGCGGGGCATTCCCATAGACATACACCCCACCACCGGGTTGACTGCCTTGGAAACTGTTATGACCACGCTCCACGCCGGAGGCAAATTCGGCGGGGGCGCCTACAAGGTGACCGGGGGACTTCACGGCGTCGGCGGTTCGGTGGTCAATGGCCTGTCAGAGCATCTTAAGGCTGAGGTACGCAGGGGCGGCTGGCACTATTATCAGGAATATTCCAAGGGCATACCGTTGGGCAAGCTGGTGAAAGGGGAGAAAACCCAAGAGACAGGAACCAGGATATCCTTCAAACCCGACCCCGAGATCTTCCCCAATATCGAATACGATTTTGACACCCTGATCAGCCACTTCAAGGAGATCGCTTTTCTAAACAAGGGACTGGAAATACGCTTCGCCAGCCCATGGCATAACGAGGAGCGTCACTCCGACGTGGAGCGAGTGTATTTCTTCGATGGCGGCATCGCCAACCTGGTGCGTAACTTCAACCGCAATCGCAAGGTCATGCAGTCGCTGCCTTTTTATTATGAGAAGGTGGTGGACGAGACCTCCGTTGAGGTGGCGGTCCAGTACAACGACACTTTCAGCGAAACGGTCTTTTCTTTCGCGAATTGCATCAACACCCAGGAGGGTGGCTCCCACTTAACGGGATTCCGGTCCGCGTTGACCCGGGTGATAAACGACTTCGCCCGTAAGCAAGGGTTCATAAAAGATGACCAGTCGAACCTGACCGGAGAGGATGTCAGGGAAGGGCTGGCGGCGGTGGTCAGCGTTAAGCTCACCGATCCTCAATTTGAAGGCCAGACCAAGACCAAACTGGGCAACGCCGAGGTCCGAGGGATAGTGGAATCGGTGGTGGGAGAAGGTCTTGCCAGGTACCTTGAAGAGAACCTGACCGACGCCAAGCGGGTCATTGAAAAATGTCTGACCTCGCAAAAGGCCAGGGAGGCTGCCAAGCGGGCCAGAGAATTGGTGATACGCAAGAACGCGCTTGACGGGTCCTCCCTTCCCGGCAAATTGTCCGACTGCGCCGAGCGGGACCCGGCGAAATCCGAGCTCTACATCGTGGAGGGCGAGTCGGCCGGCGGCTCCGCCAAGATGGGCCGGGACCGGCATTTTCAAGCTATTCTGCCGTTGAAAGGGAAGATCCTGAACGTGGAGCGGGTGCTACAGCAGCCGGATAAGATCCTGGGGCACGAGGAGATCCGTGCGATGGTTGCCGCCTTGGGCGCCGGTGAGGGTGAGGAATTTGACCCGGCTAAGGTCCGATATCAGAAAATCATCATCATGACCGACGCCGACGTTGACGGCTCCCACATCAGGACGCTGATCTTGACCTTCTTCTATCGGCGGATGCAGGCCCTCATCGACGCTGGATACCTGTATATCGCCCAACCGCCTTTGTACCGCATCCAGGCTGGGCGCAACGTTCAATATGCCTACAACGACGAGCAGAAGGACGAAATGCTGGAAAAGCTCAATAGCCAACGAAACATCCACCTGCAACGGTACAAGGGGTTGGGTGAGATGAACCCCGACCAGCTGTGGGAAACCACCATGGACCCGGAATCCAGGCAGATGCTGTTGGTCAAGATCGGAGACGCGGTGGAGTCGGACGACGTGTTCACCTCGCTTATGGGAGAGGTTGTGGCGCCCCGAAAGAGCTTCATTGCCGCCCACGCCCGAAGCGTCAAAAACCTGGACGTATAGGCTGTTTGCGTGGTTGGGTCTCCTGGGTTTTGGAGGATTTCCAACCGGATTCACAGCTGTAACCACTGGCGGCCGGCCCGCTTGGCAGGGCGCCAGCCTTCTGCATTGGCCTCGCAATGGTTTGGCCTGAGTCTCACCTCGCCCGGTTGTTGAGCCGTCCACAGCCCATTCCTCTGGTTGATGCCTAAGTGTGGCATTGGAAAGTGATCCAGCTAGGTTTATAATGTCGGGTACCCCGTTGTCCCCAGGGCGGCGGGATTGATTTGAGAGCTAGACAACCAGTCCTATCGCGATTTTATTACGCCTGGACTGCGCCGTGTTAGACCATCCATGGAGGAACAAGTTGCCCGCAAGAAAGGCCGCGCGTCAATCCGTCAAGCGTTCGGGAAGAAACCGGAGCGCCCGCACATCGACCAGGACAACTCTGGCCAGAGCCCTTCAGACCATTGATGAGAGGGACGTGGCCCAGGCGGAACCGGCGGTTTTATCGGCATTGAGCAGCCTTGACCGGGCAGTTCAAAAGGGCGTACTACACAAGAACAATGCTTCCCGCCGCAAATCCCGCCTGACCATCAAGCTCAACCGCCTCCGTGAGGCCGGACCCGATGCAGCCCCAGCCCAGGCGCCTGCCCGAGGCCGTCAGACCCGAGGCCGCGCCACCGGCGCCCGCCGCCGCTCTTAGGAATCCCTCGGGCATAACTCCCTCAGCCACGGTCTTATGGCGTTCGCCCATAGGATCCTTTAAACCGTCCTTAAATGTGACAGGTCATCGTTGACAGTGGCCGGGCCCTTTGCTAGCCTGCTACCAGAACACCTGTTTCATAAAGGACTTTCATGACATTGCAGAAACGGATGCCCTCCAGGCGTCAGAGAATCCTGGCGTATATCCAGGAGTTCCTCACCGACAACGGCGTTCCTCCCACGGTCAGAGACATCCAAAAGGCGTGCGACATCAGTTCCACGTCGGTGGTCGACTACAACCTGCGTATCCTGGACCGGGACGGTTACCTGAACCGCCGGCCGGAGATGGCCCGGGGGATAGAACTGTTGGACAAGGTTGGGCAACCCCTCTCCTCCGCTCCCAGGGTGCATATCGTCGGCAATATCGCCGCGGGCAGTCCCCTGCCCGCCTTCTCCACCGAAGAGGCCGGCTCCAGCGCCGAATTTGACACTGTGGAGGTCGCCACCGAACTGCAGCGGCGCCATGGCAAGCTTTATGGTTTGGCGGTTAAAGGCACATCGATGATCGACGCATTGATCGACGATGGCGACGTCGTGGTGATCAAACCAACGCAGCAGGCTGATCCGGGTGAGATGGTCGTGGCTTGGTTAAAAGATGAAGAAGAAGCGACCTTGAAGAAGTATTATCCAGAGGGTAAACGGGTGCGCCTGCAACCGGCCAATAGCCAGATGAAGCCTATTTATTGCGACGCCGCCAACTTGGAGATACGGGGCAAGGTCGTAGAGGTGATCCGCAAGTTCGCCTAAGCTTTCCAGTCACGCCCTTACCGGCGGCTGCTGGTCAACGCGCCATAGGTGGCTACCAGGAACGGTACGCAATAGGTAAGCGGGATCTTCCAGAACATGGCGTTGTTCCAGTGCCCTGCAATCAATATGTCGCCCTGGTTCAACAAGGTTAGCACCGTTCCGACCACCGCCGCCGCTATGCACGACCTTTTCACCATGGGCCCGTGCCGCAGGGCGCATGAGATGCACTTGATCAATTCCGCCGCCTGATCAGGTCCGCCGGGAACCGGTCTGGGCTTGAACGAATAACTCAGGCGTTGGCCAATGATCCGCCCGCAGTTATCACAGCTTCTGTCCCCGGAGTTTACCCCGGAACGCACCTCAGTTCCGTCCTGAAGGGTTTGGGCCATTGACCGCCACTTCCTGTCTTTACCACTGGCCGTTTTTACGGATTCCGGCCGAATCGTTTCCTATTGCTGCCGGCCGGAGCCGATGAAACAGCCTGGCTGGCAAGCCGATGGCAAGCCGGCCAGCTTCCGGCGTATTCTAGTTTGGGCCCTATGGGGTGTCAATCGGCGGTCCTGTCAACCAACGGGCACGGGGAACGGAGCCAACAGACCGCCGGGCGCCTGCTCAAGTATTAGAGACACCGGTCCGCTGGTATAATCACATCCGGTTCCAGCGTAGCCCCGGGGGCCGGATGCCGGGCGCGGGCAAGAGGTTGATATGTACGATTTCCATACCCACACCTTTCTAAGCGATGGTGTTTTATCGCCCATCGAGCTCATCCGCCGGGCCCTTGTTGCCGGCTACCGCGCAATTGGGGTAACGGACCACGTGGGTGTGGGCAACTTGGAGTATGTGGTGAAGACCCTGGTGAAAGACTGCGCGGAAGCGTGCAAACGATGGGAGATCTTAGCCATCCCCGGAGTGGAGATCACCCATGTTCCCAAGGAGGACATTGACCTGGTGGCCAGGACGGCCAAAGAGTTGGGCGCCAAATTGGTGACTGTCCATGGGGAGACGATCGTTGAGCCGGTGGAACCTGGCACCAACGAAGCTGCGGTGCGTTCTAAGGCGGTGGATGTGTTGGCTCATCCGGGCTTGATCGTCTATGACGATGCCCGTTTGGCGTCGGAAAATGGAGTGTTTCTGGAGGTTTCGGCCCGAAAGGGCCACAGTTTCACCAACGGACACGTGGTGAGAACGGCCAAAGCCGCAGGCGCTGCTACGGTCCTGGATTCCGATGCCCACGAGCCGGAAGACTTGTTGAATCCGGAACTCACGCGCAAAATAGCGAAAGGCTCGGGCCTCAGCGACGAAGAGGTCCACGCCCTTCTTGAGTTAAATCCACATTCCCTGTTGACCCGTTTGGGGTTTGGTGCGGGCTTGCCGTCTCCACCGGCCAAGGCTGCATCCTAA
Organism: SAR202 cluster bacterium Io17-Chloro-G2; assembly: GCA_002816875.1. GTDB lineage: Bacteria > Chloroflexota > Dehalococcoidia > Lucifugimonadales > UBA3495 > Io17-Chloro-G2. The sequence continues at coordinate 7,939 of MUCP01000016.1, forward strand.
AACGGGCTGGTTAAACCTGCGGCGGGATTTTAGGACTTACCTATGCGAAATACCTTAGTGCCGCATACGGGGCATACCCCTTGGGTGGCAGGACGGCCGTTTTTCAATGTTACCTGCTGTGGATTCCGTATTTCCTGTTTACCGCGGCACTTGAAGCAATAGGCCTCCATAATCTGACCCCCCATTCAAATTTGGATATCTTATGCCTTTAACGGCATCCGAAATGTAATCTGGGACCGGTCAACAGCCACTCAAACGCCGGTCCAGCCGCTCCATTCTGGTTTCTGCTGTGTCGCCCGTTTCCTTTATAGTCAGAGGCGTATCGAGAACCTGCAAACTCTCAGATTGACATAAACCCCTCAAATATACAGGCACTACGTTTATTGTCAAGAAGCCAAGGAAGCCAATTACTGATTGGAGCGCCGCTGAATATGCACGTATGCCTAATACCAACGTTTCATTGATATTTAAGCATGTATGTTATCAATACAGCTGTAAATAGGACTAACGTGAGCCAAATTTAGGCAGAGCCGGGCGTCATACATGCATCAAATACCTGGGAAGGAATGGGGAAGGCGTCTTAGAGGGACCAGCCCGGCGGGTTAGCCGGCGAGCTAGACCGAAGATATTGCCGGAGCGTAAGGAGAAGGAGACTCCAGATGGAAAACCTTGACTGGCTTCCAAGCCGAAGCGGCCCGGTCGAAGCGCACCAGGGCCAAAAACCGGCCGTCGGCGCTGTAGGCGCGGAATTCTTCAAGGTAACCTGCGTCCAGCAATGGGGTCCGCAAAGCGACGGGCTGCCCATTATTAAGATGTTTTTCCGCCGCCTGGTCCATGGAAGTGCTCTTGTGATCCCTTAAGATCCAGTCTGCGGGGAAAAGGAACTTCTCTAACCCCCCCGGCTCGCTTGACGCCTCTTCCAAGGTCTCAAGGGTGACCGCGTCCGTTACTTCAAATCCGCCGCAATAAGACCTTTCCAACGCCGAAACGTGGCCACCGCATCCTAAGACCTCCCCCATGTCGTGAGCCAGCGACCGCATGTAGACCCCGGGGCCGCTTTCAATCTCCAGCACAACCTTGGGCAGCGGCGATTCAACGATTCTGATGGCGAATATTTCCACGGGCCGTGCTTCCCGTTCCACTTCAATCCCGGCTCGCGCCAGCTTGTAAAGCCGCTGGCCATCCACCTTGACGGCGCTGTACATGGGCGGCCTCTGCTTGATGGATCCCACAAAGCTCTGTGCCACCCGCTCCACCATCTCTGGGGTCAGGCCGGTGACATCGCCGGTCTTGACAACTTCACCCTCGGCGTCGTAGGTGCCGGTGGTCACGCCCAGTTCCACCTCCATGGCATAACGCTTCCGGCCGCCCACCACATATTCCATAAGACGGGTGGCTTGTCCGAAACAAATGGGCAAAACCCCCCGGGCCATGGGGTCTAAGGTGCCGCAATGCCCCACCTTTTGGCGGTGACCTGCCAGGCGTTTAACCCGGCGGACGGCTTCCATGGAGGTTATTCCCGCCGGTTTGTAGAGATTGAGGAAGCCGTTGATGGAGGAGGATGTCTGGCTGCCGGTCTTAGTCACGTGTCATCCGTTCCCAATGTCCTGGTGTCCCTTTCTTTTGGTGTCTATTGACGCCCAGGCCCAGGCTAGGTTAAGGATTCGGCTTCGCCGCCTGTCCGGATTTGGTCCAAGACTTGATACATATGGTCCGCCTCGTCCAAGGTGTTGTCCATGACGAAGCTTAAAAAAGGCACGTATCTCATGGCCAGCCGGTCCCGTAGCTCCCGGCGAAGGTAAGTCGCGGCCGATTGGATACCTTCCAGCGCGCTCTGCTTGGCGGTAGAATCGCCCATTACGCTTAGGAATACCCTGGCGTTGCGCAGGTCGTTGGTTGTCTTGACCTGGGTGATGCTTATCACGCCGTCCAGCCTGGGGTCCTTGATTTGACGGGCTAGCAACACGCTGATTTCCTGGCGTAAGAGCTCGTTGATGCGGTCTACGCGTCGGGGCATGGAGGGCTCCCCTGCTGCGAGTCGGGATAAAAGCCGGGCGTATTCAGGCGAGGAAACCGGCAGACAGGGTTTTAACGCCTGCCCCGTTCCTGCCGGTGGGCTTCCAAGACATCGCCTTGTTCGAATTCGTTGAAGCCTTGGACAGTGACGCCACAGTCCGAGCCGGCGGTCATCTCCGTTACTTCATCCCGGAAGTGGCGAAGGGTGGCGATGGTTGATTCGTGGATGAGTTTGCCATCGCGCATGATCCGGATGTCGGCCCCGCGGTTGATGTGGCCATCGGTGACCCTGCAACCGGCTATCTGAACCCCACGGCGGGAAGGGAATATCTCACGAATCTCCGCCTGGCCCACCACCACATCGGTGAAAACCGGCTCCAGCATTCCGTGGAGGGCCAGCTCTATGTCATCGGTGAGTTGATAGATGATGTTGTAATGGCGGATTTCCACGCCCATGCGGTTGGCAAGGCGCTCGGCGCTGGGTTCGACTCCGACTGTGAAGCCGATGACTATGGCCTCGGAGGCGCTGGCCAGCATGACATCCGATTCGGTTATAGCACCGGGCCCGGAATGTATTACACGGACCTTGATAGCTTCCTCGGAGAGAATCTCCACAGCCCCCCGCACTGCCTCCACACTACCCTGAACATCGGCCTTCAACACCAAGTTGAGTTCTTTCAGGGTGCCAGCCGATTGGTGCACCACTTCTTCTAGGGTTAGCGCCCTGGACTGGACCGACTGTGAGGAGGCTAGTTTCTGGCGGTCTTCCGCTGTGGAGCGGGCGGTCCTTTCGTTGGGGACCGCCAAGAGCGCGTCTCCGGCCTCTGGCGGGGCGTTGAATCCAAGGACTTCGGCCGGGGTCCCCGGCGGGACATCTGTGATGGTTTGCCCCTGTTCGTCGGTGATGGCCCTCACCCGGCCCCAGGCGCCGCCGGCCGACACGTAGTCACCCACCTTAAGAGTGCCGTCGTGCACCAGAATGGTGGCTGTTGGACCGCGTTTGCGGTCCAGTTTGGCTTCGATGATGGTGCCGGAGGCTGATTTATTGGGATTGGCCTTCAATTCGGCCAACTCCGCCACCAGAAGGATGTTCTCCATCAAACCGTCTATGCCATCGCCGGTCTTGGCCGAGACTTCGCTGGAGATCACGTCTCCGCCCCAGTCTTCTACCAGCATGTTCTGCTCGCTCAACTGCCGTTTTACCCGTTCCGGGTCGGCCCCAGGCAAGTCCATCTTGTTGATGGCCACGATTATGGGAACGTCGGCGGCCTTGGCGTGGTTCAATGCCTCCAGGGTCTGGGGCATGAGACCGTCGTCGGCAGCCACCACCAGCACGGCGATGTCAGTCACCCTGGCGCCCCGGGCCCTGATGGCCGTGAAGGCGGCGTGGCCGGGCGTATCCAGGAATGTCACGGGCTGGTCATTGAAGACCGCCTGGTAGGCGCCGATGTGCTGGGTGATTCCGCCAACCTCTCGCTCGGCCACTTGGGTGCGGCGAATCGTGTCCAACAGGGCAGTTTTACCGTGGTCCACGTGACCTAGGATCGTGACCACCGGAGGGCGTGGCGCCAGCTCGGCATCCTCCTGGGGTCTCTGGGTTGCTGCCTTTGCGGCCGACGCTGCCGATTCCGGTTCGGCCATGGTGGTATGGATGCCGAATGCGGTGGTCACCAATGTGGCCATTTGGTAGTCGATGATCTGGTTCATGGAGGCCATGACGCCATTCCGCATCAACTGTTTGATGACATCAATGGGGTTCTGGTCGGTAAGTTCAGAAAGGCGTTGGACGCTTAATGTTTCCGGCAGCACCAGCACGCGGGTTTGGGTGCGGCGCGGCGTTCTAGTTCTGCTCGAAGGCCTGTCTCCGGCGGCGCCGCCGTCGGCCACGCCCGGTTTTGCATCGGAAGTCATTTGTCAGTTCTCCCTAGAGGGTGCGGCCGCGATGGCTTGAAATTCAGAGTACAGGTTGTCCAGGTCTGCGGGGTTGGCATCGACGTTTAGCCGGCGGAAAAGGGTTCCCTTCTCGGTTCCCTTCTTCCAGCAGGTGGATTGGCGGCAGAAGTAAGCCCCACGGCCGGGGTTTTTACCGGTGGTGTCTAGCAAGAGGCTGCCTTGGGGGGTCCCCACGACACGCACCAACTCTCTCTTGGGACGTTTTTGCCCACAACCGACACAGGTGCGTTCGGGTATGTGTCTAGGTTTGGCCACCGCTTCCCCAAGGCCAAAAATTCGTCCGTAAGGGCCGTTCTTGGAAGGTCTACCTTCCGCCGCGGGCGCCTCCCCTGGCGCCTCCGCCACGCCGGCCTCTCCGGCCGGTCCGACCGCCTCGAACGTCCTCAATTAGGTCTTCGGCAAACCTGATCTTGCCCGCGTCCGGAGCTAGGGCCGCTAGGTCGGGCAATTCGGGCAATTCAGGCAGCGCGTCTTCCTCGTCTTCCTCGTCGTCTTCAAGAGGACCAACATCGTCCAAGGTAAACGACTGGAGTTCTTCCACGCTGAGGCCTGCGGATTCTTCCCCGGCCCCGTCGGCCACTGGTGACTCTTCCTCTTCGCGGATCAGAGCTTCCAACAGTTGGTCTTCGTCCAAGGACTCTGCCACTTCGGCGGTGGGCGCTGACGTTTCCTGTGCCTCTGCTTCAGGTTCCGCCACCGTTTGGGCCGGCGCATCTTCAGTGGCGGGCTCGATTTCCGTGGCTAATTCCGCGACGGGAGTTTCCGCCTCGACACCGCTTTCTTCTGCGATTTCTGCTACGGCTTCTTCTTTTTGAGCCAATGCTTGTTGGCGCAGCCGTTCTTCCCGGACCTGCTCCCATTCGGTCATGCCCTTGATGTCCAGCCGGTAACCGGTGAGCCGGGCGGCCAGCCGGGCGTTTTGGCCTTCCTTGCCTATGGCCAGGGAAAGTTGGCGGTCAGGCACCACCACGGTGGCTGTCTGGCCGTCGTCGGCGAATTCCACCTCCACGACTTCCGACGGGCTGAGGGCCTTGGAAATGAACACCTTAGGGTCTTTGTCCCAGGCGACAACGTCGATCTTCTCGCCTTGAAGCTCGTTGACGATGCTTTGAATACGGTTCCCGCGCACCCCGATGCATGAGCCCACAGGATCTATGCCCTGCTGGGTGGCGTTGACCGCTACCTTGCTGCGAAAGCCGGCATCCCTGGCGATGGCCTTGATTTCCACCACGCCGTTGTAGACTTCCGGCACCTCGATCTCGAACAAACGCTTGAGCATGTTGCGGTGGCTGCGGGAGACGAGTATTTCCGGCCCTTTGGGGGAATTGCGCACGCTGATCACGAAGACCTTGGTGCGTTGACCCTTACGGTACCTCTCGGTGGGCACCTGCTCTTCGAAGGGCAGGATAGCTTGGGCCCTTCCCAGTTCCACCATTACCGCCCTGCCGTTTTCCGGCTGGTCGATCACGCCGGATACTATGTCCCCTTCGTGCTGTAGGAACTCTTGGTAAAGAAGCTCGCGTTCAGCTTCCCGCAACCGTTGCAGAACCACTTGTTTGGCGGTCTGGGCGGCAATACGGCTGGCGTTGTGGGGCAGCGGCTCCTCTGCGGCCACTTCGTCGCCTAAAGACGCGTTTTTCTTGATCACCTGGGCGTCGGTGACGGTTATCTCCCGCTCTGGGTCTTCAACCTCGTCCACCACCATCTTGAGGGCGTAGACATTCACTTCCCCAGTGTTGGGGTTGAGCTTCACCGAAATATTCTGACCGGAAGCAGGATTATCTTTTTTAAACGCGGATGCAAGCGCCACCTCTATGGCCTGAAGCACCTGCTCCCTGGGGAGATGGCGCTCTGCCGCGAGCTGGGTCAACGCTATCAAAAAATCACTTTTCATTGCGATGCACCCTCCGGTCAAGCCCGTTCCGGCCTGGCCTTGTTTCCTTACAGCAAGAAAGCGGGTGGAACCCGCTTTCAAATGAGAGGGACTATGTGACGCAAGTATAGCATCGCGGATGGGCGGTTTCAAGTGGCCACGCCTAGTTCCAGGCGTGGACCCGCATGGGCTTGGGGGTAGCGAGACGATGAAGCCGGGGTGCTGGAAATAGGTTCGTGGAAAACGAGAGGGTCGATAGGGGGCTAACTTTTTGATACCTTCAGTTGGTTCTTCCTACTGATAGCGAAACGGGCAAAACCACACGCCCGGATATTCACCACCATATCTTCCCTTTGGACTCCTTGGCCAACTCATCGTAATCTTTGGTCCAAAGGCTGGTGCTGAGGTATTTCCACCCACCGTCGGCCAGTAGGCAGACGATGTTACCTTCTTCCATTCTTTCCGCTTGGCGCATGGCGGCGTACACCACCGATCCCGAGGAGATACCAGCGAAGATGCCTTCTTGGAGCAGCAATTCCTTGGTAGTCCGGAAGGCGTCCATACTGCCGACCAAAATCCTGGAATCCAGCATGTCCAGGTCCAGGATGGGAGGAATGAATCCTTGGTCCAGGTCCCGTAACCCAGATATGAAATCGTCGGGCTCCGGCGCAACCGCCACGATTTTGATGGCTGGATTGTGCTCCTTCAACCGGCGACCTACGCCCATGAGGGTTCCGCCGGTGCCCAGGCCGGCGACGAACATAGTTGTGTCGGGCATGGTATCGATTATCTCTTGACCGGTGGTTTCGTAGTGAGCGCCAGGATTGCCTTCGTTGCCGTATTGGTAGGGCATGAAGTAGTCATGGGGGTGTTTTTCGACCATTTCCTGGGCCACCACGATGGACCCGTTGGTGCCCAGTGTCCCGTCGGAATTGAAAATCTCGGCGCCGTAGGCCTGCAGCAATTGGGCCCGCTCCACGCTGACGTTCTCCGGCATGACCACGGCCACTTTGTAGCCTTTTAACCTGCCCACCATGGCCAATGATATGCCGGTGTTCCCGCTGGTGGGCTCCAGGATGGTCCGGTTGGCGCTGATCTCACCATTGCGCTCGGCCTGATCGATCATTTTGAGGGCGATGCGGTCTTTTACGCTGCCGGTGGGGTTTTGACCCTCCAACTTGGCGAAGATGCGGACGCCCGGCTTGGGGCTCATGCGCTGCAGTTCCACCATGGGAGTGTTGCCGATGGCCGCGAGGATCCCTTTATAAGCCAGCCTTGTCACCATGATTTCGTGTATTTACTCACCAAGATTGATGCGTCCCCCGGTTGGCGCGTAAAAAAGGAACGCGAGTCTGAGGGTCACGCGGTTATTCGATTAGGTCCGAGATCTCTCGATTGGATGCTGGTTATGGCGCAAAAATTCCCGCCAACCTGGCTCCAATCACTGAACAAGGGCATCCCTAAGGGAACGTCGCGGCGTGGGGCTAGTCTGAACCTACCCCTACCCCGGCTGCCTCTGGCTCCGTCAATCCGCAGAAAATCTCGTAATCGATGAGCTCGGTCACCGTGGGGTTGTCGCCGCACAGCGGACATGCCGGGTTTCTCTTGAGTTTTACCTCCCGGAAATTCATGCTCAACGCGTCGATGAGCAACAGACGTGAGCTCAGGCTCTCGCCGATGCCCAAAATCAGTTTCAGCGCCTCGGTGGCCTGGATGCTACCCACCAGACCCGTGAGGGCGCCCAAAACGCCGGCTTCGGCGCAGTTGGGGACCATTCCCGGAGGAGGCGGCGATGGGAACAAGCACCGGTAGCATCCCTGGCCGGGGATAAAGACGGTGGCTTGGCCGTCGAAGATCAAAATGCTGCCGTCCACCAGGGGCTTGCCCGAAAGATAGGCGGCGTCATTGACCAGGTAGCGGGTGGCGAAGTTGTCGGCCCCGTTGATCACCAGGTCGTATTGGCCGATGATGTCCATGGCGTTGCTGGATTCCAGCCGGTCGCCGTGCATCACAACGTTTACGTCGGGATTGTAGGAATTGATGTTGTCTCTGGCGGATTCCAACTTTGGCCGGCCTATGTCGGCGGTGTGGTGCAAGATCTGGCGCTGCAGGTTGGAGATTTCCACCACATCGAAGTCGACGATGCCGATGGTGCCCACTCCTGCCAGGGCCAGGTAGATGGCTGATGGAGAACCAAGGCCGCCGGCCCCCACTATCAGGGCTTTGGCGCCCATCAGGTTCCTCTGGCCGTTGCTGCCCACATCGCCCATGATGATATGGCGGCTGTACCGCTTGACTTGTTCTGGTGTTAATTTGATGGGTTGCTCAGCCATGTTTCCTGTTCCTCCTAATTTACCTTTTGGCGATGCCTTTGGCGCCTTGAATATGCTGGGAGCCGCCGGCCGTTACGGTTCATATTTGGATAATCGAATCCCATAAAAAAACCCGCGCTTCCCCAAAGGAATTTCCCTGGATGGGCGCAGGCTGGCTACTGGTGTATTAGCCCGCTCCCTATGTAGGGAGACAGGTACACGCGCAGGTTGATTCAAATGTTATCAGAGCCATATGTAAATTGAGTCTAGTCCCGGTGTAGGAAGTTGTCAACCGCAATCGGCTACGGCAGTTGAGTATACCTAAGGGCCATCATACCGCCGTGGCATCAAGACGAACCCGCGGCTTCGGCTATCAGCTTTGCTTTCAATTGTACGCCCAAAACCCTGAATTGGAGATGACCGTGGCGAGGGGGCCCCACGAGTGGTATCCTGGCGCGGGACTAAACCGGCGCCGCTCCAGGCGTGGAATTCTCATTGTTGAGGACCCTAATAAACGATCCAAGCCTGTAAAGAGGGAAAATGGCACTTCAAAACATGGATCAGAACGCATGGCTCCCGAATCGATGGGACCATGAAGCCGATGTGGTGATCGTCGGCTTCGGCGCCGCCGGCGCTGCCGCTGCCCTAACCGTCCATGATGCCGGCGTCTCCATTCTGATGTTGGAAAAAGCCCCCGAAGGACAAGAAGGGGGAAACACCCGGGTGGCCGGCCAGGGGTACCTTAACGCCACGCCGGTGGACGACGCCATTACTTACTTCAAAGCCATGGCCGGGCCCTACGCCGTTCCCGATGAGATGATACAGGCGTGGGCTGAAGAGGGCGCCAAAAACAATGATTGGGTCAGGAGCATTGGCGGTGACCCTCAAGAGCACCAGCATCAACCGGTGGGCATAGAGTTTCCCGAGTTGCCGGGTTCCAACAGCGTTCACAAGTACCACCATGGCGAAACGACAGGGTACTCCGGAACATGGATGTTGTTTGAACGGGCGGTTAGAGAAAGGAATATTCCGGTCATGTACCAGACTCCGGGAAAGGAGTTGATCCAAAACCCTCTGACCAGGGAAATACTGGGGATCAAAGCGGAGCAGGGCGGCAGGCCCGTTTACGTGAAGGCCAAACGGGCGGTGATCTTGACCTGTGGAGGTTTTGAGAACAACCTGGAGATGATCAGAAATTATCTTCCGGGCATCCCATACTGCTATACCACCGGCACGCCGTACAACGAGGGGGACGGCGTACGAATGGGGATGGAAGTAGGGGCCGATCTGTGGCACATGAACAACTTTGCCGGCCCTTCAATGGGCTTGAAGGTCCCTGAATACCGGACGAGGTTTTCCATGATCGCCCTGCATTTCTCCAAAGAGATGCACGGCGGAATGATAGTGGTCGGGCCTGAAGGGGATAGGTTTGGCGATGAGAAATACAAGACCTCCCATGGAAAGATCAAGGTCTCAGGCCGTTGGGGACCAATGGCCGTGCCCTGCCCCATGTACATGATCGTGGACCACACTCTGTTTTCCTCGGGTCCCATGTACGACAAAGACCCCAGCCACGCCTGGAATCCGATTGTCGATAGGTACGACTGGAGCGGCGACAACAGTGCCGAACTGGCCAAAGGCTGGATCAAGACGGCGGACACTATTCCAGACTTGGCCCGGATCATCGGCGTGGACCCATCCAACCTGGATGGGAGCGTCAGGCGTTGGAACAGCCATTGCCATGGGGAGGAAGACCAGGATTTTGGCCGGACCAAGATGCTGGCGCCTTTGAGCCAACCCCCATTCTATGCCGTTGAGCTAGCGCCTTCCATGCTCAACACCCAGGGCGGTCCCAGACGAAACGAAAAGGCGCAGGTGGTGCGGCCAGACGGAACGCCCATTCCCCGTCTGTACAGCGCCGGGGAACTGGGGTCCATGTTCAGCTATCTATATCAGGGGACCGGCAACATTGGCGAATGTCTTTCCTTTGGACGTATCTCGGGCCGCAACGCCGCGGCGGAGAGGCCTTGGGAATAACGATTGAGATGCCGGGTTGATTCAGCCGGGTTGATTCAGTACGGTGGTTTCAGCCCGTTGGGGGGAGGATGAGAAACGCCGCCAGAATCGGCTAAGCTCGTTTGGCGATCACTTCCCGGCCAAAGTCTTGGATAAGGTCCCGGGCCGCTTGGGCGCCGGTGACCGAGATGGCGACGTTGTCGATGCCGGCGGCTTCCATCCCCTCCAGGCGTTCGATGATCTCCGGTCCGCTGCCCGTGAGGGTCTTGGCCAGGGCCTCCTGCGTGACGAAGGCCTCTTCTCCGGGTTTTAGGAAAACCATGTGCCCCCGATGAACTTCCAGATAGAGACGGTCAGCCTCCGTCCCATTTTCCCTGGCGAACTTTCTAATATAGGCGTCATACGCGCCCGAACTTTGGGGGTCAGGGCGAACCCCCAGGTCCGCTCCAGGCCCATGGTCCGCCTCCCACTGGGCGTGCAATAAGGGCAGTATGTTGGGGCCAACCTGCGCCATCACCCGTTCAGACGCCGGCGGCTCGCCTTCCCGTAGTACGCAACCGTTGGTCAGGGCCACGGTGTAGGGCTTAGCCGTGCTCAGTCCTGCTTTCTCCGCGGCGTCGCTCATCGCGGCGAAGTCCCGCTCCAGATTTCTTCCTGCCCGGGCCGTCACCCAGCCATCGGCAAGCTCGGCGGCAGCCTCCAGCGCCCTGGGTCCATTGGCCGCGAGATAGATCGGAATGGGGTCTTTGATATTGATGAAACTCTCCCGGTCTGCGTGCACCAACCGGATCCAACGCTCTCGTTTCCTCTCCCGAAACAGCACGTCTTCACCGCGCAGCAAGCCCCGTACCTGCTGGGTATACTCCTTCAACCCAGCCACCGGCACCGGAGGCAATCCCATGGTGTTCCGCCCCGTGTAGCCCGTTCCCAACGCCAAGATCACGCGGCCGGGCGCCAATTTATTGATTGTCGCTATCGCCGAGGCCGTAACGGGCGCGATGCGGTTGCTGGGGATCGCCACCAGTGTTCCCAACCGAATGCGGCTGGTGTTCTGGGCGGCCAACGCCATGGTGGCGTAGACGTCGCTGTAGATCAGCTGGGAGTCGTAAAACCACGCGTGGGTGAACCCCGCCGCCTCGGCCGCTTGCACCTCCCGCCATGCGTCGATGTATGACGGAAGCGCTATCCCATAGTCCATCGGTCTCCCCTAACAGACCTGGTTAGCCCAGGCACACTCTTGATTTTGGCCGCAAGTAGAAGGCGTGGAATTCCCCTGGATCGGGCTATACCAGCCCGGAGAGGAAACAAAATGGGGAGGCAGTCTAAGGGGAAGGGGGTTAGACCCGTGATCCGGCCAGGCTCTTTTGCCGCTGTGAAAGGTCAGCCAGGGTGATATTGCCCAAGACTTCCTGGACGGCGTCTTCCACCGATTTCCAAACTTCCTGTTGAGCACAGGACTCGGACAACGCGCAGTCTTCCGGATTGATGAAGCAATCCAACGGGGAGGTGTTTCCATCCAGGGTGCTCATAACCATGCCCAGGTTGATCTCTGCCGGCGCCATGGCCAATTTGTGCCCGCCCTGGGGCCCCCGGCGGCTGATGACAAAGCCGAACTTATTGAGGGTGGTCATCAACTGGTCCAGGTAGGCTTCGGGTATACCCTGCCGGTAGGCGATGTCGGCGGTCCTTATCTGGCCTTCACCGTACACGGAGGCCAATTCAACCAGCGCCCGAACCCCATAGTCCACTTTCATTGGGATTCTCATGACCACCTCCATCAGGCTCGAACCCTCGGGCCCCAACCAGGAAATTATAGCATTTGACAAGGGCCTTTTCCAACATAGTCTATTGGCTTACCCGACAACAGGTTGACTGGAAGGGGAATAGGGTTGGACCAAGTATCGCCGCCGCCGGACTTTCAAGGGCCTGGGCCTTCAGCCTGGGTCAAGAGGGTGGTTGCAGCAACATGAAAGTGCCCAAGCCGCGGGCTATGAGGACCTGTTCTTCGCCGGTGACCTCCATCTCACCGACCACGATCCTGCTGCCCTGGCTAAGGATTCTGGCGGTCGCGGTAAGTTTTCCATCTTTGGCCGGCGAAATGAAATTCATCTTGAGTTCTATCGTCACTGTTGGCTGACCCGGTTGCGACACGGAGTGGACCGCACGGGCAAATGCGAAGTCGGCCAGGGCAACGATGAGGCCGCCTTGGACGAATCCGGCCGTCTGGCGGTGCATGTCTTGGATCTCCATGAAGGCGCTGCCCACGCCGTCTTGTGAGATGCCGGCACGAATATCGAGAAGTTCGGCGAAAGGCGACGGGGAGGATTCCTCGCCAGTGGTGGGATCGTCAGCCATGAAAAACACTCCTGTGCGCACGTTGGGAAGCCAATATCTGGGCTTGGCTATAGGTGTTGACAGTTTCTGGATTGCGGCCCAGACCGATTCCCCACGATGGCCCCAGTATAGTCATGGTGCAAAGCCTTGGCCACTGAAACCCTTGCTTTGAGACGGCGTTTTTCAATCACCCATCAATGCAGATTATGTAGGGGGCGGATTACGTAGGGACGAGTTTTAAACTCGCCCCTGCCCGCACCGGCGATCCTACGTCCGTCGTCTGGCGCCAACGGGATTGGGCGTGAGTCAGCCCGGCTCAAATTCCCGGGTAATTCGAATGACGCTTCCCTTTGGAGAGGCGGTTGGCGTCAAAGCTCTATGGCTGGCTATAATCTATCTGTGGTCATTTCAATTTATGCAAGTGCCACGGCTTCCACCGGCGCCGGAGGAAACGATAACTTGTGATTAAAGGTGTGTTTATCGCCTTCGGGATCATGGTGGTTTGCCTCTTGATCCCCTTGGTCCATTTCGTTGCCGCGCCGGCATCTCCGTTCATCGGCGGCTACATAGGCATATCGTCGGCTCGGAACGATCTGCGGACTCCGGTGGCAAAAGCCACCATCTTCGGGTCCCTACTGGGTGGCCTGGTTTTGATCATTTCGGTCTTGGCTTCGGCGGTGATAATGGCGTTGGCTGACTTGGGCCGGTTCCTGTGGGTCCTATGGGGTGGAGTGGCCATATTGGCCATGTACACGGCCAGCATGAGCGCCATGGGGGCCCTGTTCTCGTTGCTTAAGGCGGAATCTGAAAACCGGGTCTCAGACACTGGGACCGGGACCAGTTAGACTGGTGGGAATCAGGGAGTACCCCGGACGAATTCATAGCCTCCATACATCCCAAACCTGGCATCCCAAACCTGTGCTGATCCAGGCTCGGATATTCTTGACACTGGATTAAACCCAAGGCTATGATTGCCACCCATGTGACTGCGGTTATCCCTTTTTTATGCGAACCTCCAACCTACGACACCACTTGGAAGCTCTGCGTGACGGCAACCAGAGCGTAGACGAAGTGCTGCAATCGCTCCGAGACCTTCCTTTCGAGGACCTGGATTTTGCCAAGGTAGACCATCACCGGCCCCTTCGTACCGGCTTCCCTGAAGTGGTCCTGGGTCTGGGTAAAACCGCTAAGCAGGTCTCGAAGATCGTCGAGTCACTGGCGGCAAAGGGAAACCCGGTACTGGTCACCAGGACCGATCTATCTGCTTTCCAAGCCACCCAAGAACGAACGCCCAACGCTGTATTCAACGAGTTGGCTAAAACCATTGTGGCGCCTGGCCATCATCCGGTCCCCAAGTTGCCGGGGGTCGTGGTTTTGACCGCTGGGACGGCGGACTTGCCGGTGGCCGAGGAAGCCGCGGTCACCGCCGAGTTGATGGGCAGCCAGGTTGTCCGGGTCAACGACGTGGGCGTCGCCGGACTCCACCGGCTTTTGGACTCCCTGCCGGTGTTGAAGCAGGCGAATGTGATCGTGGTCGTCGCCGGGATGGAAGCCGCTATTGCCGGCGCGGTCGCCGGTCTGGTTTCGTCCCCTGTGGTGACCGTCCCCACCAGTGTTGGCTACGGCGCCAGTTTCGATGGCCTTGCGGCGCTGTTGGGTATGATGAACAGTTGCGCGCCCGGGATAGCGGTGGTGAACATAGACAATGGATTTGGCGGAGGGTATCTGGCCGCCCAGATCAACTCTCAGACCAGACCCCAATCCGGCCCCCAGACCATCGAAACGGCCCGGCCCGCTGGTGACTAGCAAAACTTTGTTGCTCCTGGTGGTCTTCGCGGCGCTGGTCGCCGTTGGTCTGTTCGGTTACGGTGATTTTGGGGAAACCCTAAGGCAGCTGGCCAACTTTCCGGTAACCCATCTGTTTGCGGCCCTGGCGTTGGCGTCGCTGAATTATGTCTTGCGGTTTCTTCGGTGGTCATATTATCTACATGTGCTAGAGATCAAACTCTCGTTGGCCTCCAGCGCCCTGGTCTTTCTCTCCGGCCTGGCCATGTCCATCACTCCAGGCAAGACGGGAGAAGTGCTAAAAAGTTACCTGCTGCGGGACCGCACCGGCGTGCCGGTTTCGACCTCATTGCCCGCCGTCGTGATGGAACGGCTCACCGATCTGGTCGCCGTGATCCTGCTGGGGCTGGTCGGGCTTGCTTTGCTGCCGACGCCGGTGCTGGTTACCCTGTCGGTGGCCCTGGTGTTCTGTGGCGCCGGGTTGTTGGCGGTGACCTCGAAGCACAGTCAACGCCTTGTGGATCTTCCGTTGCTGCGCCGGTGGAAAAGTGATTTGTTGAACTCCCATGATTCTCTGAGGGCCCTGGCGGCGCCCCGCGTAATGCTGGCGGCGGTGGGCCTGGGCGCGGTTGCCTGGTTCTGTGAAGGTATGGCCCTCTGGGTCATACTCCAAGGATTGGATAGTCCGTTGGCCATGTACAAGGTCTTGCCGATATATGCAGCGTCCACCCTGGTGGGCGCCATCACCACCATCCCCGGCGGGTTGGGCGGGACCGAGGGAAGCATGGTCGTCCTGTTGCAGCAAAGCGGTCTCGCCCGCGACGTGGCATCCGCGGGGACACTATTAGTGCGGGTGGTGACGCTCTGCTTCGCGGTCCTCCTGGGGCTCGCGGCTTTGGTTTGGGTCAAACGCATCCGGCGTGCCCCGTGGCCGGAACCCTCTAGTCTTCGGATCAAAGGTTAGGTTGAGGGCCATTGGAATCCGAGGATAAATCCAAGAGGCCCGCAGGAGTCAGCCTATTGCTCGAGTCGATCTGGGCCTTGGTGCGGGCCATGCGGCCACACCAATGGATCAAGAACCTGCTCATCTTCTTACCCCTCGTTTTTGCCGTTCGCGTCGCCTGGTCCCTAAGCAGCTTGGACCGGGTGCCTGAGCTTCTCATCACACTGGTCGTGGTATTCGTGGCCCTGTGCGCCATCGCTTCGGCCGTTTATCTACTCAACGACCTTTCGGACAAAAAATCCGACCAATTGCACCCCATAAAGAGTAAACGCCCCATACCCTCGGGCATGGTAACCGTCCCTATCGCCGTTGCGGCTATGGTGCTGTTGGCGGCGGCGGGTGTTGCAATATTTGCGGCGGTTAACCTGGCTTTGGTTTGGATAATCTTGGTATATATCGCCATCAACTTGGCATATTCCTTGGGCGCTAAGAAGATCGTGTTGGTGGACGTTTTGGCCGTAGCCAGTGGATACGTTATCCGGGTCGCCATCGGTGCGGCGGCCATCGGAGTCGTGCCGTCGCCGTGGCTCTACGCCACCACCGCAGCCGGGGCGCTTTTCATCGCTTTGGGACGGCGATATGCCGAGGTCAGGCTGGCCGGGGACCAGGCATCCAACCAGCGGTCGGTCCTGAGCCAATACGCGGGTCCTTTCATAGGCCAACTGCTCACCATATCGGCAACGGCATCGTGGTTGAGCTATACTTTATATACGGTGGAGGCGGACAATCTACCGGAAAACAACGCGATGTTGCTAACCATACCACTGGTTACTCTGGGCCTATTCAGGTATCTATTCCTGCTAAACCACAACAAAGAAGCTGAGTCGCCGGAGCAATTGATTGTCCGGGACCTGCCCATGGTGTTCGCTATAATTTCATGGATGGCAGTATCAGCCGTCGTATTGCTGTTAAACGGGTGACCAACGGTCACTCCGGTTTTGACTTAAGGAGACACGGATTTGGTTACTCCGGGTGACCCTATCTCCCGAACAGAGGAGCTCCCAGGAGTCCAGGCCAATCGGCCCGGCGGCCGTCCAACGGTCGCGGTGGTAGCCACCCGGCCGGAGACGGTATTCGATGACATGCAAAGGGTCATGGAATTGGCGGGGGTGACCCAGCACTTGGATTCAGACACAGCCACGTTACTCAAGATCAATATCTCATGGCAGCATTGGTATCCTGGTTGTTCCACCTCCCCATGGCAACTGGAGGGGGTGATTCGAGGATTACGTAACCTGGGTTACCAAAACCTAATAGGGGCCCATAACGGCACCGTTGTGGTCGACTCTTTCGAGGGTGAGGAGAAGAATAAGCACAAGGCAGTGCAAGATAAACTCAGTTTGCCGGTACTCCACCTGGATTCCCCTCCAAACAAGTGGGTGCAATTCAAGCCAAAGGAGAAAATGTTGGTGCTGGACGATATTTTCCCCGAGGGGATACAAATCCCGGAATCCTTCGCGGGCAAAAATATCATTCAATTACCCACCATGAAAACCCATGTGTTCACTACCATGACCGGGGCCATGAAAAATGCCTTTGGCGGTTTGTTGCACCGAAAGCGCCACTGGACCCATTCGGTGATCCATGAAACCCTGGTGGACCTTTTGGCCATTCAGCAAGAGATACATCCAGGTGTATTTGCCGTCATGGACGGGACTTTTGCAGGTGACGGCCCGGGCCCCCGGGCAATGCGGTGGCACATCAAAAACAGGATACTGGCTAGCGCCGACCAGGTTGCCATCGATGCGGTGGCCGCCAAGATGATGGGATTCGATCCCATGAGTATCAAGTTCATCCGGCTGGCCCACGAACGCGGACTGGGCTGCGGCGACGTTTCCAAGATCGATGTCGTCGGCGAAGACATCAGCCAGGTAAACTGGGGATTCACCGGCGTCGAGAACACCTTCGCCAGCCGGGGCCAAAAGCTGATCTATTGGGGCCCCTTAAAACCGCTGGAGAATTTCCTGCTTAGATCGCCTTTGGTGGGCCTGTCCTATCTGGCGTCCAACCTGTATCACAACGGCTACTGGCTAAAGACCAAAGGACGCAGCCGAATCAAAGAAGCCCTGAAAACGGAATGGGGTGAGCTATTCAAATCGTACTAGATCAACGCGTATTAGCCCCCGTTGGTAAAGGTTTTACTCAACCATGGAAATCGCCATCATCGGACTGCCCCAAAGCGGAAAGACGACCCTATTCAATGCCCTGACCGGGGGGCATGCCGAGGCCACAGGAGCGGGCGGTGGCGGCGCGCAGATGCACGTTGGCGTGGTCAAAGTCGACGATCCACGGCTGGAAGTCCTAGCCCGCATCTACAACCCCAGGAAGGTGGTCTATCCCGAGATCAAATATTGGGACCTGCCTGCCTTCGAACCGTCAGCCCGGTCTCAAGCTTCATCCGGGCCGTCATCGGGTTCTTTTAACTTGGAAGGCCAATCTCGAAACATCCTTCAGGGCGCGGACGCTTTCATAGTGGCCGTCCGCGACTTTACCGAACCGGCGGTGATCCATCCCGCGGGTAGTGTTGACCCCGGCCGCGACCTGCGGTCCGTGCTAGAGGACCTGATCCTGGCGGACCTGGTGGTGTTGGAACGGGTCACTGAACGGTTGGAGGACGGGGTCAAAAAAGCCCTTCCGGCGGAGCGGCCCGCCTTGCTTCGCAAATCGGAGATCGTCAAAAAGGTGAAGCAGGGAATCGAAGACGGGGTCCCCCTGCGGCGCCAGCAATTGACGGCTTCCGAATCGGTTTTGCTGGCCGAGTACCAGCTTCTTACCGGGAAACCGGTGATTGCGGCCTTCAACGTAGATGAATCCCGTGACGCCGGCGAGCGCATCTCGTTGGAGGCGTTGGGACTGCATGCTGCGGACGCCGGGACCGTGGGCAGCGTTAGCCTGTGCGCAAAATTAGAAGCCGACCTGTCCCTGATGTGCGGCGAAGAAGCCGAGGAATTTCGCAACGAATTGGGGTTGGCCGAGTCGGCCATGGCCAAGGTAGTGCGCGTCACCTACGATACGGTGGGCCTGGTCTCTTTCTTGACTGTGGGGGAGGACGAGGTACGGGCCTGGAGCATTCCGTCTGGTCTGCCGGCCCAGGAGGCCGCGGGCACGATCCATACTGATTTCACCCGCGGTTTCATCCGGGCCGAGGTGATTCCCTACGACGACCTGATCCGCTGCGGAAGCATTGCCCAGGGCCGCAAAGAGGGCGTATTGCGGTCCGAGGGCAAGACATACAACGTCCGCGATGGCGACGTCATCAATTTCTTGATCAACGTCTAGCCAGCCCATTCCAAGCTCGCCGGTTCAAAACCACGATGATCAACATCCGTTCTTTTCAGGCCCAAGATGCGGAAGCGGTCCGGTCCCTGTTCGCCCAGGGATTGATGGACTTTGCCCAGGGATTCGAGCGCGAGGTCGGCGGGTACGTTCAGGAATCGCTGAACGACGACCTGGCTGACATAGACTCCAGCTACATGGATGACCCGGCCAACCACTTCTGGGTCGCCGACGAAGATGGAGAGGTCAAAGGAATGGTGGGGGTCCAGCGGCGCAGCGATCAAGATGCGGAATTACGGCGGATGAGTGTAGCGTCCACCGCCCGGCGCCGGGGGGTCGGTTTGATGCTTTTGGAAACCGTCGAGGCTTTTTGCCTGGAGCGGGGCCACCAACGGATCCAGTTGACCACGGTCAACCTTTTGACAGCGGCTATCGCCATGTACCGGCGGTTTGGTTTTGAGCTAACCGGCGAGGAAAGCTACGGCAGGATGTCCGCCCAGCATTACACCAAGGATTTGACGGATCTATCCACGCGGGCCTGACACACCATCATGCGGGGTTGTCCAGGCACTTGGCGAAGCTCAATTCGTGGCCGTCGGGGTCGGTGATGTGGAAATAACGCTCGCCCCACGGTGCGTCTGCAGGGGCGGCTTCGGGCGCCAACCCGGCGTTCACCATACGCAGGTAGATCGCGTCCACGTCGTCCACGTGGAATATGGCCCTGCCCCACCAGGACCAGGCCTCTTGGGCTGCCAGCACCAGATTCAGATAACCGGCGCCGATTTTAAAGCTGGTGAAAGAGGCGTCGGAGTCGCCATAGGACGCGTCCAGATCCAGAGCCGCACGGTAGAATTCCACTGCCCGGGGCATGTCCCTTACAGCCAATGTGATTGCGCTTATGTGGCGGACCACCACCTTCTCTTCCTCTCTTCAGCCTGCCGATATACAATCCCCATTGATATGTGGCCTTGGCATCGGCGATGTTCTGGGTCAAAAACATGTTATCAATCCTGTCAGGGTGGGGTAAAGGCTCGGTCCTGCCTTAGGCCCATCTGGGTCACCAACAATGTATCGAAAAGTGTCTAGGTCATGAAGATCGCCTACGTCCAGTCCATCGGCGGCGCCAGCGGAGACATGCTGTTGGCGGCATTGCTAGATGCGGGTCTTCCCTTGGACTTTCTCCAAGACGAATTGGCGAAATTGCCCGTGGCGGGCTACGCCCTCAGCGCAATCCAAGAGGCTCGGCGCGAGATGCGAGGCCTGAAGTTGAACGTGGAGGTCAAAGAGCCTGCCAGGTATTCGCCCAAGCGCCTGTTGGAGATTGTCTCCTCTAGTGCGTTGGATCACAGGACCAAACAGCGGGCCGAAATGGTTTTGACGGCTCTTTGGACTGCTGAGGGCCGGGTGCATGGGGAATCACAAGAGGAATTGGAACTGGAGGAGTTGGGCACTGTGGACACCCTGGTGGATGTGGTGGGTGTCAGCATCGGCCTTGATTATTTGGGAGTTGAGAAGGTTTACGCATCGCCCCTGGTGCTGGGCGCGGCCGAACCACCCCGAAGGCCTGGCGGCTACCCCAACCCGGCCCCGGCCACCTTGGAGCTGGCGGCCATGGCCGGAGCGCCGGTGGCCGCGGACCATCCGATGTACCAGGGCGCTGGCGAGTTGACCACTCCAACGGGCGCCGCATTGATCACCGCTCTAGCGGAATTTGACCGGCCTGCCCTCTCGGTGAAGTCCGTTGGTGTCGGTCTGGGTTCCAAAGACCCGGACAAATTTCCCAATATCCTGAAGGTATGGTTGGGGGAGATGACGCCGGCGCCGGTAACCGTGAGGCAGGGAGACATAGTGCTTTTGGAGACCAATCTTGATGATGTTCAAGGCGAAGTCATGGGGTATGCCCAGGAGCAGCTATTCTCACTGGGGGCATTTGACGTGTGGTGCACGCCCGTCCAGATGAAGAAAAACCGGCCTGGAGTGGTCTTGTCGGCGCTGGTGCCCCAACGTCTCGAGGATGCGGCGGTGCAGTTGATCCTGCGAGAAACGCCTACTCTTGGGGTGCGAACCCGTCCGGTGGAACGGTACGTGGCCCAACGGGAGAGTCTCGATGTTGAGACGGACCTGGGTGTCATCAGCGTAAAAGTGAAGTCTCTGGAAGGCGAACCCGTTGGCGTCGCCCCGGAATACGAGGACTGCCGGCGGGTCTCATTGGAGACCGGCGTCCCCTACCAAGAGGTCTACCAGAGGGCTTTAGCCGAGGCCAGGCGGCGCTTCCTAGGTTAGATATGCCTATTAACCTGGGGCCGGTTAAGCCGGGGTCAACGGCGGCGGGTCCGGCCGGGTAAGCCGGGATAGACTCCCTCGTCCAAAACCCACTCCACTCTTTTTTGAAAAGCCACGACCTCTTCCGGCAGCAGCAGTTCCACCAATTCTTTGAGTTTACCTTGCGGATCGGACAATTGCCGGGAGAGGTTTTCCACTGCGTTCAGCAGTTTTTTGGGAATACGCTCTCCGCAATAGTCCCATATGACGGTGCGGATCTTGGTGTCGGCATGGAAGGTCAACCCGTGGTCAATGCTCCATAACTTTCCATCTGGGTCCACCAGCAAGTGGTTTGCCTTCCGGTCAGTGCTGTTGGCCACCAAGTCGAAACAGGCGATGGTCCGCAGCTGATTGCCGATCTCATCACCCAAAGTGTAGTAATTTTGCTTAGGGTCGTGCTCTACATATTGCTGCACCGAGCCGATGCCGTAGGGACCGTCCCGGATCACCGTGGGCGGTATAAGGTCCCAACCCAATACGCCGGCCAGCAGGTAAGCGGCGTACTCTCGCTTGTAAAGGGTGCCCGAGGGGAAATCCCACAGCGGTGATTCGCCATCCCTGGGCTTGTAGATGGCCAACCCGGTCCTGCCGTCCATTTGCAACTGGACCAAAAAAGTGTAGTTGGAGCCCGCCGGGGTT
Organism: SAR202 cluster bacterium Io17-Chloro-G2; assembly: GCA_002816875.1. Classification (GTDB taxonomy): domain Bacteria; phylum Chloroflexota; class Dehalococcoidia; order Lucifugimonadales; family UBA3495; genus Io17-Chloro-G2. The sequence goes on from MUCP01000016.1 coordinate 29,468, forward strand.
AGCTGGCAAGAAAGGATTTCGCCGCCGGTCAAGAGCTCAAAGGTTGACTGGTCTAAGGTCACCTATAGCCTCATTCGCGGTGATTTTTGGTCAGCCGGTTTCCAAAACGGTGTGGCCGTTGGAACGGGGGCATAAGTGGCCGTCGGGATCGATGGGCTGGCCGCATAGGAAACATGCCGGGCGTCCCGCCGCGCAAATCCGCAGGGCGTCCTCCGCCAGGGTCTTTGCTTGAACCGTGGTGATCCAAAAGCTGATGGAAAGGGGCGATTCGGACCCGGCTTCCGCTTCAGGGTTTTCCCGCTCGAAAGCTGAGATGTAGAAAGTGTTGGTCTGCTTGTCGTGGCTGAGGCCCATCTCCCCCACTTTGAAGTCCACCTCCTCCCCTTCTCCAGTCCAGCTGCCGTCCCGGTGCTGGCTCTCCCGGCCCCTTTCCTCTTCGGTGAGGGATTCTACTGCATCCCGCAGGTGGATGCCTAACTGATAGAGCTGCTCCTTTTCTAACCAGACAGTGCAGTGGGCGTTGCCGGCGTCCAGCGATAACCGGAAGGTTCGGCGGCCTGGCTCCCCTATGGACTCCGCTTCCAACCGGGAGAGAGACCCCATCGGATATTTTACCCGTTGCTCTTCCACAGTACCTATGATAGTGCGGGGCTAGCTATGTGGCAAGGTAAGTGCGGCAACGGGTTTTGACCAGAATAAGCGGGCAGATTAGCCCAACGCCATCGGCCGGCGGATTTGGCCGGCATCAACCTGCCGGTCATCGCCCAGCGATCTCCTCGAAGGGAGGCTCGGGCATCCCTTCCTGCCAGGTGGGGTCCCGCAGCTCCAATCTATTGCCGCTGGGATCAAAGAAATAGAGCTCTCGCCCGGTGAAAAATCCCTTGGCCCGGTAGGTAAGATGCTCGATGGGGACCTCCCGTTCCTGGAAGACCTTGCAGGCCTGTTCGAAGGTCTCCGCGCTCACGGTGAATGAATGATGGGCGTTGTGCTCGCCGTCGGACCCCTTATCAGCGGGACGGGTGCGCTGGCACAGCAGTATGTTGTGGTCGCCAACGTTGAAGCAAGACATGACCGAATTGCCCAGGCGCCCCAGGGCTTTTAAGCCCAGCAGATCGCCATAGAACTGTTCCGATTCTTCCAGATCGTCAACGGGGATCGACCAGTGAGTCACGCCTTCTATTTTCAATATGCCCATACTACCCTCCGTAACATAGTAGGCCGGGGATCACAAGACTATTTGAAGGTGGCCATCGGGGCGCAGATGCCACAATCCCGGCGGCATCTTCCGATAGACCTGGATGGTACCGGACCATATCGCGGATTCCCGTTGAACGCAAGCGCCATCCGCTGGTCTCGTGCCGGGCTCCTGCCTAGGTTCAGGATTTGGCGGCCATGAAAAACAGCCGTCGGAAGGGGAGCACGGTTTTAGCGTCGGCCTGTTGGGGATAGGCCTGGGCAATCCGGCTACGGTACATCTCCAGGAATGTTGCCGCTTCCGGTTCCTCTAATAGGTCCAAAAGAGGCCTCAGGATGCTGCCCTTGGTCCACTCCACCACCGGGTCTTGCCCTTCCAATATGTGGTAATAGGTGGTTTCCCACATGTCGATCGAGCTAGCCTGGCCGCTCAACAGGTCGTAGTATTTCTGGCCCTCCAGGACGGGGAATTCCCTTAGATGGGGTTCCAAACGCCCGCGCCAAGGTCCGCCGCGCACCGTCTCAGCGATGAGCCGGTGGGTTGGCGCGCGCCAGTTGAGCGGCATCTGCACCGCCAAGATCCCGCCCGGGGCCAGCTTGCTCATCAGCCTGGGGAACAACGCGTGGTGGTCATCCAGCCAATGAAAGACGGCATTGGAGAAAATCAGGTCAGCGGGAGCGGCAGGCTCCCAGACGTTCAAGTCGCTGTGCTGCCAGGAAACGTCGGCCTCCAGGGTGCGGGTCCTTTCCAGCATCGACTCCGACGAATCGACTCCGGTGACCTGGGCGCCCGGCCACCTTTCTTTCAGGATGACGGTCCCCGACCCGGTACCGCAGCCCAGGTCGTAGATGACCCCCGGCGACTCCAAAGGGATGCGCCCGATCAGATCTATCACCGGCTGCAACCGCTCGTTGCCGAATCTCAAGTATTGGCTGGGGTTCCAGCTCGTCATAGGTAAACCCCTTGGGTACAATAATATGACAGGTTAACACTCAGCCGTACCGGCCGGCCAACTAGAGAAAAAGGGCCGCGGGGTGCTTCTCCGCGGCCCTGTCATCTTCCGTGGTAGATCATTTTCGCTGCTTAGAACAAGTCATCCTCCGTCTCCGCCAAGATGAGCAGCCACTCTACGACCGAAACATCGCTTCCCGTGTCATGGGATAAGAGTGCCTGCAGGACGCTGCCATTCGAGCCGGAGGGCGTCCGGTCAACCTGTGCGCCCGAGTATCCTACAGGCCCAACCAAACCGTCTTCCATCTCGGCTTGGAACATCAATTTCTGTTCCGCGGCTGATGGCGTGCCGTTGGTTTCCCTTGCGGGAACTCCAAGGGCGAATCCATCGTCGATCTAGGCCTGGATTAGCAGTTGCTGCTCGGCAGACACATATCCGAAGAGATAAGCGCCGTCGTTTATCTCGGCCATGACCATGAGTTGTTGCTCGGAGGTCAGCACGGCGGGGACATAGGCGCTATCGTCGATCTCGGCCATGACAACAAGGGCCATTTCGCTGGTGACGGGCCTGTTTGGAACGTCAGCAGATGCGTTGGATGGCAGGGCGATCGCCGTCATCAGCATGGCGCCCAAGGCCAACCCTGCAATCAATTTCACCGGGCTCTTTAGATTGTTCTATATGGATTTGTTGTTGGTCTTCATTTGGGGTTCCTCCTTAAGATGCATCCTTTCTTGACTTGCCGCGGTGACCGTGTCTTGGATTCCATCTATCGGTCCGTTCATTTTTGTCCCTCCGTCAGTTTTGGGGTCTCGATTTGGTGCGGTTACAACTTACCGGAGAGGGCTAGACCAGGACATCCGGTGATCGTCGTATTTTCCGCGAACGAATATATCTGCCCGTTATGAAACGGCATACGTAGAACGTACCTATAGCAGTGAGAGATCAGTTGGTGGAGGGTTGAGGACTACGTAACAATCTGATTATCGTGTCTAAAGAGGACAGGCAATACAACCGCGAGGTTCACTTGCGGCAGCCGTGCTTTCGGTAATAAGGAGCAGACAGAAAACGGGGCGAGCAGGGCAGGGAAACGGGAACCGGTGAGCCTGACAAAGCCCGCTTGATATGGGCTAGACGAACCCTTGCCGGGAAGCGTAGGTGGCCGCCTCGGCCCGGTTGGCCGCGTTTATCTTGTTTAGGATACGGCTCACGTGGGCGGTGACCGTCCTGGGGCTGATGAACAATTCTTCGCCGATTTCGGGGTTGGTCTTGCCGGCGGCCACCAGCCGCAGAACCTCCACCTCTCGTTCGGTAAGACCACCGGGATAGCCGGAAACGTCAGTTAGTTGGCTGGGAACCTGCTGCTGCAGGGCAACGGCACGGTCAACGTCTTTTTTCGCATCGCAGCACTGAAATAGGGTCAATGCTTGGTCCAACAGCTCCAGACTACTTTCCCGGTCACCTGGGGCCGCCCCGTGGAGGCGCATGACGGCCCAGTCGTACATAGTGCGGGCCTGGTCGTACACCAAGCCATGCTGCCGGTTGATGTCCGCAGCCCGCTGGAAGGCAGCCTCGGCTTCAGGCCACCGCTCCTCTGCCGCCGAGGAGCCGTAGTGCTCCTCAAGGCGGCGGCCGTGCACCTTTTCTATGGCCTCGCCCGCCCTCAGATGGTACCGCCGCCGCCGAGCCGTGCCGGTATCCTGATACAAGACCTCGCGAACCTGGTTGCCGGCGAAGGCATACACCTCCTGGCCGATGCTCGAGCGCGGCACCAGCACGCGGGACTCCACCGCCCGGTCCATGGCGTCCACCAACGCGTCTTCAGCGGCTTCGGTTACCTCTTGAAGGACAGGGAGAGTAAACTCCTGGCCGATGACCGAGGCCTTTGCCAGAATCAAACGGGTTTCCTGGTCCAGGAGCTCCAGCCGGTCTTCCACCACCAACTTGACCGTGTCGGGCATCTGCAGGGCCGATTCCAGGACATCCCAGACCTCTCCTTCCAGAGTCAGCGCTCCACGCTCCACCAGGTACCCTACCAACTCCTCGATATGAAAGGCGTTGCACTCGGTTTGCTCGAAGATCAGGTCCAAAAGGTGGCTGGAAGGGTTGTGGTTCAAGGCCTGGGTAATCAACTGGCTGACCTCGTCGCGGGTAAGGACGCTTAGGGGCAACGATAGGGCAAGCCGGTTCCGGTACATATCCAGCACCGGGCGGGAAAGCAGCGGTCTCTCTCGAAGTTCGGCGTCCCGGTAGGCGCCAATCAGCAGCAACGGGTTGTTTGGCGCTTGTTGGGCCAGGGCCTGCAAGGTACCGAGCCACCGACGAGGGAGAGCAGGTGCACTGCCTTATGGGAAGGGTGTTATAACCGCAAGGACCACCGTTCAGCGCCAATCCACAACAATCCCCAAAAGGAACTTGTGAAGCCGTTTGTGCTTCCATTCAGCACGCCCATCCCGGCCAACCGGCGCTTTTCGGAGGGCCTATAGGGAACGTCATGCAAGAGAAGGGCTTGAGACAGAAAGAATTAGCCAGGCCGACGGGTTTGGGGGAGACGACAAGACTCAACTAGGGAATGGCCCAATAGCTGCCAATGCGCTACAGACGGTACTGGCAACTGTGTGGTGTGCTTGCAGTGGGTTATCTGGAAGGAATCGAAGAGCTCGCCTTGGACGTCGGAGGCCAGGGATTTGGTGGATTAGTGAGGAAGGCTCGAGTCATCCAGGGAATGAGACAGGAGGAGGCTGTCAAGTCAGCCGGCGGCGACCCCGCTGCACCCAAGCGGAGGGAGAACTGATCCGGGGCTCCACCAAAGCGGATGCATGGGAAGTTCAAGAATATGTGCCAAGAAATCGGCACCGGTGAGTCTAGTGGAAATCCCGTTCTCACTCGCATAGATGGGGAGACAGAGGTGGGGTGCGATTCTCCCTCCTTGGAGACATTCGAATCTGTGACTGGAACGAAATGGCGTCGTTAGCGAGTTTTAGGCAGGAGCAGGTGAGGATACCTCCTACTGAAAGGGTTTTGATGGTGACAATTTAGGACTCAAGGCTGGAAACACTTGCGCTACATCTGGAGCCGCGTTCGGAGGTTAGCCCTCAACCAGTAGGAGCATTCGCACCGCCGACTTCAACCAAGCTTGGAACCGGTCATGCCCCCACCCACAGTTCACGACCATCTCCTTGTAGTTGAACGGGCTGACCATGGCCGTGAAGATGTCGTTGGCAGCGGAGACACTTAGTCCGGGTCGCAGTACTCCGGCTGCTTCCCAAGCTTGGAATATGGTCGTTCTTCCGGCACGGCCCCTCGCCTTGCCTTCTTCAAGAACTGCGCCCAGCCCCGGCTCGGAGGAACTAGCCTGGAGAGCGGCCTGATAGACGTCAAGGTTTCGCTGGAAGAGCGTAAGGTCAAACTCAATGATGAGATTCAGTTGCTGGTAGCGATCTTCGGCTGCGGCGTGCATCGCTTCGAGCAGTTCAAGAACCCCGGCCTCTGTGTCCATCGAGTCCACGATCGCCTCGATGATGGCCTTTTTGTTGCCGAACCTCGCGTACACAGTCGGCTCCGAGACACCGGCTTCTGCGGCTATCGCTTTGATCGAAGTCGTGGAGTAGCCGTTCTGCACGAATAGCTTGCGGGCCGCCCCGGCAATCTTCATGCGGGTAGCCTCTGCCAGTGAGAGGCGGTAATCGGACTCATAAATTCGCTTGCTGATTGACATGGTTAGAGTACCACTGTATTTAATATATCATTACTTAAGGAGGTGCGGCCATGTCTTATTCCAGGACTGCCGGTCTGGCGGGTGTTTTATTCGTGGTGCTCGTCGTAGGTTTCAATATCGCCCTGGGGAGCTCGTCGCCGCCAAACAACGACGCAGAGGCGATAGAAATAGCTGCCTATTATACGGCAAACGGTGGCCTGATGACCGTTCTCAGTGTCATCGCCCCCTTTGTCTGGGTCGCTCTGCTCGTATTTGGCTCCGGGGTTTTCGCGAAGGTCCGGGCATACGAAACTACAAAGGGGGAGGCTTGGGCCTATGTCGGCCTGCTGGGTGTCCTCATGCAAAACGCGATCTTCGCAACAGTGGTGGCCACAGAAGTAACTCTCAACGCCGGCGCCGACTCCCTCGCGGCGAACGCGGCCCTCACCGAGACGATCTGGCGTTTCCAGCGGGCGATATTCACGCTGAACGGCACGAGTTTGGCATTGGCACTGACCGGATTCTCGGTAGCGGCACTGGGGGCGGGCTTCATTCCAAAGTGGCATGCCTACCTCGGGCTTGCCGGCGCGGCGCTCCTTTTCGTTAGTGCGGCGACGGTCATGCCTGTTGTGGAGGGCACCGGCGCTGTCTTCATTGGGCTACCCGGGTTCGTGCTGTGGCTGGTGTGGATTCTGGCGATGGGGGTCCGATTGATCCGGGAGCCTATCTCAACGGGCGGGGCAACCGCGGAAACGCCTGCCTAGTGTTGGGACCTATTACGGCGAGGAGCGGAAAGTTCGGAAACGGAAGCCTTCCTCTAGTCGGGTTCCAGCCGTCGTCGCCCGCCGTCGTCGTTCTCACCAGCCGCAGAGTTCATTGGGATCAGTAAGCAAGGCTACTCCTACCTGGCAAACCCCGCGACCGGTATTGCGGTGTCTCGGCCAGGTGGGTCACGTTGATATCGTCGGCGCCGTCCAAGCCTGCCGTGAGCCAAGCCGAATGGTCTGCGATGGTGCGCGAGACTTTGAGGATGCGGTGGAAGGCCCTGGCAGACAGGCCGAGCCTTTGGGTTGCCGCCTGGAGTAATCCCTTGGCGCTGTTGTCTAGGGGGCACGCCTTCCGATGGGCCGCGGTGACATCGCCAGGGCACAGGGGTTAGCAAAGGTTCAAGCCAGCTTTAGCTCGTACCTAGAGAAGGCTCAAATGCCAAATCCTTAAGCGTGAATGAGTGCAATTGCTCTTTACCTAAACGTTCACTGGCGTCCAATAACTCAAGGCCAACTATATGGCCTTGGCCGTCGACGTCTATGGTGACGCCCTCTTCGAAATCCACGCCGTGGGATGGCTTCACATCCCGAAGCTGAATATACAATGCGTCCGCATTCTGGTCGTAGGTGATAATCAATGCTCCTCCTCTGGGTCATCTAAGAGGGTCACCGTTATTATCACATACCCTTGGCCCTCTTCCAGGAAGGTGACTCTCAGACGCCTCCCCCACACCAATCTTGTTCAGTTCATGCGCCCTCTGACTGGAGGTTCTAGCGCATCGGGTGTGGCCATCACTTCGGACAGCTCATGAATCGAGACATCGTAGAGACTCATCCGCCTGCGGGCGTGCCGGGTCAAAACCAGAGGCTTCATCACCCCACCTGCCGTGGCCGGTATTGTAGCGCCTCGGCCAGGTGAGCCACGCCGATATCGTCTGCGCCGTCCAGGTCGGCGATGGTGCGGGATACTTTCAGGATGCGGTGGAAGGCCCTGGCGGACAGGCTGAGCTTTTGAGTGGCCGCCTGAAGCAGCCCCTTGGCGCTTTCGTCCAGGGGGCATGACTTCCAGACCTCGGCCGGGCCCATTTCCGAGTTGCTCAGGAAGCCGTGGTCCTGGAACCTTTTGCGTTGGGCAGATCGAGCCTGGTCCACCCGCTTGCGGGCATGCTCCGAAGCCTCGGCGGCGTGGGGCTCCACCAGCTTTTCGTACTCCACCGGCGGCACCTCTACGAAAACGTCAATGCGGTCCAGCAGCGGACCGCTGATCTTTCGCTGGTACCGGGATACCGACGAAGGAGAGCAGGTGCATTGCCTTCGGGGGTGGGTGTTATATCCGCAAGGGCAGGGGTTCATGGCCCCCACCAACATGAAGCTGGCAGGATAGGTCACCGTGCCGGCGACCCTGCTGATAGTGACGACTTTGTCTTCCAATGGCTGCCGCAGGGATTCCAGGGCCGTGTGGGTAAACTCGGGAAGCTCGTCCAGAAACAACACTCCCCGGTGGCTCTTGGTGATCTCCCCGGGCTGAAGATTCCTGCCGCCGCCCACCAATCCGGCGTTGGAGATGGTGTAGTGGGGCGCCCGGAAAGGCCGTTCTAATACCATCGGCTCGTCGGCGGGCAGTTCCCCGCTGACGCTGTATATCTTGGTGACCTCCAGCGCCTCTTCGGGCGACATGCGGGGCAAGATACCGGGCAGACAGCGGGCCAAAAGGGTCTTGCCGCTGCCGGGCGGTCCGTTGAACAGCAGGTTGTGAAATCCGGCGGCCGCCACTTCCAGGGCCCGCTTGGCGTGTTCTTGGCCTTTCACGTGGGCTAGGTTGCCGTCATCGGATACTTTACCGTTGCCGTCCGGGACGATCCCGTTGCTGTCAATGGGAGCGATGGGCGCGTCTCCCCTGATATGGGCGATCAACTCCACCAGGTTGTTAACAGGGAACGCCTGAATCCCCTCCACCAGGGCCGCTTCCGCGGCGTCAACGGCGGGAACGAAGATAGCCGAGAACCCCTGTTGCCGGGCGACCGATGCCATGGCCAGAATGCCCGTGGTGTGCCGCAGGCTGCCGTCTAGGGAAAGCTCTCCCAGGAAAATAACTCCTTCGGGAACCCCGGTCAATTGGCCGGAGCTGAGAAGGATGGACACGGCGATGGGAACGTCGTAGCCAGGGCCGGCTTTTTTCAAGTCGGCGGGCGCCAGGTTTGCCGTGATGCGCCGCAGGGGAAACTCAAATCCGCTGTTGCGCAGCGCCGCCCGAACCCTTTCTTTGGCTTCCTGCACGGCGGTGTCTGGCAGGCCCACGATATTGAAGGCCGGGAGGCCGGGGGATATGTCCACTTCCACCTGGACGATGTAGCCGTCCAGTCCCACCACAGCGCATGTTCGTGCCGTAGCTAACACGGTTTAGCCTCCTCCCGTTTCTTGTGCAGAGCGCCATGAGGCCGATCCGGCCGATTTCCGGGTAAACGTACAGGAAGTTGCGCTGCGGGCGCTACGGCCTATTGACAGTAGATGGTCTGGAGATGGGATTGTCCCAGCCGGGGACGAAAATCGGCAGATTTTGGGATATGGCGAAAGCGGTGGAGGTTTGGTGAGAAGGCTTTACTCGCTAACCGCGGTTATTAGCGATGTTAGGGTCATGTCCGACAGAGCATTCAAACGCAGGTCGGCGTGATCAAAGGCCAATGCTTGAGTGACCGGATTGGGGACGGCCACGCAGAGCATGCCGGCCGTCTTGGCCGCCGTTACTCCGTTGAACGAGTCTTCAATCGCCACTGCGCTTTCCGGGCGGGTTCCCAATCGGGACGCCGCGAGCAGGTACAACTCCGGGTCCGGTTTTACCTTCGATACATCTTCGGAGACCGAGATGGAGTCGAAGTGGCCGATCACCCCCCGATCCGTCAAATTGCCTTCGACCCACGCCCGGTTGGAACTGGAGGCGATGCCCAGTTTCAGACCCAATCGCTTTGCCTGGGATATATAGTCCATGACGCCCGGTAGCATGGGGTTGGCCGCCACCATCTCCAGATACCTCCGCCGCCTGGTTTCCCTGATCTGCTCCCGGTCCACGGGCCTGCCGGCGATTTTCTCCAGTTCACCAAAAATGCCTGCGCTGGCGTTGATGGAACTGCCGCCGATGAATTGAGACCACCAGGCCAGGTCTAGGTCGGCGCCGTGAGCCTGAAAAACCTCTCGCCAGGTCTCAAAATCCGGGGTTTCGGTGTCTATGACAACCCCGTCGAAATCGAATATGAGCGTATCTATGGACATGAAAGCTGACTTTGACGTCGCCGGTGGATGGGGTCAGGGCTAGTCGACGGTGACTTGATACAGGTCGTAAGCCACGGAAACCGGACCATCGAAATACTGCCGGGCCTCGTCCACGAGAGGTTGAGGATCTATGTGGTATGCATTGGTGATGTGGGTTAGGATAAGTTCTTCCACTCCTGCCAAGGCGGCGGCGCGTCCGGCGTCGGCAGCGGGCGAGTGTCCTCTCTGCTCCGCCAACTCCCGGCTGGTTTCCGTGCCATATGCCTCGTGAATCAAGAGCCGGGCGCCTTTCGCGGCATCTACCAAGCTGGGGCTGAACTTGGTGTCGCCGGAAAATACGATACTGACGCCGCCGCATTCCACCCGCCAGCCCATTGCCTGGTCAATGTGATCCACTGGGAAACGGGTGGCGCTGGTGTTGGGCCCCAAGCCGATCTGTTGGCCGTCGTCGATAGGTGTCCATCGCACCACCTGGCGTCCACTGGAATTCCGCAATCCCTCGTGGTCCAGGGTCATGCCGGGGGAGGTTGCCTGGAAAAGCAGCTTAAGGTTTTCCAGGGCTTTGGAACTACAGTGAACCTGTATGGGGTCTCCGCCGTCGCTGGCTCTGGTATGCATCGTCTGAATCAACGGCAACCCCGACATATGGTCCGCGTGATCGTGGCTCAGGAGCAACTGGCAGAAGTCCTTAGGCTCCATGCCGGCCAAAGTAGCGTTTCGCATCACCGAGTTGCCGGAACTGGCGTCCAACAACACCCGGGTCCCATCCGGGGCGTCCAGGGTGATGGCGGTGTGGGCCCGGTGCAAGGACTCACCGGCGCCGGTGCCCAAAAAGGTTATGCGTACACTTGGCATGGTTCAACTCCCAACTGGATACAGAAGGTCAGCCTGAATCGGACTGACCGGCAGTGAGCGGGGTTTGTGGAGATTATCTAACCGTCCGATTGAGACTGGCGGCGTTCCCACTGAGCCAACTGGGCTTCCAACTTGTGCTGCCTCAGGGCCATGGTCAGGTCGCCCCGAGTGCGTTCCAGGACGCCGCGCATCTGATCGGTGCTGTGGCGCAGGCCCCCGGTGACCGCCTCGGGGAAATCAACCGTCACTAGGATGCTGTAGATCTCGTCCATCACATCCATGAATTCCTGACAACCCTCAAAGGAATCACGCCGCAGGGAATCCAGGATGTAGCGCCGCACCTCTCCTATGACCTCGGCCATACCGTTGAGGAACGCGGACGGCTCAACTCCCAGCTCCTGGGGTTTGGGCAACTTTTGTCCCGAGAGCACCGCCAGGGTCACGTGGGCTTCAGTGTATTCTTTACGCGCGTCGATCATGAAGCCGGCGAAATATATCTCTGGGGTCTCATCCCTGATGGGCTCGGTATCCTTCAGCCTTTGGGCTGCCCGGTCCAATAGTTGGCGGGCTTCGTCAAATTCACCCCGGTGAACGGCCCTGATGGCGTTGGCCGAAAAACGGATAACCTCCCGGGACGCCGGCAATGCCTGCTCTCTGGCCTGATTGCGCAGCCCCAGGCGCTGGACGGCATGGGCGGAGATATCCGCCAGTTCTTCACCGTAACCGGAGGGCATTAACCCTTGCCCCCGGCTTGGCGGATAAGCTGCACCATCTGGAGGGCGGCCGCTTCGGGCTCGGGGGCCGATGCAACGGCGGCGGTGACGCAGATGGCGTCGGCCCCCGCTTCGACCACGGGCGTAACGTTTTCGATGTTGATACCGCCGATGGCTACCAGGGGCACCTTGGCGGCCTCCCTGGCCCGGATCAATGGTTCGATGCCTTGGGGCCCCCTGCGCCCGCCGGCCGGGGCAGCCTTGGTTGTGGTGGTATAGATGGCGCCAAAAGCGACATGATCGGCGCCCATCTCTTGAGATTCTATGATCAGATCGATGTCCCGGTTGGAGCGGCCCAACACTTGATGCGGCGCCAGGACCCGGCGGGCCTCAGCCACGGGCAGGTCGGTTTGACCCACGTGCACACCGTCGGAGTTAATGGCGGCCGCCAGGTCTACGTGGTCGTTGATTATCAGCATGACGTCGTTGGCCAAGCAAAGTTCCTTCAATGCCTGGGCCAGCGGCAACTGTTGACCCTTATCCCGGAGTTTGTCCCGCAACTGCAACATCTTGGCCCCGCCCCGGACGGCGGCGTTGGCGATCTCCATGGGTTCGCGCCCGCCGGTAACCGTGGGGTCGATGATGACGTACAGGCCCCGCACGCGTTCGGCCTGCCTGATCCGCATCTCCTGACCTATCCTGGCCGACAATCCCTCCAACGTTTCCGACAGCGCTTGGTCCAATTCGCCGGATACCGGGTTGGCGGATCCGGAAAGCCGAAGGCTGTTCAACGAAGACTGGGCGTCGGAAACCAGGGCCCACGTATGCGCCAGATCCAGTTCCCTTTTGGGAGGGCCGGCCGGAGATGAGGAGGTAGACTGGAGGACCATTACCAGGTTGCGCAGCCGGTGCAGGTCTGGCGAGTGGGATGAAAGTACGGGGCAGTCTTCCGCCACTGTCTGCACGCAACGCACCAGATAATCATGGGTAGAATCCAGAAGGATGTCACTTGTAGCCATATATCAAGCCCTTTGGCCCCCGTCCGTCTCCGGAGGCGCCAATGGTTTTCGCGGGGTGGGAGGCATCTCTAAACCGGGGCGATGGAGATTCTCCTCCGCTTGCCGTCCAACGACCCTGGGGGCGGGGTACTCCAACGGGTTGGCAGCATCCCAGGCGGATTCGTCCGTTAAGATCAATAGTGTTTGAAAAGGGCGAAATGCGGCATCCAGAGTCCAAGGGGGTCCAACATCACTAACCGTCGGAGACTTCCCGGCGCATCTCCTCGAAGTCCGGTGTGACCTGGCCACCCATCTCTTTTTTGATCTCACCCATGAACCGGTTAATGCTCTTAGGGTCGTCTTCGTCAACGTCCCGCAGCGTCTCGCCGCTGGGTGTCCAATTCAAACTGCTTCCCCAGGACTGGTGGAAGGCAAACCGTGAAACCAGCCGGTCCAGCTTACCTCCGCCGCACTTGCCACAGGAGGGCGGTTCGGAATAGCTGTAGGTCAGCATGGTGGAAACTGCCTGGCAATCGGCGCATCGGTAATCGAATATTGGCATCCGTGTCGGCCCCCAGCTTACCGTCGCCCTCAGGCCGGTGATAGCTAGAGGCCATTGTAGCATGGGCAGACTTTCCGCCGCAGTCATTTCCGAGACTGGTGCTCCCGCCTGAAAACAAGGCCCGGAGCCCCACGTGCCGGAGCCTGTCCGCTGAAGGCCGTCCACGCCTGTTGTATAATGCTGCCAGAGACTCCCAATGGATTATCTTAGCCTGGTTTAGGATTCGGTGAGGTGTTGTTATGGCACAAGCCAAAGACACGACGTTGCCTCTATTTGGCGCTGACGAAGCAGAGCAACTGGACGATAACGGCGAAAATCCGGCCGGGGGCGGAACGCCGTTGTTGATGCTGATGGACGGGCATGCGATGGTGCACCGTTCCTTCCACGCCATTGCGGCGCAGGGAGCTCTCACCGTCTCGGCCACCGGCGAGGATGTCACCGGGGTATTGGGTTTTACCAACGTGTTTTTGAAGGCGTTGAACGATTGGAAGCCCACCTATTGCGCCATCGCCTTCGACACCCGCGCGCCGACATTCCGGCACCTGCGGTTCGAGGACTACAAGGCCCAGAGGCCGCCCACGCCCGTGGCGCTGCGCCCCCAATTCGACCGGGTCAAGCAGCTGATGACCGCATTCGGTGTACCGGTGTTCGAGTTGGACGGCTATGAGGGAGACGATCTGATCGGCACCCTGTCCCGCAGGGCCGAAGACCAGGGAGTGGAAACGGTCATCCTCACGGGAGATCGGGACACATTCCAGCTTATTTCAGCGCAGGTGCGGGTCGACCTCCATAGCGTCCGGGACCGCAAGGTATACGACGAAACCGAACTGGTAGCCCGGTACTCTGGATTGACTGCGGCGCAACAGCCGGATTTTAAAGCGCTGTTGGGTGATTCTTCCGACAACATTCCCGGAGTTCCCAAGGTGGGGGAAAAGACTGCGATCAGTCTCCTGAATGACTATGGGACTCTGGAAGGTATCTACGAACACCTGGATGAGATCAAGCGCCCCAGCGTCAAAGAGTCCCTGGCGAATAGCCGGGACCTGGCCTTTGAGAACCGTATCTTGACTACCATCGATCGGGATGCGCCCGTGACATTGGACCTGGATGCCTCCCGCTTCGGTGCATATGACCGTCAGTCAGTGGTGGACTTGCTGACCGAATTGGAATTCTTTAGTGTGATTCCGCGTTTGCCTTCCCCTGCGTCTGGAGCCGTCACCAATGAATCATTACCCGATGAGAGACCTGCTGAAACCGGCCCGGCAGTGGATGTGGACTACCAGGCCGTGCAGACCGAAGAGCAGCTGCAGGCCATGCTAGCTGCGCTGCAGGAAAACCGAGGCTTCTCCTTTGACACCGAGACTACCAGCCTGGATGCAATGCAGGCGGACCTGGTGGGACTGAGCTTTTCCATTTCCCCAAACCGGGCCTGGTACGTGCCGGTGGGCCACAAAGAAGGCCAGCAGCTTCCCATCGAGCATGTTTTGGCTGAGATAAGGCCGTTGATGGAGTCCGAGGATCTGGCAAAATGTGCCCACAACGCTAATTACGACGTTACCATCCTCGCCAACCATGGCATCATTTGCCGGAACGTGGATTTCGACACCATGATCGCCGCACATTTGCTGGGCAGGTCGCAGTTGGGCCTAAAAAACCTGTCACAAGTCGTCTTGGGCCGGGAGATGACCCCGATAAGCCAGCTCATCGGCACGGGACGCAAGCTAATAACCTTTGACCAGGTGGACATCGAACCCGCGGCCCAGTACGCCGCGGCCGACGCAGACATGACCGGCCAGCTTAGGACTTCCTTCGAAGGGCCCGTCCACGAGCAGGGGTTCGGCAAATTGTTGAACGAGATGGAAATGCCGTTGACGCCGGTTTTGGTGACCATGCAGCGTCACGGCATCAAGATGGACGCCGGCGTTCTCCACGAGATGTCCCGGGACCTGAACGAGCAGATGCACCAGGTGGAAATGGACCTCTACCAATCCATCGGCCACACGGTGAATATCAATTCACCCCAACAGCTGAGCGACCTGTTGTTCAAAGAGATCGGCCTGCCCCATTCCAAGCGGACCAAGACCGGCTATTCCACTGACGCCAACTCCCTGGAAGGGCTAAAAGGGATGCATCCGGTGGTGGACAACATACTGGAGTACCGGCAGATATCCAAGCTAAAATCGACCTACGTCGATGCCCTGCCGGAGATGATAAATCCCAGAACGGGCCGCATCCACACCAGCTACAACCAGACCGGCTCGGCCACGGGGCGCATATCCAGCAGCGACCCGAACTTGCAAAACATACCCATCCGCACCGAGGCGGGCCGTCAGGTGCGCCGGGCCTTCGTGGCCCAGGACGCGCCGGACTGGTTCCTTTTCTCCGCCGACTACTCCCAGATCGAGTTGCGGGTGCTGGCCCACATGTCCCAGGACCCCGAACTGCTGGATGCGTTCCGCAGGGGGGAGGACATCCACTCAGCCACTGCCTCCCTGATGTTCGACGTCCCGTTGAACGACGTGAATTCCGACCAGCGGCGCATCGCCAAAGTCCTGAATTTCGGCGTGATCTACGGACTGTCGGCCCACGGGATATCCCAGCAGACGGAGTTCAGCCGGGAAGAGGGCGCCGGGTTCATAGAGGCCTACTTCAACAGGTATCCCGGCATCAGCGGATACCTGGAGAACGTCAAGGACAAGACCAGACAGGACCAATACGTGGAGACGCTGCTGGGCCGCCGCCGCTTGGTGCCCGAGATCAACGCATCCAACTTCAATGTTCGGGGCGGCGCCGAGCGGATGGCCATAAATATGCCAATTCAAGGCACGGCGGCCGACATCATGAAGCTTGCCATGATCAAGGTCCAGCGCCGTCTTGACGAGGGAGACCTAAGGGCCAAGATGCTGCTTCAAGTCCACGACGAGTTGGTCTTTGAGGCTCCGAGAGAGGAGCTTGAAGCCCTTAAACAATTGGTCTACGACGAAATGCCCTCGGCCTTAGACGCCTATTTGAACTTGGACGTGACGTTGAAAGTAGACGTGAAATGGGGAGACACTTGGGGGGACATGGAGTAAGACGCACCAACTTGAACACTTTTCGGTTGTGCCCTACTTATCTAACTATGGCTAGAACAATGAAAAAAGTCCAACCCGTTTTCGTGCAAGTGGGTCCTCAGGGGCGGATAGTCATTCCGGCCCACCTCAGGCGATTACTGCGCATTGAATCCGGAGAGGAATTGCTAGTCAGGGTTGAAGACGGGCGCTTGATCTTCGAGAAGCGAGAACGGATATTAGAGCGGGTCAAGTCATGGTTCGCTCAGGTGCCTCCCGAGGTCAGCCTGGCCGATGAATTGATCGCCGAGCGCCGCCGAGAAGTTCGTTGGGAATAAGTTGGCATTTGAGCGGGCCTGAGAATGGCGATGGCTCGGTTGCCTATGTACTGAACGCTTCGGCCCTTTTGGCCTTCTCCCACGGGGAGGAGGGGGCAGGGGAAGTCGGTCCTCTTCTAAGCAGTTCGGTTATTTCAAGTGTCAACTGGGCTGAGGTTCTTCAGAGAGTCATCTCTGCTGGCTCAGATGTCCGAGGTAAACGGGAGGACATGGAGTCCTTGGGCCTTCAAATACACCCTTTTACCGCCGATGACGCTGAAGCGACAGCTCGGCTATGGGCTACGGGGAGGCAGGTTGGCCTATCGATGGGTGACCGGGCCTGCTTGAGTTTAGCCCAAATGCTGGGGTTGCCAGCCCTCACAGCCGACCGGGTTTGGGCTACCCTGGATCTGAATGTGGAAGTCCGGCTGATTCGGTGAAAGCATGGGGAAAATGGGGCGGCGCCTGAGGGACATGGAGTAGTTCATCTTCTCTCCGGTGCGATGAGAAGTTAAGAGCCAAGACCTCCATCAAGAGGACAGATCAAGTGGGAAGGACAGAAGTACAGGCCAAAGTCATTGGGGACAATGAGACCAGGGAGTACACCTTCTTAATTGATACCGGCGCCACTTACCTCTCTCTGCCGTTGAGGGAGATCGAGGCTCTTGGCCTCAGAAAAGGTGCGGGGAGGCTCCGGTTAATGAGGGCAACAGGTATAGTTAATGTTGACACCTTTTTTGCTGATGGAGAATTGATGGGGCAGCAGTTCAGCGCGATTCTGGTTCCCGCATCCATCCCTCTAATCGGATATGAGTTGCTGGAAAACCTGAGATTTAGGGTCAATCCCGTAACTCAGGAAATCGAGAAGGTCCCCGACGACGAGGTCCACCCTCCTTACTTATTGTTGATACGAGAGCCGTAGCCTGGACCTGAAATGGGGAGACACGGAGTAGCGGGCGTGGACCTATTACGTAGCTTGATATTCGTGCCGGGCAACCGGGCCAACATGTTGGAGAGGGCCAAGGACTTCAAGGCCGACGTCATCATGGTGGACTTGGAAGATTCGGTCCCGCCGGGAGAGAAGGTTGCGGCCCGGGATATCGCCCGGGAGTGGGTCCCCCAACTGGCCGGTAAAGGCCGGCGGGTGATGGTAAGACTGAACTCCCTGGACACAGGCCTGACCAAAGATGAATTGGCCTCCGTCATCGGCCCCCACCTTGCCGGTATAAGCATCGGCAAGGCCGAGACAATCTGGGACCTGCAGGAGATCGACAACCTGATCGGTCCACTGGAATCCGCGGCCGGGCTTCCGGCAGGCCAGATCAAGGTCATCCCGTGGATCGAAAACGCCAGGGCTGTCTTGACTGCCTACCAGCTAGCCACCGCCTCGCCCCGAATCGAAGCCATCGCCTTTGGGGCCGAGGATTACACCGATGACATGGGAGTTCAACGCACCGACACCAGCGAAGAGATCTACTTTGCCCGAGCCACCGTGGCCGTTGCCGCCAGGGCCGCCAGGGTTGGGTCATTGGACACGCCGTTCGTGGGATTCAGAGACACCGATGGGTTCCGAGCAGACATTGAGGTCAGCCGGCGGTTGGGATACACGGGCAGGTTCGCCATCCATCCGTCGCAGATCGAGATAATCAACGAATTGTTCGGGCCTTCTCCTGAAGAACTAGACTATGCACGGCAGGTGGTAGAAGCGTGGGACCAAGCCGAGGCCCAGGGAAGGGGTTCCCTGTCGATTGATGGCCGTATGATCGACGTCCCGGTGGTCAAGCGCGCCCAGAACTTATTGGCCCTGGCCGAACGGATCCAGCGGACTGATCGCTGACCGCTGATGGCTGAAAGCTCCAACCCACCCGACCGCATCATTCTGGAAGGGATGCGGTTCTACGGTTTCCACGGCGTCAACCCAGAGGAAAAAGCCCTGGGACAGCCTTACCTGGTTGATTTAACGGTTGAGTTGGACCTGCGGGGCCCTGGCCGGACCGACCGGCTGGAAGACACCGTCAACTATACTGATCTTTACCGCGCGGTTCGCGGTGTGTTGGAGGGCGAGTCCAAAAACCTGCTGGAGGCCGCCGCCCAGGCCATCGCCAGCCGCATTTTGGAAGGATTCCCAGTTCAAGCGGTGCGGGTGCGGGTCAACAAACCCCAGCCGCCGATAAGGGCCTCGGTCATCGAAAACGCATCTGTGGAGATTTACCGCCGGCGGGAATGAGACCCAAATCCTCTGTGCTTGCCTGGCCTGGTGCTTGCCACCTTTCGCAGGGAAATGGTAACCTGGTAACGCCATCAGGTTGATATCTTTAAGTTTAATCCAACGGCGCACTGGTACGGATTTCAGAGAAACAGGTCACCATTAATCATGAGATGTGAGATTTGCTTAAAGTCTGGTATGAGCGGCAACAACGTGAGCCACTCCAACCGGCATACCAAGACCAGATTCAAGGCCAACGTTCATAAGCAGACGGTGTTTCAAGACGGCAAGCATATCAAAGTAAAGATATGCAGCCGTTGTCTGCGTTCGGTGAACAAGTCACCCAAGTTTAAGAAGGCATTGGCCGCGCTGGCGCCCCATTAGTTGGTCCAGCCTGATCACCCCGGAACCAGCCCGGCCAAACACGATCTCATACGGCCCATGGCCTGGTGTACCGTCTCTTCCCGGTTATAAATACCGGAACCCGACACCAGCATCGATGCCCCGGCCTTCACCGAGTCTTGAGCCGTCCAATCGGCTTTGATGCCCCCGTCCACCATGATTCGGGTCCCATAACCGCCCCTCTTGATCTCTTGCCGCAGCCTTTTTACTTTATCCACGGCCAATGGGATGAAGCTTTGGCCCGAGAACCCCGGATTGACCGACATCACCAGGGCAATGTCCAACAGGGGAAGTAGATCTTCCAGGGCCGAAACCGGCGTAGCCGGGTTGATGGCCACACCCACCTCGTTGCCCTCTTCCTTGATGCGGGTGACGGTGCGGTGCAAGTGGGTGCAGGCTTCGGCATGGACGATTATCTGGTCGGTGGAAGCCTTCATAAAGGTGTGCAGGAGGTTGTCGGGCTCCTTGATCATCAGGTGGATGTTCAAGGGAAGATGGGTCGACCGGCGTATGGCGTCCACCAAAACCTCGCCGAACGATATATTGGGCACAAACTGCCCATCCATCACGTCCACGTGGATCAGGTCGGCGCCGGCATCGGTGGCTTCCTTAACCTGATCGTCCAGATTGGCGAAGTCGGCCGATAACACCGAAGGCGCGATCTGCACGTAACCCTCAGCAACCCCTCGCTCAGAAACCATTCCGGGCCTCCAACAAAAGCTCCTTGGCTTGCTTCAACTCTTCGGCCACCCGCCTGGGCGCGGTGCCGCCGGGGTTGTCCCTAGCGGCGATGGACGATTCGGCGGTTATCTGGAAGACATCTTCCGCGAAGTGCTCCGAGAACCGCCGGTACTCCTCCAAAGTCAGGTCTCCTAAGGCCGTGCCGCTGGACTCGCAATGCTCGCAGACCTCCCGCATGACGCCGTGAGCCTGGCGGAAGGGCACACCTTTGCCCACCAGGTAGTCGGCGAGGTCCGTGGCAAGCATGTAGCTTTCACCAGCCAGCGACGTCACCCGGTCCACGTCCAAGGTCAGGCCGCCAAGCATGCCTTGAAAAACCCCCAATGTAGGTAACAGGGTGTCCACGGTGTCAAAAATGCCCTCTTTGTCTTCTTGCAGGTCACGGTTATAGGTTAATGGCAAGCCCTTTAGCACGGTTAGGATGGCCATCAGGTTTCCGTAGACCCGGCCGGTGCGTCCCCTGGCCAGCTCTGCGAAGTCCGGGTTGCGTTTCTGGGGCATGATGCTGCTGCCGGTGGTGAACGCGTCGGGTAGCCTTATGAACTGGAATTCCCGGCTGGACCAAAGGACCAGTTCCTCGGCCAATCTGGAGAAATGCATCATGCACAGAGAGGCCGCCGCCAAGAATTCCGCCACGAAATCCCGGTCGGAAACCGCGTCCATACTGTTGGCGCTGACGGCGGCGAAACCCAGTTCTTTTGCTAGAAATTCCCGGTCGGTGGGATAGGGGACTCCCGCCAGGGCGCCGCTGCCCAAGGGCAGGACGTCCAGACGGTGGTGGCAGTCACGGAACCGGGAGACATCGCGCTGGAACATCTGGAAATAGGCCAGCATATGGTGGGAGAAGAGAACGGGTTGGGCCCGTTGCAAATGAGTGTATCCCGGCATCAATACGCCGGGGTATTTTTCGGCCAGGGCGACCAACGCCTCCTGGACCCCCCGTAGCCCTTCCGCGGTCTGGCTGCCTGCCTCTTTCACGTACAACCGCATGTCAAGGGCGACTTGGTCGTTGCGCGAGCGCCCCGTGTGCAGCCTCCCGGCAGTTGAACCGATGTGGTGGTCTAGCCGGGACTCGATGTTCATGTGCAGGTCTTCCAAAGACGCGTCCCAGGGGAAGCTGCCGTCTTGGATCTCGACCAGTATCTTTTCCAGCCCCTGGTTTATCTGCCGTAAGTCTTCATCGCTGATGATCCCGGTTTTGGCCAGCATCCTGGCGTGGGCCATGGACCCGGCGATGTCGTGGCGAAAAAGCCGGCGGTCGTAGTGGATGGATACGGTGTAGTCGTCGTAACTGGGCATCGATCAGGCAAGGGTAGGATTGGGGCGCTCAAAGCCGCCCAGAAGCATGGGCAAAGGCAGTAACTCCCGCCGAAGGGGGTCCAAGCCAAGGCCCAGCGACTCTAAAGTTAACGCTCCCAGAAGTAGGCTGTCTTCCTCTTCGCCGAAGATGACATCGGCGCCACCCACGCGATCGCCATATCTGAAAAGTGCGATACCCTTCTTGCGGACGATCTTGGACCCGTCTGCCAGCCGGAATTCCTGCTCCGACAGGGATTGGATACCAAGCCTTTCCAACACCGGAGTTGAAACCACGGAATATATAGCCCCTGAGTCGATGAGAAACTCGATCTTTTCAGTTACATCAGGGGAAGACGGGTTGCCCACCCCAATTTCTAAAACAGTCAGTCCCATGGCCTATTTCGCTCCGGAGTTAAGGCCATGCAAATAGCTGTAGCTCTCGGAAAGGTTATCGAACACGTTTTCGTGGGGCGGTATCTCCATGATGGCCGCACCCTGGTAACCCTTGGTTTCCAGCAGTCGCATCAACCTCCGGCAGTCCAGGTCGCCATCGTCCACCGCGGGATGGGGACTGCCGCCGCCGGCCTGCTTGAAGTGGATTATCTTGATCATATCCACCGGCATGGCATCCAATTCCGCCAGCGGATCGCTGCCGGGAAACCGGCGGAGTTGATTGGTGGGGTCGGGGCAAAGACCCAAAAAGGCCCCTTCGCTTTCAGACATGGCAGCCCTGGCCTGATTGACTAAGAGGGCCATGCTGCGGATGGGCTGGCCCGAATTTTCCACGGAAATCGTCACGCCCTGGCGGGCGGCTTCCTTGGCCAGATCCGCCAAGCCCATTGCCTCCTCGGGTATATCGCCCGATGACTCCCAGACCGATTCCGCCGGAGCGGGGTCTACGAGCCGCAGGTGGGGTTGGGTTCGTCCCACTACTTTGGCGCCCTCCAGCGCCGCTTGGAATTGCTCTCCCATGGGGTCTACCCGCTGGGATAAACATGGCAGGGCCATGGCCAAGTCGAAGGAAAGACCCGGAAATTGGTCCACCAGAGATCTTAGGTTAGACAACACCGGCCGCCAGTCCTGGTCTTTGCCGGTCTCGCAGGATCCCAAACAGGTCTGGCGCAGTTCGATATGCTTGGAATTGCGGGATTGGGCCTCTTGGACCAGGGGCAACAAATCGCCTTGCTCAAGCTGCAAACGCCAGGAATTGGTGATGGCGCCGAATATCATGTGCGAACCTCCAGGGTGTCTAGCAGGTTATTTCTCGTCAAACATATCTTATGATTTGGCAAGAAATTTGTCACTCCCGCCATGAATCAGGGCAATCGTGTCTTAAATGGTACCGGTTGGCCCAGCTTCGTCGCTCCGGCGCAAGCCGGAGTCCAAGCGTGCAATTGTTCCCATGAGCATTGTTTGCAGCTGAAAAGGATTTCTGGATTCCGGCCTGCGCCGGAATGACAGTTAGACCCGGATGTGGGTGGCCTGCATAATCCTACATGCATGGGTTAAGACGCGATTGCCCTGCGCCATGAATAGCAACGCGGAGAAGCGCAATACGGCCTCGCTAAGCCGGCGCCCGCCGTATGGCGGGACGCTATGCTAATATTAGCCGGAAGCTGGGACTTGCTACATCCAGCGAAGCCTGAATCGTTACAGTAAGGAGTTCAGTTGTGAGTGCCCTCAATCAGGAAAAATGCGTTGCCTGCCGGCGGGATTCGCCCCATGTCACCCCCGATGAGTTAAACGAATTACTTCCTCGGGTATCCGATTGGCGCCTGGTGGAGGAAGACGGAATCAGAAAATTGGACCGGCCGTTTCGGTTCGCCAACTTTCAGGCTGCGCTGGAGTTCACCAACCGCGTGGGGGAATTGGCGGAGGAGGAGGGGCACCATCCCAGGCTCATCACGGAATGGGGAAGCGTGAAGGTCACATGGTGGACCCACAAGATAAAAAATCTGCACCGAAACGATTTCGTGATGGCGGCAAAGTCTGATATGCTTTACGCTGGTATGTCCTAATGGTTATAATGCCGAATCGTTATCATAGATTATTACTTGATGTCAATCGATAACCACTTGGCACGGCCCAAGCAAACTATAGTGCCACGTGCCGTTACGATACCCTGGATAGACACTCAAATAGGCCGGATCGATGGCCGCCTTTACATAAATGGCGAACAATCTCTCTAAACCTGGGCCAAAAGGCGGGGTTGATCTGATTCACGCCGCTGTGGTCCCTCTATCCGATTCGCACATAGCCGAAGCGTGCCTACAATTCGCCTCCCAAATCACACCCGTTCTTCCCATGGAAAGAATGGCCATTGTGCTGTTGGAGCCTGAAGGTGACACTAGCAGAGTAGTCTATTCATGGGCGAACCCTGCTATTTCCTGCCCGTCTCTAGCGAATCCGGTTGGCGTCAGTGTAACCCTGCCCGAAAGAACTCTTCCCTTTCCTAGTCCTCCTCTACGTATCTCACTCAACGGGCACGGGGGACTGTTGGGAGAGGTATTGGTAAGAGGTTTTGGGCCGGAAGTGTACAGCCCGCCCCGCCGGGAGTTGGTTCAGGAATGCGCGGACCGCCTGGCGTTGGCCTTGGAAAATATCAGGTTGGTACGCTGTTTGAATGGCAACCAACTAGTTAAACGTGCGGTGCAAAGCGTCAGTCAAGCAGCGGCGCCAGGGGTGCCTCATGATCGGGTTTTCCGGCATTTTGCCGCGGAAATCAAGGAGTTGGTTGAATTCCAACGCCTCAGAATATATTGGGTCAGTCAAGAATCAGACCTGGCAATGTGCGCCTACCAAACCGGCCAAGGCATGCGCCGCTGCCGGCCGGGAGAGACTTTGAAGTTGTCTGACAGCGGGCTGGGAGAAACGGCCGCCAATGGGGAAAGCCGGATATTCCAGGACCTATCGGAATGTGCAAGGCCGGTAGTGTGGAACCAAATGACGCCAACGGGAATGAGGTCCGCGTTGCTGGCCCCGGTGCTCCATCACGGTATCGCCGTAGGAATGGTTCTCTTGGAACACAGGCTGCCTCAGGCCTATGGGACCGTAGATCAAACTTGCTTGGAAGAGATTGTTGCAGCGCTTTCACCCTCTATGGCGCACCTGCCATCCCCAATTCATCTTGCCGGGAACCGGCTTGAACCGGCTTACCAGGATGTTCGGCGAGAGTTGGCCAGCATCTTGGGCGCGTCCTTGTCGATGGAAGAAGTTTTCCCTCCCTTCGTCGGTACCCTTGATAAAGTGGTTCCAATTGACCGCGCGGGCATCTCCTGGATAGACCCCAATGGATATGATTATCGTGATCTTTGGGCATCTCCTGCCACGGGGATACTTGATCCTGATTTGATACCGGCCACAGGCGTACCCACCGGCATTTCAATCGACACCCAGCTGGATTTCAAAGAGGAAACTATCGGGACTTTGACCATCTGCCGGGACCGGGGCAAGGGCTTTACCATTCAGGAGCAGACCATCCTAGTTCAGATGGGGGTTCAGATCTCCCCGGTGGTTCAGAGCAACCGCCTTTATGTCCATGCCAAGCGGCAAGCATTTCAGCTTCAACAGCTAAGAAAAGGGGAAATGCTGCCAGACCCGGTAGAAAGCCTCACATCCTTGACCGAGGCTCTTGGCGACCAGACGGCGAGTATCGGCCAAGCGGAATGGTATGCTGTCTTTATGCCTGACCACCAATCGCTGGGACCGTCAACCATAGCCGACGGTATTGTTCATGAGCAAGGATCGCCGAAAGCCCTCACGGAAGAGATTGAGGGCCTGGCTGCTCATTGCTTCGAAAAAGGGGCGCCGGTCCGGCGGTCTCTGCCTCACCGGCCCGAACCGGCCGCCGTCGATCAGTCTCCAGCCAAAGACCAACCAACAGCGTTTTCCCAAGAGCGGTCTTGGGAATGCCTCGCCTTACCGTTGCAGAATTCCGTAGAAAAGACCGGTGTGCTGATGTTAGGACGAGGCGAGGGGTTTGCCTGGACCAAGGAAGAGGTTTGCTTGTTGGAAGCCTTCGTCGGAGAAGCCGCCAACGAGATAGAGTCGGCCCGCCGCAAGGATGCCGGGAATCGAACTGATTCTGGCAAACTTGAAAGCCGTTTGAAACCACTTCACCAGGAGTTGTTGGCTGAAACCTCCCGGTCATTGCGCAGCCCCCTTACTTCGATCAAGGGCTTTAGCAGCACTATGCTGCGTCAAGACATCAGTCGGTCCCAGGAAAGGTACCGGGAGTTCTTACAAATCATCGAGAGGGAGTCCGATAGGCTGGACCGGGCTGTTTCAGATTTGCTTACACCCACGCAAAAGGAATTGGGGGCTATAGCCCTTAGGCCGGAGTCTCTCCGAATCGAGGATTTGTTCCACCAAGCCCACGCAAAATGCGCGTTGGATGCGGACCGCCATCTGGTCTCATTCGACTATGAACGAACTTTACCCAAAGTGCTCGTGGACCCCGCCAGAATGGTTCAGGTCATCACCTATTTGGCTAAAGAAGTTGAACAGGCAAACCCCGGCTGTCACCCCGGTTGTCAAAGAGTGACGGTTGATGCCAGGTGGCGGGAGGGAAAGCCATCGGTATCCATCGGCCTTGCTGAAGGCGGGGATGCTGCTGCCAACGCCGCGTCCAGCCGGCGGCATCATCGCCTTAGGCTAGAGATCTGCCGGACCTTGCTGTCCGCCCATGGACAAAGGCTGGAAACCGTGTGTCCCGGCCTTGGTACAGAAGTCTTCCAGTTTTTCCTTACGCCGGCAGTTGAATACCAGACCGCTGGCCAATCAAATACAACCTGATTAGGAGCCCTGAGGTATACTTGGGAGGCTCCTAATATATGGTGCCGGTTCCGGGGCTAGAGGCCTCCCGGACTTGCGGTCGGAGGGTTGTATGCGGGTTCAATACCATCTGGCTTCCAAAGACCTGAGCGGAGTGGCTGCCGAGGCTTCCTGGGCCGAATCCATGGGCTACGACGGGGTTTCGGCCAGCGAAACCTCCCACGACCCGTTCTTGCCCCTGGTTCTGGCTGCCACGGCCACGTCCAAAGTGTCCCTCGAGACCAGGGTGGCCATTGCCTTTCCTCGTTCACCCATGGTCGTGGCCCATACAGCCAGGGACCTGCAGGAACTTTCTGGGGGCCGGTTTCGCCTGGGCTTGGGCACCCAGGTCAAGGGCCACATCGAACGGCGGTTCTCCACCAAATGGGAATCACCGGGGCCCAAACTGCGGGAATATGTCGAATCTTTGCGACACATTTGGGATTGCTGGAACGGTGATGGGAGTCTGGACTACCAGGGGAAGTTTTACCAGTTCTCCCTGATGTCGCCGTTTTTCAATCCTGGACCCAGCCTCTTTCCCCACCCCGGCGTCTACAACGGCGCGGTAAACGCCTACAACAGCCGGGTGGCCGGCCAAGTGACCGACGGCTTGATGCTCCACAGCCTCACCTCCGGCAAGTACGTGCGGGAAGTGATAAAGCCCAACGTGGTAAAGGGAGCTGAACAGGCGGGACGGGACCCTTCTCAAGCCAAACTCAGCGGCGGCGGTTTTATCATAACCGGACCTAACACATCCAGCATCAAAGCCATGGAGTCCGAAGTCCGGCGGCGTATCTCTTTTTATGCGTCAACCCGCACTTATTTTCCGGCGCTGGAGTGTCACGGGTTCACTGAGGTGGGCCAGCAATTGCATGAGATGTCTCTGAACGGGCGGTGGGCTGAGATGGCCGAACTTGTCAGCGATGAGATGTTGGACGCTTTCTGCATCCGCGGGGAATACGACGAGATTGCCGATATATTCCTGCAGCGGTACGAGGGCCTGCTTGATGAGGTGAGCTTCTCGCCTCACACGGCGGAACCCATAGAGGAAGCTCAGCTAAAGAAGATCATCCGCCGTTTCCAGGAACCTGGCGCCTAGTTTTGCGAATACCCGTTACAAACTACCGTTCGATGTGAACTCAGACCGCAGGTCGCGAGTCGCGACGAAGTCGGACCTATCGAACCACCCTAGGGGAAAAGACCCTTCGACAAGCTCAGGGCGAACGGGATTGATAACGGTGATTTCTGCAACGAACTGCTAAAGCAGGAACTCAGGTAGAGGAACCGGCCAAACCCGGACCTCCGGCGCCCAATCGGCAAAATAACCCACTGCCACTTCGGAGGCGATCCAATGCCAGCCCTCGATTATTCAAAGCTGGACCGGCCTGAAATCTCCATGAACTCGTTTTATCCCCGGAAGAATTGGTCTCCGACTCCGGACGGCGCTGAAGACCACATGGTGCGGGTGGAGGATGGAATATCCCTCTCCTGCCGTTTCTTCCCCGCGGGCGCCGATGCTTCTAAAGACGAAAGCCCCACCATTCTGTTCTTTTACGGCAACGGCGAGACGGCGTGTGACTACGACGGCATCGCTCCCATATACAACAAGGTCGGTCTCAACTTCTTTGTTGCCGATTACCGGGGTTATGGCGGCAGCGACGGTAGCCCAGCCTTTTCCACCATGCTTTCCGATGCGTGCAAAATCCAGGATTCGTTGTGGGGATTATTGGAGTCCGGGGGTTACCAGGGCCCCAGATTCGTCATGGGGCGTTCCATGGGACGCCACGCGGCCTTTGAACTGGCGGCCAACCCGCCGGGGGGCCTCAAAGGTTTGATAATCGAGAGCGGCCGCCCCACCTTGGCGAATTTCACACGGGGATTAGACCCGGAGGAAGGCAAAAAGTTCCAGGCCGACTACCTGGAAAAGGTGCTATCCATAGAGATCCCGGTGTTGGTGATTCACGGCCAGATGGATGGCCTGGCGCCGTTGAGCGATGCGGTGGGGATGTATCAAAAATTCGTGTCACCGGATAAACACCTACTGATCATTCCGGGGGCGGGCCACAACGACTTGATGCACCTGGGTTTCACCGAGTACTTCACCGCGATCCGCCAATTCGCGTCGCCAAAGGCTAACGGCTGATAGCTAACAGCAATCAGCTACCGGTGCAGGAAGCTCCAATCCTCCGAGCCGATGTCGAATTGGATCCGCCTAAACCCCTCGGCGTAGGCGACGCCGGCCTTCTCGCCGGTTTCGCCGGACCACCGGTGAATCCGCTCCATACGGTCTGACGGCTGTCTGTTCCGCATCTGGCTCACGTGGCGGCTCAAGGATTCGGCCTTCATCTCAAGGTATGCGTCCGCCAGCTCTACAAAGGAATCGGGGGATTCGCTACCCCACAAAAACGCCTGCTCCACCCGGTGGGGTTCCAAGCCCTCCTGGGATATCTGATCGGGAAAGTAGAGGTAACTCCAAGCGTAGGTGAAGGCGGCGTCCAGGGCTACCTGGCCGCTCATCCGGTGGTCCCGGTGGGTGTGGCTTTTGCTGCGGTAGGGGTCGATGCAGAAAATGGTATCGGGCCGGTGCTTGCGGATCTGCCGCACCACCTGGCCGCGGAATTCCATCGTATCTTCCAAACCGCCGTCTGGGTATGCTAAAAACACCACGTCTTTAACCCCCAGCACGCTGGAGGCGTCCCTTTGCTCTCCTTCCCGGATGGCGGCTAATTCAGCTGACCCCAACTCGCGGTCCGAAGTCCCCTTGTCGCCGTTGGTGCACATGAGGACCGTAAATTCGCTGCCCGACTCTTTGATCCACTTGGCCATGGTGGCCCCACAGCCGCCCTCTGCGTCGTCGGGATGGGGCGTGACCACCAGCGCCTTGCGCGCCGGCTCGGTTATCAATTGCATTTAGGCATTGTCCTTTCATCGAGATTTTTGTAAGGCACCAAAACCAAATATTCCAGACCCTCTGCGAAATTGCTTCAACTGAGTTCGGTACGCAGAAACTCGGCGGCCAGCATCATTCTAGTGTCACGAAATTGATGAGCTAGAGGGATGTGTTTGGTAATCAAATAACTTCGCACGTCGTATTCTTCCCAGGGACGTTTTGGGGCAAGGTATTGGGTAAAACTATCCACGTTCTTTTGGAAAAATTCCAAACGGAGCTGTTGGCGGCATGCTTCGTCCCTGAGACCACCCTTGCCGAGCAGCTCTTGTCTGATCAAGTTGGCTCCCGTAAATGACGATGGGGCCATATCACGGTATTTTGCGTCGGCGAGCATGATGCACCGCGCATCTTCAGAGAGTGCCAGGATATCGTACTCGAAAGTTTGACCTTGGGCACGAATCGTGACCGCTTCATCCGGACCATTGTAACCGTGGTTGTGGATCTCCTTTCTCAGCCAATCTTTGAATCTAGGCCCAAGACGGCTCCTGATTTTGTTCAGTATAGGTTCATCGATTGACGGTCCAATGTCGTCTGTCGGCATCAGACAACCGTGGAGGTAGATTAGGAAGTAAATAATAGTTAGACGGTCCATTATTAAACCATCTGGAGTCCGGACGACTACAGGCACAAGTTCGGTATGATCCACGTAATGGTTCAAGAAGTCGGAGGCTGACCGACGTCCGCATGAGTATTGACTTATGTGCTCGTGTAAATTCCCGAGATCGTCGAATGACCAAACCCCAGTGTCGTTGGTTTCAATCATTTTCAGATGCCATCCCGCCAGAACCGACATGTCAACTGGATTCGGCTTGTAATCGTATTGATGAAGGGTTCTGGCATGGCTCCGAAATGCGTACCGCATTTGGAGACTCATTTGCCAAAGGGTATCGAACCACTCCGAAAGATCGGTGGTTGTACCAGGGTCTGCATCTGCGACGACCGTGTCCTCTAGGAAAGAATAGGTGAAGGGATCCTCCGCGTCTCCTAAGTCACCAATGGACATTAGGCCTAATGACTTTTGATTTTCCCTAATTGCAGAGGCGTATTTGATCCAAAAAACCCGTAACTCGGCCTCGGTTCGTCCGATATAGTATCTCTTTGTTCGTAAGTCCTCGAGGTTGCGGTGATGGAAACTCCACTTTCGAGTGACTTCGAGTAGAGCCTTAAACCTTTCGATGTCGGTAATTACGCCAGATGGTGGGCGTTTATTTATCAATAAAAGTAGCTCGCCAATGGCGAACCAAAAGTCGAGAGAGGGCATTACTCCCTGGTCGATCGCTATGGTGATTAGCTCTTTTCGTGCTCTGTAGGTGAGGCGAGCTAATTCTCCATGGTCCCATTGGCCAATCTCGGATTCAAGTACGGCCTCCATTTCCTTTAGTTCCTGGTAGATTTGCGGCTCGTTTTCCGCTGAAGCGTCGACAATGGAAGTCAGTTCTTTCGGCCATAGTTCGCATGTTTGATTGAAACATACGTCCCTTGGGGGCTCCGAAGAGTCTGTGTACAGCAATCCTTCGCAGTAGGAACAGAGATACACTGATTTTAAATCTTCCCGGTTGTAATTCATCGAACGCTATAGCCAAGACCAGCGCTCAAAGTGTCTCCTGATCCGCCTTGCGAGCAACCAGTCATGTCCACGCCTAAAGGTGGAACACCACCATCTTTAGCTCGCTCATCTCTTGGACGGCGTAGGACGGGCCCTCTTTGCCCATGCCGCTGTCCTTCAGGCCTCCGTAGGGCATCAGGTCGGCCCGCCAGCCGGGGGCCGAGTTGATGTGCAGGCTGCCGGATTGGACTTCTCGCGCGAAACGCATGGCCCAGTCCAGGTTCTGGGTGAAGATACCCGCCGACAGGCCGAATCGGCTGTCGTTGGCCATGGAAATGGCGTCGTTGATGTCGGTGAAAGCGCTGACGGCCACGGCGGGGCCGAAAAGCTCCTCCCGGGAGACCCGCATGTCGGGCTTGACGTCGGCCACCACTGTCGGGGAGTGAAGCGTCCCTTCGTGGTCTCCGCCGGCCATGATCCGGGCGCCGCCGCTGACCGCTTCAGATATCCACTCGCCGACCCGGTTGGCGTCGGACTCGCGGATCATCGGTCCCATGCGCACGCTTTCATCCAGGGGATTTCCCATGGAAAACGCTTCGGTGGGCGCGACCAGCGCATCCAGAAAATCGGCATAGATGCTTCGGTCGGCGAACACCCGTTGGGTGGAGATACACACCTGTCCGGCGTTGGCGAATCCACCAGCCACCGTGGCGGCCGCCACCTTCTCTATATCCGCGTCGGACATTACGATGAGTGGACTGTTGGAGCCCAGTTCCATGGTTACCTTTTTGATCCCGGCGTTGCGGCAGATGCGGTCGCCCACTTCCATGCTGCCGGTGAAGGTTATCTTGCGGACCCGGGGATCGCCGGTGATGGCGTCGCCTATCTCCGCTCCCGAGCCGGTGACACACTGGATGGCCTCGGCGGGCAAACCGGCTTCCAGAAGGATCTCGGTCAGTTTCAGACCCGAAAGGGGTGTGTCTCCCGCCGGCTTCAACACCACCGCGTTGCCCGCAGCCAGGGCGGGTCCAACCTTGTGGCATACCAGGTTCAATGGGAAGTTAAATGGGGCGATGGCCGCGACCACGCCCACGGGGACGCGGATGGTGAACCCAAACTGGTTCAGGTTTCCGGGAGCGGCGTCCAAGGGCACGGTCTCTCCGTGGAGCCGCTTGGCTTCCTCGGAGGAGCCGGTGATGGTCTGTATGGCCCTTTGCACCTCGGTTCGGCCCTCGGCGATGACCTTGCCTTCCTCCATGGTTATCGTCTTGGCCAGGTCCTCCGAGCGCTCGGCCAGCAGATCGGCGGTCTTACGCAAAATGGAATAGCGGTCATAGGCGGTCAATTTGCGCATGGCCTCGGCGCCCCGGACGGCGCTGGCGATGGCCTGGTCAACGTCGGAAGCATTGGCCTTGGGGACGGTATCTATCACCGATTGGTCGAATGGGTTAAACACCGGCATAGTCTCGGCTTTTTCGACCCAGGAACCGTTGATGTACATTTTCATGGAAGCCGCCTCCCTTTGAGTTCGGTTAAATAGCCCGTAAATGGCCCGTGTTGGGTTCATCGAAATGGGAAATATCACCGCTAAGGATATTACCCCCAACGGCAAGCCGCAACTGTAGGCGCCTAAAATCAAACTTGGATGCTAATGGCTGCTTGGGACGGGGCTGCGTCAGGCACGGGACTTCGGTCAAATGGAGTGAGACGGGCTGGGAATCTCGCACGATTTGTCAGAGAAGGTTGGTTCCCTTCAAGACCACCGCCCGGCCTGCGTCGGTGACAGAATAGCGGCCCGACCTGCCGGGGACCCGCTCCAGCCAGCGAAATTTACTGCGGGCGGCGTTGCGCAGGGCCTGTGTGAAGCTGTGGGGCTGGGACCAACCGGCCGTGTCAAATAGGTGTCCCAACTCCCAGGCGTCTACGTTCTCCATGGAAAACATCCGGGCGGCCCCTTCTGCGGCGGCCACCACTTTCCGCATATCGCCCATCGGATTGACCGTCCTGCAGAAAACCGTGAAATCGTGCCCCAGCCGTGGGTCTGAAAACTGAGCCGGAATGGATGGACTGGGTGTGTTTTCCGGAGACGGCTGCCCGCCGTTGGAACCTGCCGCCGTCGGGGGGTCCTGAACGGAGGGGTTCTGGCCGGAGGGTTCTTTGGTGGTTGGTTCGGCCGCCGGTGGTGGTGGAGCGGCTTCGGGGATATCCTGCTGGGCCGGCGAACCGCCCCGGGTCTTGCGGTCGCTGACTGGGTTGATGTCAGGCGTGTGGCCGGCGCCGTTGGCCGGTACACTGTTATCTTTGTCGGGATGCTCCGGTACATCTTTGATTTGGGTACCTGCCGGGGGCAACTGAACCAGTTCGCTCAGAAGGTCGCTTTTGAACAAGCCGACCATCTGCCGCATCTCAGAGGCGTCCTCGGCTTCCAGGCTGATCTCAGTGATGTTGGGCAGTGTTATGGATATCTTGGCCATGGTCACACCGGTGAATCAATTACATTGACGGCTATGGTAATCGAGTACCCTGATGTAATCAAGCCGGAAAAGGTGTAGGAATGTAAGGGTCGTCGATGCCGTTGGACGACAAACGAATCCTGGAAAAACAGCTAGGAAACCTCACCCGTATCCTCCATTTGGGCCGAACTATTGATGTGGTAATTCGATAAGATCGTTACCCGTAAGGCCGCTCCATGAATCTTGTAGCCGGGATTAAGATGAATCGCGTACCGGCTTCGGAAGCGCCCGATGGGTGGCGGCGCAAAGGCTCCATTGATCCGCAATATCAACCGTCAATCCCCAGCCGTCAGGGAAGCTGCCAACTTACCAACGATACAACACGTTTTTGATAGGGCCGAGCCATAGGGTGGCCCACCTTGGCGAATCGGATAGGAGTTGACCCATACGGGAAGTGGTTTTATAGTTCAAGAATCCCTTAGAACCCCATAGTTGGGGGACCTATTCGATCTGGGAAATGCAGATCAAGCCCATCGGCGGACTGACTCGAGACGGTGAAGAACATGCAGGACCGCGCCAGTAAAAGCCAGAAAAATCGGATAAGAGCTGTTGGAAATCAGCCTTCGCGGGAAGACAGGGGCAACAAGGCGACAATTCGCTTTATTGATAATCGCCCGGAAGCCATACAGCTTAGAAACCTACATGAGATTGCAGATAACAGCTTTCAAGTAAAGCAACTGGAGGCCATGCAGGACATGGCGGACAAAGATCACCAGGCTGCTAACACCGCTCGCTTGCAAGCCATGGCCGGCAGGGGCCCTAATCCCGTGGCTCGGAGGATGCCGACGAAAGACGTTTCCGTTGGACCTGCTCAAAATAACGAAAATAAGACGGGACCATCCGGCAAAGGTGATCAACCTGAAACGACAACTCAAAGGACCTCGCAATTTGCGAGAGATGAAGGCTCGTTGAATGTAGTGCAACGTTTAAGTAAGGCGGGCGATCCGTTGAAAATCGCAGAAGAGGAGTACGCACTTGTAGCAAGCGGTAAGAAACTAAAATATACTGCGCTGTCAGCAGGCTGTATGGCTGTGACGGTAATGTTTAAGGACGGCGGCGGGGGAGGGGTACATATGGCTATGGAGGAGCAAGGGAAGGGTCAGTGGACGGGATTTTTAGCCGCGATCAGTGGAAAGACCGTTAAGGAAGCGCACATAAATTGCGACAGCTGGGGTAGTCACGAGGATTGGCGGGTAAAAAAGGGAGAATCTTCTCCAATGTCGACATTGGCCTTGGTTATGGCCGCGAACTTTGAGAAGTTCGCGGATGAAGACAAAAAGAAAGACGCATTTTACAAAGATGGCTGGGTATATGAAACCGCTTCGATTTTAGACTGGTTCAAGGGCAAATTGGGAGTAAAACCAAACAAGCACGGAAGCGGCAGTCTAGAATATACGATGCCATAAGGGGTGGATCTCAGCTGAAAGCCAAAGCGGAAATGGCGGGACGTTAACCTAATATCCTCCTGATACTCTCCAATAGACGGTATCTATCTTGGAGAGCCATGACAGATTCAAGGACGAATCACCAGCATAGGCGGGAACGGCCTTCAGGGACGAATAGGTGGCTTTCAATGATTTAACAAATGGGGCATGGGAAGCCCTAATAGAAAAGGCCTCGTGCCCAAAGAAGTTGATCTACAGATTACCAGTGCCAGCGCTCCCATGTTGGTTCGGCATCGGAGAAAGCGGTGCGATCCGGCCCTACAACGTTTGCTTGAGGCGCAGGGCCAGGGAGCGGGTCATTCCGGGAACAGCGGCGATATCGTCCACCGGGGCTTCCTTGATGCCCTTTAGCGTGCCAAAGCGGCGTAAGAGGGTCCGTTTGCGCTTGGGGCCGATTCCCGTGACCATGTCTATTGCGGATTTGACGCTGCTTTTGCTGCGGAGGTTGCGGTGGTAGGTGATGGCGAACCGGTGGGCCTCATCGCGGATCCGCTGAACCAGATACAGCGCCTGGGAGTCCCTGGGTAAGACGATGGGCTCAGGAGTGTGGGGCACAAATAACTCTTCGTTCTCTTTGGCCAATGACGCGAGGGGAACGTCGTCTATTCCCAACTCCAGGAACACCTCCAGTGCGGCGGACAGCTGACCCTTGCCTCCGTCGATCAACACCAGGTCGGGCAGGATGCCCCAGGCGTCTCCAGAGCTTTCCGCGAACGCGCCTCCTTTTGCCTCGGCGGCCCGGGCTGCGCCCAGCCGTTTGAAACGGCGGCGGATCACCTCTCGCATACTCTCAAAGTCGTCAACGCCTTCAACGGTTTTGATCCTGAACCGGCGGTAATGGGCCGGTTTTGGCCTTCCGTCTTCAAAGACCACCATGCTGGCCACCGTGTTGGTTCCCTGGATGTGCGATATATCGTAGCACTCCATGCGGTGGACCGGCATGGGCAGGCTCAGCTCTTCCTGTAATTCCTCGGTGGCCTTTTGGGTGACGTTTGAATCGTTCAACCACTTCACTCGGTACTGGGCCAACCCTTGGCTGGCGTTGGCGGCCACCACGTCAACCAGCCGTTTGTGGTCTCCCCGCTGCGGACGGGTGATCCTGACGGCGCCGGCCCGCAGGTCTCGCAGCCATTGGGTGATGAGCTCTTCTTCCTCCATGGGGTGTTGAACAAGTATGCGGGGAGGGATGGTCAACGCAGTGCCGTAGAACTGCTTGATGAACTGGCTCTGCACCAGGCCCGGCTGCTCGTCTTGGGTGCCCTCCATGAAGAAGTGGTCGCTTCCCACAAGTTTGTTGTGGCGGATGAAGAACACCTGCACCCAGGTTTCATTGGTCCCTTGAGCCACCGCTATGACGTCCATGTCCTTGACCAGGTTGGAATCCACCTTGATGCGCTGCTCTTCGGCCACCCGCTCCACGCTGCGTATCCGGTCCCGCAAGACCGCGGCGCGCTCGAATTCCAGGTTGTCGGCAGACCGTTCCATGTTTTGTTGCAAATCCTGGGTAACGGCCTCGGTGTCGCCCTCCATAAAAAGGATGACCTGCTGTATAACCTGACCGTACTCCTCTTTGGAGGCGAACCCAGTGCAGGGCGCCACGCACCGGTTGATGTAGTATTCCAGGCAAGGCCGGGGGTCGTTACCCGTAATGGTCTTGGTGCAAGAGCGGTAGGGAAACAGCTTTTTGATCAGGTCCATGGTCTGGCGAACGGTCCCAGCCGTGGCGAAGGGGCCGAAATAGCGTGCGCCGTCTTTTAAGACCCTTCGGGTGATGTAGACCCTAGGGAACTCTTCTTTAAGATCGATCTTCAGGAAGGGATAGGTCTTGTCGTCCTTGAGGCGGGCGTTGTAGCGGGGACGGTACCGCTTGATCAGGGTGTTCTCCAGGATCAGAGCTTCGGCCTCGGAATCGGTGACGATGCACTCGAAATCGTCCAACTGTTCCAGCATGCGCCGGATCTTGTTGGGGAGATTGGCAGTAGCGCCGAAATAGGTCCTGAGGCGGTTGCGAAGCACGCTGGCTTTGCCCACGTACAGCACGGTCCCCCGAGCGTCCTTCATAAGGTAGACGCCCGGCCCTTCGGGGGTCACCCGTAGGCGTTGTTCCGATTCTTTGAGGGGCATAACAGTCTAAGGGTTTGATGGGCTAGAGGGCAAACGCTAGAGCAATCAACACCGCGAACCCTGTTGAAGCCATGATGACAATGCGCCTGAGTTCGGCCCCAGTGTAGGTGTAGGCGGAAGGGCGTTCGTCCCTGGAACGGGAGGGAGGCCTGGTTGGGGATGGAGCGCTGGGCGCCGGGACGGCCGCGGCCATGGATTCCGCTGGCTGAGCCACGGCGCCGGGCAGCGTTCCCGCCGAATCGTCTTCACCGGTGGCCGCGGCTACGGCAACGGGCTGAGGTTCAGTGACGGGAATGCCACTTGGGCCCCTTTGCTGGCGTTTTTTGCGCCGGGTCAACTGGGTTTGGCGTGATGCCACCCGGCGAGATTTACCCGCCATGGAGATTGGCCTCCTAGTGAATTACGCATAACTACTATAACAGTAAATCGCGTAAATGGGCAGCCGTAGCCCCGCCCATGGCCATGGTCTATTTGATACTCCGGCGAGTTCCCGGACCATACCTGGTCCGCCACGGCGAACCCATTGAAAGCGTCTAACCAAAACCCATCGCTAAGCACTCTAGTCAACGTTGATCCTGATCAGATTGCTTAGCGGATATCGTGATCTCCGCGGTGATGTTAAAGGACCTATGTTGAGTTGCGGCAGTTGGTCACATCTTGATTACGGCTAGAACCGCAGCCCCGCAGAAGGCCAAATACCCCAACATGTAGATCTCTATACCAGTCAAGATGCACCCCCGAAACTGACAAGTTGAACTTGGGATCAGCTGCCTTTGCCATTGCTTGGGCTCAGGCGCGGGGGTGGCTCTTTTCGTACTCCTGGTGAAGGTAGTTGGTGGTCAGATGGGTGTACACCTGGGTTGTCGAGATGCTGGAGTGACCCAGCAACTCTTGAACGTGGCGCAGCGACGCGCCGTTCTGCAGCAGGTGTGTGGCGAAGCTATGACGCAGGGTATGAGGCGTTATCCGCTGGTCGATTTCCGCGTTTTCGCCATAGTTTTTCAGGATGGCCCAAATCCACTGGCGGGTTAGCCTATCCCCCCGGTGGTTGATGAAAAGGGCGGGCTGGTCTTTTCTGCCGGACAGTAGCTTTTCACGATGTTTGGCGATGTAGCGCTTTAATTGCGTGACCGCTTTGGGATACAGGTATACGATCCTTTCCTTCGACCCCTTACCCCAGCACCGCATGTAGCCTTCTTGGAAGTCTATATCCTGCACGTTTAGTGATACCAACTCGCTTACCCGCAGGCCGGTGGCGTACAGCAGTTCCAGGATATTGGCGTCCCGCTGGCCTTCGGGGGTGCCGGATAGGGATGCCAGGTCCAGGAGGGTGGTCACTTGGTCTTCGGTTAGACATTTGGGCAGGGACCGGCCCACCCTGGGGGAACCCAGGGATTCTGTGGGGTCGGCGGCAACGGTGCCGTTTTCGTTTAGGAACCCGAAGAACGACTTGAGGGCGGCTACTTTTCTGGCGGTGGTGGTGTCCCGGTAGGCCTTTCTGCCACGAAGGTCTTCGATGTATTCGTTCAGCAGGTGCAGGTCAACTAAGTCCCAGGGCCTATCACCATCGGTGGCGCCGTTTTCGTGTTCTTTGAGGAAATCCCAGAATTGGGAGAGGTCGTTGCGGTAGGCTTCCGTGGTGTTGCGGGAGAACCCTTTTTCGACAATGAGGTGCTGTAGGAACGAGGTGATTTCCTTGTCCATGAGAAAGTATCCTTTCGCCTTTGGCGCGAAACGCCGGTGGCGTATTTTTGATGGAATGGTCGGCTGAGCCGCCATACCAGCTATCGAGTCGCCAAGAATATTAGCATAATTTAAAATTTTGACCAAAGGCGATGTTTTACAGGATTTGGGGAATCTGGCGCATTTTTTGCCCGGATATCCGCCAAAAAGAAAAAGGGCGGGAGTATTATCCCGCCCTTTGGTTGATCCGATGATATGGGGTTATGGAGAGTCACCTATCAGGTGGCTAATACCACCGTGCCTGTGGATGACAGCGAACCTCCCGTGCCGTTGACCAGGCTGACGGCCGGGTTGCGGCCGGCATCTCCCTTTTTGTGAACCTGCCGTTCCCCACACTCTCCCCGCATCTGCCGCACTGCCTCCACCAAAAGGAAGCTGCCGTACATGCCCGGATGGGTATAGGATAGGCCGCCGCCGCTGGTGTTGAGGGAGAAGTCACCGCCGGGCGCGGTGCGCTGGTTGGCCACAAAGTCCGCCGACTCTCCCGGTCCGCAGAAGCCCAGGGACTCTAACGTGACCATCACCGTGTAGGTGAAGGAGTCATAGATCATGGTCAGGTCCAGGTCGTCGTGCTTGAGCCCGGCCCGCTGCAACGACTTGGGCCCGCTCTCCCTGGCCCAGGTAGAGGTCAACGAAGGCATCTGGCTGATCAGGTTATGGTCGTGGCCCTCTGCGGCGCCCAACACCCAAACCGGCGCCTTGCGGCAGCTGCGGGCCCGCTCGGCGGTGGTCACGATTATTGCCGCGCCGGAGTCGGTGACCAGGCAGCAATCGGGAAGGTGGAATGGCCACGAAACCCACCGGGAATCGTGGTACTCGTCAAAGCTCATGGGAGTGTCGTGCATCACCGCTTTGGGGTTCAGGTTCGCCCATTTGCGGGTGGCCACGGCAACCTCAGCCATGCCCTGCCGGGTTTTGTCCTCTCCGTACTGGTGCATGTAGCGGGCGCAGGCCATGGAATAGTTGATGGGCGGCCCAATCATCCCATAGGGAGCTTCGTACTGGGCCACCGGCTGGTTGGGGTCTCCAGGCACCCTTCCCCGGGTGGACCTGCCCGCCTGGCCGTGGGTGATTAGCGCTACTTCGCAGTATCCGGCCCGGATGGCCGCAATGGCATGGGCCACGTGGATGACAAAAGAGGAGCCGCCCACGGAGGTGTTGTCGGTGAAGCCGGGATGAATGCCCAGATATTCGGCCGTGGCCAAGGTGGAAAAGCCAGCCGTTAGCACCCCGTCTACGTCGTTCTTGGAAAGGCCAGCGTCTTCCAGCGCGTTGTGGGCCGCTTCCGCATGGTGCTGCAGGGACGATTTGTTCGGGACAGTCCCCATCTCGTCGGATTCGGCCACACCAACGATGGCGATGTCCCGTTCTCCTGGAGCCCTAGATGCCATACCTGGTACCTCCCCAATAGTGTCGCCTAGCGGATTCCCCGGGGGTTGCCCGGACACCGCAAATGGTGATTATGTTGTAGCCGGAGCGATATTACAACAAGCAGGTGCCAAGGGCAACCTGGATTCACAACTCCGCGAATGGTTTAAAATCGTTGTTAGCCCTGTCAACCCGAGAATAGGTCTGCCAACCCTGAAGTGCTAAAATACGGTTGGCGCCGGTGACAAAAAGAGTCTGGCATGTGTGCCGGAATGAGGTTTCTATGACGGCCAATTTTTGGATGATCGTCTCCAATTCCGAAAACTTTCGCAGGACCCAGGACCTGGGCTTCACCGTCCAAGGGTTGAAGTTACAGCAACGGCGTAAGCTGCAAAGGGTGGGCGCCGGCGACCGGGTGCTATTTTACGTTTCGGGCATCCGCCGGTTTACGGCTACGGCCACCGTGACTTCGTCCTATTTCCAAGAGGAGACGCCTATTTGGGACCCGGAAGGTTGTTCCTCTTGGCCCTACCGAATTCAAATCAAGCCGGAAATCGCCCTGGAAGACGCCCAGTACATCGACGCCAATATGCTGGCGCCCCGGCTAGAATACGTCAAGCGATGGCCGCCGGAAAATTGGTATATGGCGTTTCAGGGCAACCTGCACTTGCTGCCCAAAAGCGACTTTTTGCTCATTGAAGAGGAAATGAAGAAGCTTAGGTTTGGTAAGGATTACAAACCGGCCCTCTTGCCGCCGCCGCCCGATGGCTCAAGGAGAAAGAAGAGCTCCAGCAGGCGGCGCAAATTAAGGGCTGTGGGGGCGGCAGGGGCAATCGCTGGGGACGGCGCGGCCAGGGGCGGCAATCGTCCTCAGCAGCGTTTGCCGGCAGCGGTCCCTGCGCCGGCATCAGGTGGCGGCGCCCCATCCCAGCCGCCCGCTTAGGGGTCCTACAACCGGACCCTTCCCTTGCATTTCGCGATTATGCCGCTGGTGTCGGAAAGGCTGATCTCGGACCTTTCCACCGCCGCCTGGATCTCCTCTTTAACGTACCCGTCTTTTTCCGTGGATAGCGCCGATATCAGGCCCTCGCTAGCCTCGTCGCCTCCTATCTCGCCCAACGCCCAGGCGGCGTGGCCCCGCACCAAAGGTTCGCCCATTTTCAAAGCGTGCAGCAAGGCCGGGACCGCACTCACCTCCCGGCGGTTTCCCAGGGCAACACAGGCGTTGCGTTGAAGACCTACCCTCTTGGCCCTGGCCACCGGGCTGCCTCGGAAGCGGTCTTGAAACCCTTCGTCGGTCAGCTCCAAGAGTTCCACCAGGTTTAGTTCCATATCGTCATCTGAGAGCCCGGCGCCCAGGGGAAGATTAGGGATGGGAGCGTTGGCCGGGCGCGCCTTCCGGTTCACCGGGCACACGTCTTGGCAAATATCGCAGCCAAAAACCCAGTCGCCCACCAAGGGACGTAGCTCCAATGGGATGGGGCCACGGTTCTCTATGGTCAGATGGGAGATACACCGGGCGTTGTCGATGACGTAGGGCGCGACGATGGCGCCGGTGGGGCAAGCGTCGATGCACCGAACGCAACTGCCGCAGGTTTTTTGGAGGGGCGGGTCGGGCTGCAGGTTCAGGCCGGTAATCACCTGTCCCAGGAAGATCCAGGAGCCGTGGCTTGGAGTGAGGATGTTGGTGTTCTTCCCGAACCAACCCAGTCCCGACCGGGCGGCCGCGGCCCGGTCCAACATGGGGCCATCGTCCACGTACCATCGAGCTGAAATTGGCGCCGAGAGGACGGTTGAGAGGCGCGAATCCAAGACACGGACGTAATCCCGCATCCGGGACTTGATGACCCGGTGATAATCCCGTCCCTGGGCATAGCGGGCCACTTTGCCTGTCGCTGTAGATCGTTTGGTATCGCTATTGCCGGTCATGTAGTAGCTCAATCCCAGACTGATGACGGACCGAGCCCCCGCCAACAATTGGTGAGGGTCTGCGCCCCGCAGCACCCGGCTCTCGGTGTACCAGGGGAGGCCATCCATCAACCCGGACTTGATCCGGTCCAATGCGGCGTCGCGGTCGCCGACAAACTCATCGGCGGAGGTTATCTTCACCAGGTCGAAACCTGCCTCCAGGGCGCATTGTTTGACGATGGCCGTGGTATCCGGCGTTGATTGGCTCATGCAGCTATGAGTGAAACATACAGAATGACAAGTTTGAAGCCGATTAAATGATCGCCCCTTGC